>CALXFE010000054.1 GCA_944387545.1 uncultured Clostridia bacterium | reverse complement strand
ATAAAAAAAGAGCTAGTATAGTAACTAACTCGATTTCTATATTTTTTGTAAAATTTCTTTCATTAGAACTTCATCAACTAAACCATCAATCATTTGTTGATATTTGGCAAGTATGGACATTTCCCTTGTACTAGGAGCTTTGTATTTTTCTTTTATTTGCTGTTCTACTTGCTTTTTTAATTCTAAAATATATTTTTCTCTTTCAAATATCTTAACATTTAGTTCTCCTGTAAGCTCTAATTCTTGTTTTCTATATGGATAATTTCTTTCCATATTTGCTAAAATCATTTTTCCATACTTTCCAAAAGTCATTGTAATTACCTTCTTTCTATAATAAATTCTACAATACACCATTAATCTATACAAAACCCTGAAACAAAAAAAGAGGTGCTAAGATTTTTTTACTCTTGCATCTCTTATAATTGTTTCATTATATACATTATACTACTTATTTTCATTGTTTCAACATAGTCTTTTTTTTGTACTGTTTTTTGTGTGTACTATTTTTGCTAGTATTTTTGTTTAACCTTTTTATTGTTCTTTCAATACAATTAAATTGCTATAATCAGTATCTGTATCAATAATTGCATAAAATATATCTTTATTACCTCTTTCTGTTTGACCTGTTTGTATACAAATTGTACCGTTTAATTCATTTTTCCATATTCCTGTAACTTTATAAGATTCGTGAATGTGTCCGTGTAAAGACATATAGGCATTACTTTTTGTTAAGAAGTCTGTTATTGCTTTTGAACCTACTTGTCTTTTATCTATACATACATCTAATCCTACTCCAAATGGTGGGTTATGAAATACATAAATAGCCTTTTTTCCTTCTGTTGCTTTAGGCAAATGTTTTAACACATTTTCCATTTTTTCTACTTTTTTCCTATATTCTTTCCATTCATCAACTGACAGCATATTTCTACATTTTTCGACATATATTATTTTTGATAACTGAAAAGGCATTTCTAAATTTTCTTCAATTACAACTCTATCTTTGCAACCAAAAGGATGGTCTAATACTTTAGATAATCCTATAAAAGAAATATCTTCTAAATCTGCTTTCTTATTATCTATATTAAATACATTATCAAATTTATTACATTCATTTTCAAATGTTTCATCTAATTGTTCTAAATCATCATTTCCTAATATACAAATACATTTAATATTATTTTCTTTTAATTTAGTAAAATAATTATCAAAAAATTTTTCTATAAATATTTTTTGTTCATTGTATCTATCACTACAGTTTTTAGGCAATAAATCTCCTCCAAATACTAAATATTTAACTTTTTGTTTTATTGCCTCTACTAATAATTTTTCATATTTATATTCATCTCCGTGAATATCACAAGCATATATAAATTTCATAGTCTTCTCCTTCTTATATATTTAGCATATCCATCGATTCAAGATAAATAAGTGCTTCTTTAAATCCTAATTTAAAAGCCTCTTTTATTTCAATTCCATCTAATTCTTCTTGTAATTTTAAAATTTTATTAATTGCCTTTCCTTCTTCATAATTTAAAGCAACAGACTCTTTATCTTCTAATAATGAAATAACTTTTGGATATTTTTCTTTTACACTACATATTTGTTGATTTATTTTTTTATATTCTTTATTTTGCATAATTTTCAATACTTTGTATCTATCAAAATATTCAAAGAAATCATCATTATATAAATTAAAAAAACTTTCTACAATTTTCTCCATTATACTCACTCCTTTCCAATTTTACTCATTATATAAAATTGAAAAGGACTATCCCAAACCTTTTTATAAAAAATATGACTAGTATCACATTTTTGTACTAGTCAAAATATTTATTATATTTGTTCTATTAAAAAATTATATAAATTTTTAGTTGTTTCTAATATTAAATCAGATCTAACAAAACAAGGTTTCTCATTATAATTATTACCTTTTCCATCATTTGAATATCTTAATTTACAACCATCATCATCTATAATATTTAATACATCTATTAGCATGTTAAAATCATTATCTTTAACAGTTATTTCTTTAGTCAATTCTTCCCATAATTCTTTAAGTTTATGTATTTTCTTAACTTTACCTTGCTTTTTATTTAAAACTGCTTTTATTAATAATTCTATTGTATGTCTGCACAAAAATAAAAATGGCATACACATTTGATTCATTCTCATAACTTTTATACTAGGATCTGGATTATTTTCACTACGCATACAAATATATAAACATTCTGCCGAATGTAAATATGCATCTATAATTTCTTTTTCAGCTGTCTTAGTCCTAAATTCTTCTTTAAAAAATGGAGAAATTGAAATAAAATCCCAATCATATACTTCTTTAGTAAGTCCATTAAATTTAGATCTAATAAATTTATTTTCCATATCAACCTCTCCTATAACTTGTAATTTGTCGAGATGATTATAGCATAAAAAAGAAAATCACTCTATACTGCAACAGTATAAAATAATTTTCTTTGAAAATAAAAAGGGGATGTTAATTAGTCTTAAAAAACTTTTT
>CALXFE010000053.1 GCA_944387545.1 uncultured Clostridia bacterium | reverse complement strand
AATATCCTAATATTGAAAGAGGGTGTCCTGAAATAGGAGCTCAAGAAACAAAAAATCCAGCTCGATAAGAGTTGGATTTTTTGTTTTAAAAACTCTGTTATATTTTTTGATAGAGAAATAGCTTTCGCCATCGCTATTTCTTTTAATTTTTCTATATCTTTTTTATTCATTCTCTTTATATTTAATGCAAAGCATAAAAGTCCCCATTCAAGGTCGACTTTGTCTAAACCTCTAAGCAAAAATCGCTTGAAGCTCATATTCCATTTGATTTGTCCAAAAATTCCTTCTGAGTATTCTGCTCTTTTTCCTCGCATCTCTAGTCCTTTTTCAGACATTAAATTTCTTCTTGCTACATTTTTTAATTGCCATAGTTTTTTATTAAATCGTATTTGGCGATTTCCTTGTGCTTTCGTACATTCGCTTTTATGTGTGCAATTACTACAGTCTGAACATTCATAAACTCTATTTTCTTGTATAAATCCTGTTTCTGTTTTATCATATCTTGTTTTAATGTATTCTATTTTTTTTCCTTCTGGACAAGTAAATTTATCATTTATTTCATCATATTCCATATTTTGCCAATTGTATCTCATTGATTTGAATTTCTTTGTTTGCTCTTTATGAAAAAGTGGATATTTAATGTAATTTCTTATATGTTTTTCCTTTAAATATTCATAATTTTCTTGATTTCCATATCCACTATCTGCTCCTATACTTTCTGGTAATTTATTAAAGAATCTTTCATATCTTTCAAGATGTGGTATCAATGTTCCATTATCATTTCTATTTTGATGTGTACTCCAGTTTACGACAAATCCATTACAACTTCCTACTTGTATATTATATCCTGGTTTTAATTGACCGTTTCTCATATGGTCTTCTTTCATGTGCATAAAGGTAGCATCTGTATCTGTTTTTGAATAACTATTTCTATTCTTTCCAATAATTTCTAAATCTTTATTGTATTTTTCTAGCCTGGGCTTAAAATCATTATCAATTTTTTTTATTATTTTCTTTATCTTATGTTCTTTCTTTTTTTCTTCTTTATTTTTTTGCTTCTCTAATCCTTCATTTAATTTATCTGATAATCTCTTTGAGAATTCTTCTAATTCTTCTGGTGTGATCTCTTCTGGCTCTATTTCTTTATCTGGATACAATTTATCTTCTTCTTCATTTAATTCATCTATATCTTTCATTAATTCGTGTACTTGTTCTTGCAATTTTGCTCTATATTTCTCTACTGCTTTCTTCCATACAAATGTATATTTATTTGCGTTTGCTTCTATTTTTGTTCCATCTACAAAATACTCTTCTGTATTGATGTATCCTTTCTTTTCAAGCACTACAAGCAATTCTACAAATACATCTTCCATTATGATTTTCATTTTATCTTTTCTAAATGAATTTATTACATTTCTTGTTGGTTTATTTCCTCCTGCTAACCATATGAATTTTATATCGCATTGTACTGCTTCTGCTATTTGTCTTGATGAATATCTTTTTCTTATATATCCATACATTAATATTTTTAACATCATTTTTGGAGAATATGAGCTATTTCCTAATGGAGAATATGTTTCTAACAATTTATCTATATTCATATTATCTATTAAATCATTTAATACGAATACTACATCATTTTTATCTATTAATGTTTTCCATTCCATTGGTATCATTAACTGGTTTTGCTCATAATATTTAAATCCCATTTTATACCTCCAAAATCAAGACTTTTTACAATTGAATTATATCATTAAAGTGCTGATTTGTCAGTATTTTCCCTGATTTTTATATCAAAAAATCCAACTCTTATCGAGCTGGATTTTTTGTTTCTTGGGCTCCTATTTCAGGACACCCTCTTGACTTGGTCACATAATATTTTGTTGATAAATAAAATTAAGGATATGGATATTAGAAAATGGTATATGAAAGAAACAATCAAAAATGGTTGGTCTTATGATGTTTTGGAAGATCAAATAAAATACAAACTATATGAGAGACAAGCAATTGCAGAGAAAATAACGAACTTTGAAAATACATTACCGGATGTTCAAAGTGATTTAGCTATGCAAACTATAAAAGATCCATATATATTTGATTTTATTGTTTTAAAAGGACAAGTGAAAGAAAAGCAAATAGAAGATGCTATGATTGAAAAAATAAAAAATGTGCTTATTGAGCTAGGAAATGGCTTTGCATTTGTAGGAAATCAATATAAGATAACAGTAAGTGATATTGATTATTACATAGACTTGTTATTCTATCATTTAGAATTAAGATGTTATGTTGTAGTGGAATTAAAAGCGAGAAAATTTAAACCAACTGATGCAGGACAATTGAATTTCTATTTATCAGCGATAGATGATATGTTAATAAAAGATGGAGACAATCCAACAATAGGAATATTACTATGTAAAGAAAAAGACAAACTAACAGCAGAATATGCATTAAAAGATATAAATAAACCTGTTGGTGTAAGTGAATATAAACTTTTACAAGATATACCAGAATATTTGCAATCACAATTACCAAAAGCAGAAGAAATTGAATTGCATATTAAAGATATTGAAGAAATAGAAAAACAACAAGATAATGAAGAATAATATATTATTTATAACTACGCAACTGCAGTTGCATAGTTATAAATAGTCGTTTTGGATATAAAAAGTATCTAAAGTGATTTTTTTATAGTATTGTAAAAATAAAAGATAGACAATAAAGTCTATCCAGACTGTTGACAAAGCAAAAAAAATCAGTCAACAGTCTTTTCTTTTTTAGATTTTTAGGTTAAAATATATATGTCCAATTAACAGCAAAAAGGACTAAAAAAT
>CALXFE010000052.1 GCA_944387545.1 uncultured Clostridia bacterium | reverse complement strand
ATCATTCTCCTTCCATTATAATTTCTTTTACTTTTAAAGTCAATATTTCTTTATGCATAAATATATAACTTTTAATCCACTTTCCTTTATATTTCTCTCTTTTTCACCTTCTTTCTTATTTTTTCTTTTAACTAGTTTTTTTACTGGAATTTTAAGAATTAAAATTTTTGATAAAAAAATACAACAGTAATACTAAAAATCGTATTACTATTGTATTCTACTACATTTTATATACTTTTTCAAGTGTTTTAAGATATTTTTCTTTTTTACTAAAATTTATTGTGCACATTTCTTACATGGTGTTAATCCCATTGATTTTGCATTACTTAGAGTTGTTGCAGTTGAATTTTTTCCTCCACATGTTGGACTTAAGTGATACCTTTTTCCTGTTGGTGTTACATATACTGTTTGACTATTTTGAGTACTACTACTACTTGTAGAACTTCCACTACTTGATTGTTTAGTTGTTGAACTACTAGTTGTTTGTTTTGTACTTTTTGATTGTGTTGAACTTGATGTAGATGTACTTGTACTTGCCTTACTTGATGAACTAGCTGTACTACTATAACTACTTGGCGTGCTACTCTTTGGTTCTTCTTGTTTTGGTTGTGCAGTTTCTTTTATAGTATTTTCTACTGATACATTGGTTGATTGTTCTTCAGATTGAGTATTTGTGGTGTTTGTAGCATTTGTAACATTTACAGTATTTATAGTATTTTGTGTATTTTCTTCTACATTATTTACTATAAGATTTTCTCCTTTTGCTATTTGTTCACTACTTGTTTCTACTGTTCTTGGTACTAGAGCTACAATTAAAAAGAATAATGCTACTTCTAAAATAACTTTGGCTGTATTTTTATTTTTGTTTCCTTTTATCCATCTTTCATTTATTTTTTCATTTATAGGTGGCAATATTGCAATTCCCAGCAAGCCCATTAGTATTGCTACCAATAAGTTTCGTCCTAAATATGTTGCCATACTTATTATTAAGAATATTCCTACTACATACATTAATATTGTTTTTATGTTTGTTTTTTCTTTTTCCAACATTATCCCCTCCTAAAATCCGCATATATTATATCATATTTTTTACATATTTCGACATTTATTTTATGAAACACTTAAAAAACTATATGAAAATTAATCCATATAGTTTTTTAATAAATATTTATATATAAAATCTTTCTTTTTGATTATTTATTTGTTCTAAAAACCTAGTAGCATTATATTCTATTATATTTAAAATACAAGTGTTTACAACATAAACCATTCTTTCATTTTTTATTAGTTTTAATTGTATATTGTATAATTTGGAAAAGTCAAATTTATAAAATGTATTCTTATCAGGTATTTCATATGTTCCATTTAATATATAATTTATTTTCATTAAATGATGTAACATCATGCTAATAAGAATTGGATAGTTGTATTTTCTTAAGTCTTGATAAGAAGTTTTACTAGCTACAATATCTTTATAATTGTATACTTCTTGTAAAGTTACTTTTCTATCTTTGAAATCTCTATCTGGCATCTTATTAATATGCTTATAAGATTGCATCATGGGGTAATTTACATATAATTTTCCTTTATCAGTTGAATCATTAAATATATTTAGTAATTGCTTTACTTCTCTAAATTTTAATTTATTATGTTGTGGCTCAAAATCAAATATTAGAAATATTTCTGTATATTTTTGACTTAAAATTTTTCTCTTTTCTTCGTCTTTTTCATTTTCTCTTAGAGTCAATTTTATATCTAAATCTTCATCTATGTTTCCATCCTCATCAAATAAAATATCTACTAATGTATGAATTGTAGTATTATATGAATATATTTCATACTTTTTATATTTATAACATATATCAAACATTTTCTCTAAAAAGTCTTTTTCATCTTCTGGTCCTTCTGTAATAAATAAAATATTACTCATCAAATTCTCCTTCTTTTAACATTTTACTTAAATTATGTCCTTCTCGTAATTCTCTTTGAGTACTATCTACAAATGATTTTATTTTTCCACTTTTTAATATATAATAACAGTCTGGTCTCATTAATTTATTATCTGCTAAATTTGTATTATGTGATGTTAATATTGCTTGCATATTCTTATATTTTAAAAGTAGCTTAATAACATTTTCTGACAATTCAAAATGGTAAAATGCATCAAATTCATCTATAAAAACTAATGATGCTTTTTCAAATCTTTTACTCCAATAATAAAATAATTGCAATGATTTTGTTCCTGATGATGCAATATCATTAAATATTAATGCTCTTTTTTTATGCTTATCTAATAGAAATTCGCTATTTCCTATTTTAGCGCTTGTTAAATTCATATTAACTTTTGCCATATTTCTTAAAAATTCTTCAAAATCCTTTGTTAAGTTATTTTTTACTATCCATTCATTTAGCTCTTCTACATCTGTTTCAAACCCTATAAATGCATTTGCTCCTAATGACCTAAACCATATCATATGTTTTACAAATTCTATTAATTTACTTATTACACTATCTTCTTTTTGAACAGTATTATTTGATATAAATTTTAATATTGATATTTTAATATTTTCTTTATCTATATTTAATGTTTCAGCACCTATTCTAGATAAATTAAACTCTCCATCTTTTTTTTCAAAATCAAATATATATATTAATTCATTATTTATTATTAATTCTTCAGATTTCAATGTAGTTACATTACTTTTTTTATAATTGTACTTTATAACATCTTCTCCAAATTTAAATTCATAATTGAATTCTGCATAATCTAAATCACTATCCGCATTTAGAAAATTTTTTACATCATATGCTCCTGTATCTACAAATAAGTCTGTTATCGTTCTTACTATATCAAACATTGCAAATCCAAAGTTGCTTTTTCCTTCACCATTATTTCCAAATACTACTATTTTACTTATTATTTTATTATTCACACATTCTGTATTAAATTTATAATCATGTTCTTGTTTAAAGTCAATTGATAATTTTTCTTTAAAATTTCTAAAATTCTCTACCGAAAATTT
>CALXFE010000051.1 GCA_944387545.1 uncultured Clostridia bacterium | reverse complement strand
TCATTATTACTCTTCATATACATATTTTTTTATTACAATTTCATCTGCAATATTACTAATATTATTCATAAGACCTACCCATTTCATTTGATCTTTTTCCTTCAATTCTTCTGTAATATTTTCTTTTATTTTTAATTCTTTTATTAACATTTCGTATTCCTTTTTTGCATTTTTTTGTACCTCTAACAGATGACTTTGTAACTTATTTTCTATCAATAAATATGTGTATTCACCACGCCTATGCTCCTTTAAATATTGCAATCTTAATATACTATATTTTTCTAATTTAAATCCTTTTATTTGTTCTGGAGCTTTTATATTTGGTACATAATAATCTCCTACTTTTCTATAAGTTATATCCATAACTTGCACTCTCCTTTTTTATTTTATTGGAGCGATTAAAGATACTTTTTTGTACATTTAATGCTCCTTATTTTTTGTTTTTTTGTACTAAAAACTTTACTTTTTAGCCATTTTATATTAAAATTAATTTAGAATATTTGTTGAGTTAGTATTTTGTTTGGCGACTTATACTAACTCTTTTCTTTTATCTTTTCCAGTAATATTTATTCCTTTACACATTTCATATAATCTTGAAATTATTGAATCTGCTATCTCATAATTTTTATTACAAGCTAACCTTTCTCTCAATTTTTCCCTGTTATAATTTGTTGTTATTATTACTGGTAAGTTATTTTCATATCTATTATTTATAATTGTAAATAACTTTTCTAAAATCCATTCACTAGGTCTTTCTTTTCCTAAATCATCTATTATTAGTAAACCAATTTTTGAATACTTATTTATAATTTTACTTTCATATTCGCCATCAATACTGTATGAGTCTTTTACTTCAGTTAATAGATTAATTAATGTTCCGAAAATTACTGGTTGTCCATTTTTTATTAGTTCATTTGCTATACTTGCTGCTAAATGTGTTTTTCCTGTTCCTATATTTCCTGTAATAAATAAACTATTTGATCTCTTACCTTCTAATAAATCAGCTACATATTTCTTTGCTTTAAAATATGCAGTTTTGTTTTCATTACACACTTTATAATTTTCGAAATTATAATTTCTTAATCTAGAACTCATACCACTAAGTGTATATAGTCTTTCCATATTCTTTTTTCTTTCAATTTCTAATTTAGTTAATAATTTTATTCTCTCAAACTCATCATGTTCTTTCCAATACTCTTTTGCTTGTTTACAATTGCATCTTTCTGGTATTCTTTTTATACAAATTTCTTTACCTCCTACTACCCAAGTGTTAACTTCTTGTCTTAGTCCTTTTCCACAGAACTCACATTTTAATTCTTTTATTATTTTTGTTTTGACCATACTTTTATTCCTCCTTGTTTTTTTATTTCTTTTTTCATGAATTACTTTTGCTTTTTTAGTCTTTAAATCCACTTTCATTCTCAAATTGTGTCCCTTCTTCTATTCTATTTTTTATCTTTTCTTCTCTAATCTTTTCTTCTGTGTTACCTAACATTTGTGTAACGTTATTTTTCTTTTGTCTTTCTCTATATTCTCGTTGTCTTCTTCTGTTATCTTCTTGGATTTTTTCAAGTTTATCAGTACTTTGATATACATCCCAATTTTTTATATAGATTGTATCTTCTTTTACAATTATCATACCAAGATTGCTTAACTGTTGTATAATCGTTGTAAGTTTATTCACGGTCTTGTTCATAACTCTTGCTAGATCATCTATTGTCATTGGAATATTTTCTCCAAGTAATATAGCTCCATGTTGATTACTTTTTGCAGCTAATGTTAGCAATTGAAACCATACTCTACAATAGGTGTCCCCATCCCTATTTTTTAATAGCTTTTTTATTTTTTCATTATCAAATATATCTGTATAAATTTTAAGCCATTGTACTTGGATCATATATTAGCCCTCCTTTCTTTTATCGTACTGACGCTTGTTCCTTTTCACTTAAGTACTCTTCCAATGCTTTTACTCTAAATAAGAATTTTCCACCAACCTTAGAGCATGGAATTTGTTTTCTTTTTACTAGTTGATTAATTAACCAGTATGAAATTCCTAAATATTCTGCAGCCTCCCTCATTGTTAGAGTAGTTCTTTGAATTTCTGGTATCCCCATATTCTCACCTCCCTTTTCGGTTTTATTTTTACTCTACTTGACTTATACCTTTCCTTTAAGGTATAATGTTAATAGAGTTAGTAACTTACATTTTTACCTTTGTTATTATGTAAGTACGCTTAACTAATAACATAGTATAATATTTCTTTATAAAAGTCAATAGATTTTTATAAAATTTTGAGGTGTTTTTATGATTAAAGAAAAAAATCCCAACTTTAGTACAAGATGGGTTAAATATGATAATTATAAAATTGTAAAATATGATAATGAATTTTATATACAGCCATCTGCTGATTCAGATTATGAAATATATAATCCTTTTGATTATTCTAAGGATTTATTAGTTGATTTTTTATTAATTGGTAGAGAAGCTAGACTTTCATATTCTAGATCAGATATATACTGTGAATTGTTAAGTGCTGAAAAAACTTTTCAAGATATGGTATTGAATTTTGTTAAGAAATATGGTTTGCTTGGAGATATAACTTATGCTCCTATGAATAATACTTTTGTTACTGAAGGAAAAGTATATTTACAAAAGCCATACAATGTTCAATCTATATCTTTAGAAGAATATATAAGTCCATTTTTTAAATCAGTAAATACTATTGATTTTAATAAACCTTTAACACAAGAAGATTTATTAAATTTATATGGAAACAATAATCCTTATTTAGAACTAGGTATAGATAATATTTATGGATTAGCTTTTTCAAAGAAATATTCTGAAAAAATCGCTTTTATAATTACATATGCAAGATTACTTTATGATGTATTTAGTGATACTGAAAAATATCTTGCTGAGGACGATTTAGATAAAAAAATAATTTATGCTAATTTAGTTAGTGATTTTAGACCTTTTGGCATAGGTTTTGAGTTAGATTTAAAAGATAAAGCAATATTACATTGGAATTTTAATTCTCTAAAACA
>CALXFE010000050.1 GCA_944387545.1 uncultured Clostridia bacterium | reverse complement strand
TCAGTTCTTTGTGTGATATGTGGACTTTCAAATGCAACTTACAAAAGACCAGATGGAGTATATGTTGTACCAATTACTGCATTAAAAAATTAAAACAAAATTAATATATCAAAAAATAACACCATTGGAAAAACCGGCATTGATAATAAAAAAGTAAAAATATATAATTGAATTTGTAACTGTCTAAATCAGAATCAACCAGAAGGAATATCCATGGCAATACCAATGAAAAATGGAGGAATGAAAAAAAGCAAAGTTATATTTTTCGTAGTTATGTCAGGAATTACTACGGGAATTGGAGCTTTTGTAGGTGCTATCATAGGTGGAATATCAGAAGAAATAATTGCCATTTGCTTAAGTTTTGCAGCACGGTGCTATGTTATATATCATATCTCGGAGAATTAGTTCCGGAAGCAAATCATTTGTATCATGGTAGAATGACGGCTATTGGAAATATATTCGGATTTCTGTTAGGTTTATTGGCGATGACATTATAAAAGTGAAAACAAGTAAAATAAAAGCAAGTTCAAAAATAAAAGCAAGTTCAAAAATGTACTTGCTTTTTTAAACAAAATATAGTAGAATAAAAAACGCAAACAGATATTTGAAATAAAATAAAAATATATAAGAAACATGAATTATAAGATAATCAAAATAAATACGGAAATTAAAAAAGATAGGAGAAAAAATACATGCAAGATATATTAAAAGGATTAAATGATAAACAATATGAAGCAGTCGTAAACACAGAAGGACCATGTTTGGTAATTGCAGGTGCGGGAAGTGGAAAAACAAAAGTACTAACCCATAAAATCGCGTATTTAATAGGAGAAAAAGGTGCCAAACCATGGGATATTTTAGCCATTACTTTTACAAATAAGGCAGCCAATGAAATGAAAGAAAGAATTGCCAATTTAGTAGGGGATGATGCAAAAGACATCTGGATGGGAACATTTCATTCAATATGTGTTAGAATTTTAAGAAGATTTATTGATAGAATTGGCTTTGACACATCATTTATTATATTTGATACATCAGACCAAAGAACACTTGTAAAAGCTTGTATGAAAGATTTAGCAATTGATGATAAATTATTTACAGATAGAAGCATTTTGTCTGAAATCAGTAATGCCAAAAATGAAATGTTAGAACCAGAACAATATATGGCAAGAGCCAATGGTGATTTTAGAAAAGAAAAAATTGCAAGCGTCTATGAATTATATCAAAAAAGATTAAAAGAAAATAATGCGATTGATTTTGATGATATTATTAATTACACAATAAGAATTTTAATGGAAAATCCAGATATATTAGAATATTATGCGAATAAATTTAAATATGTGTTAGTAGATGAATATCAAGATACCAATAAAGCACAATTTACATTAGTTACATTATTAGCTTCTAAAAATGGAAATATTACGGTTGTAGGAGATAATGACCAAGGAATCTATAGCTTTAGAGGAGCTGATATTTCTAATATTTTAAATTTTGAAAGAGATTTTCCAGGAACCAGAATTATCAAATTGGAGCAAAATTATAGATGTACAGGAAATATTTTAAAAGCTGCTAATAGTGTTATTAAAAATAATGAGGTAAAATACAAGAAAGAATTATGGACACAAAATGAGGAAGGAAATCTTCCAAAAGTATACCAAGCAGACAACGAATATGATGAAGCAACGTATATTGTAACACAAATCGAACATCTAAAAAGAGAAGAATATTATCATTATGCAGACTTTGCTATTTTATATAGAATGAATACACAATCCAGAGCAATAGAAGATATTCTAAGAAGAGAAAATGTACCATATAAAATTGTTGGCGGATTAAAATTCTATGAAAGAAAAGAAATCAAAGATATTATTGCTTATTTACGATTAATACAAAATAGTGCTGATAATTTAAGTTTAAAAAGAATTATCAATGAACCAAAAAGGGGAATTGGAAAGACAAGTTTGGAAAAAGTCGAAACATTAGCAGAACAAAATGGAACCTCTATGTATGAGATTATCAAACATGCAGACCAATATGGATTAAATAGAGTCTATTTAAATTCTAGAGAATTTGTTAATGTTATAGAAGAACTAAAAGACAAAAAAGAAGATTTTGTCATATCGGAACTGATTAAAAACACTTTAAAGAAAACAGGCTACACAAAAGCCTTAGAAGAGGAAAACACAATAGAGGCAGAAAACAGAATAGAAAACTTAGAGGAATTCTTAACAGTTGCCATCGAATTTGAAGAAGAATATGCAGAAAATTCATTAAGTCAATTCTTAGAAGGAATTACGTTATCATCTGATATTGACAATGTTGAAGAAACAGAAGATTCTGTAACATTAATGACATTACATAGTGCTAAAGGATTAGAGTTCCCAGTTGTATTTTTAGTTGGAATGGAAGAAGGAATCTTCCCAGGATATAAATCCATTTCAGAACCAAAAGAACTAGAAGAAGAAAGACGTTTATGTTATGTAGGAATCACAAGAGCAAAAGAACATTTATATTTAACATGTAGTAAACAAAGAACCATTTTTGGATCAACCAGTTATAATCCTGTATCTAGATTCTTAAAAGAAATACCAGAAGACTTATTAGAAGGATATAAAGAAGCATTCGGAGAAGAAGACAATAATAAAAACCAAATGTTTAAAGATTCAAACTATACATGGACTTATGGAAGTAAACATAACGGAACAATCAAGACATATAAAATAAATGAAACAGAAGGTATTGGTGTTGGTGTAGCTGCAAAATCTAATAAAACAAACAACACAGGATTTGCCTTTAGAACAGCAGAAAGCTTCTTAAACAATTTAGGGAAGAAAACAACAGCAAACAAAGAAATTGATTTGTCAAAATATGAAGCAGGCGTAAGAGTATATCATAAAAAATTTGGAGAAGGTATTATCAACAAAGTCGAACCAGAAGGAGAAGATTTAAAAGTAGATATTAACTTTGAAAAAGCCGGACACAAACGATTAATGGCAAAATATGCAAACTTAGAAATTATATAAATGTCCTTTTGGGGACGTTTCTGTTTGGGACATTTTTGTCTACGAATATATGTGGAAATACTTATTATATGTAGAAGAAGTTAAATTTATTTATAAATAGAAAAAATAACCGAAAATAACTTTCGTATATTATTTTATACGAAAGTTATCAGACTGTTGACAAAGTGTATAAATAATTTTGTCAATAGTCTTTTCTTTTTTTAAAAATTAAGTTAAAATATATAT
>CALXFE010000049.1 GCA_944387545.1 uncultured Clostridia bacterium | reverse complement strand
TTTTGGGGCTTCTAACGGGAATTGAACCCGTGACCTCAGCCTTACCAAGGCTGCACTCTACCAACTGAGCTATAGAAGCAAGTTTTTTTAGTTATGTTTGTCTTTATATTTTACAAACTTAATAGATTATACAATAGAAAAAAATAAAAGTAAATATTTCTATTGACTTTTTTTAAAAAAAGTAATAAAATTATTAACATAAGATAAAAACAAGTAAGAGAAAAAGTAAAATAAAGGTTATCTAAAGAGAAGATTAGTCATGGGCTGAAAGCTAATCTAGAAAAACATATTTGAAAAACTACCTCTTCGAAGTTTTTGGTGAATAAGCCAAACGTGTAAGATACGTTATCGTCTTCTAATTAAGTGAAAAATAGGATGGAACCGTGTAAATATTAGCACTCCTATGGATATTTTTTAGAATGTCCATAGGAGTTTTTTGAATATAAAATATCAAATGGACATAAATAAAAGGAGGTTTTATTATGTTAAAAGTTACTTTAAAGGACAAGTCTATTTTAGAGGTGGAAAAAGGAACAACTATTTTAGAAGTGGCAAAAAAAATCAGTGAAGGATTAGCAAGAAATGCAACTTGTGGAGAAGTTAATGGAGAGGTAAAAGATTTAAGATATGAATTACAAGAAGATTGTAATTTGGTGATTCATACTTTCCAAGAAGAGGATTTAGAAGGTAAAAAAGCATATTGGCATACAACATCACATATTATGGCACAAGCAGTAAAAAGATTATTTCCTAATGTAAAATTTGCTATAGGACCAAGTATTGATAATGGTTTTTATTATGATTTTGATGTAGAAACACCATTTACAGATGAAGATAAAGCAAAAATAGAAGAAGAAATGAAAAAAATTATTAAAGAAGATTTAGAAATTGAAAGATTTTCATTACCTAAAAAAGAAGCCTTGGAATTAATGAAAGACCAACCATATAAAGTTGAACTAATTGAAGAATTACCAGAAGGGGAAGAAATCAGTTTCTATAAACAAGGCGATTTTACAGATTTATGTGCAGGACCTCATTTACTTAGCACAGGAAAAGTAAAAGCTGTCAAAATTCTTTCATCTTCAGGAGCTTATTGGAGAGGAAGCGAAAAAAATAAAATGCTTCAAAGAATTTATGCAATTTCATTTCCTAAAGCTAGTCAATTACAAGAATATCTAGACTTCTTAGAAGAAGCCAAACAAAGAGACCATAGAAAAATTGGAAAAGACCTAGAAATCTTTATGACACATAAATTAGTAGGTTCAGGACTTCCAATGTATTTACCAAATGGAGCAACCATTAGAAGAATCTTGGAGAGATATATTCAAGATAAAGAAATTTCATTAGGATATGCGCATGTATATACACCATCACTTGCAAATGTAGAATTATACAAAACAAGTGGACATTGGGATCATTATAAAGAAGATATGTTCCCTGTTATGAAAATGGATAATGAAGAAATGGTATTAAGACCAATGAACTGTCCACATCATATGTTAATTTATAAAAATAAAATGCATTCATATAGAGATTTACCAATTCGTATAGGTGAATTAGCACATGATTTCCGTTATGAATCAAGTGGTAGTGTTTGTGGACTAGAAAGAGTTCGTCAAATGTGTCAAAATGATGCGCATTTATTTGTAAGACCAGATCAAATAAAAGAAGAAGTAGGAAGAGTTTTAAATTTAATAAAAGAAGTATATCAAAAAGATTTTGGCTTTCCAGCATCAAGCTTTCAATATAGATTATCATTAAGAGATAAAGCCAATAAAGAAAAATATATTGATAATGATGAAATGTGGGAAACGGCAGAAAGTCAATTAAGAGAAATCTTAAAAGAATTAAATATTGACTTTTATGAAGCAGAAGGAGAAGCAGCTTTCTATGGACCTAAAATCGATATTCAAATTAGAACAGCTTTAAATCATGATGTGACAATTCCAACTTGTCAATTAGATTTTGCATTACCAGAAAGATTTGAACTAGAATATATAGGGGAAGATGGAAAAGCACATAGACCAGTTGTTATTCATAGAGCGATATTAGGTTCATCTGACAGATTTATTTCTTTCTTATTAGAAGAAACTAAAGGAAATCTACCGGTATGGGTAGCTCCAGTACAAGTAAAAATCCTACCAATTACAGATAATCAACATGAGTATGCATATAAAGTAAAAGAAGAATTACAAGCAAAAGGTATTCGTGTAGAAGTAGATGATAGAAATGAAAAAACAGGATACAAAATTCGCGAAGCGCAATTGCACAAAATACCATATATGTTGATTGTTGGTGAAAAAGAAGTAGAAGGACATACAGTATCGATTCGTTCAAGAGAAGAAGGCGATATTGGCGTAAAAACAGTAGAAGAATTTGAGAAAGATATATTACAAACAATAAATGATAAAAAATAAGAAAAATTTGTTAAACAGTAAAAGAGGGTACACATGATAAAAAATGTGTATCCTTAAAAAACGAAAATAATATTACTAAAAAATTCAATAGAAAATAGTTGACACAAATAGTATTTTATGGTAAAATAGGTAACTGTAAT
The DNA here is from genome assembly GCA_944387545.1 of uncultured Clostridia bacterium. Lineage (GTDB taxonomy): Bacteria > Bacillota > Clostridia > TANB77 > CAG-508 > CAG-269. The sequence goes on along the minus strand of CALXFE010000049.1, from coordinate 820 downwards.
CCGCTTAGTCAAGGTACATAAATACTAACAAATAGCGTTAGTTACCTTTTTTTAAGGATTAGCGAGTATACAAATAAGGGAGGTGCATTTTAGATGTACGCAATAATTGAAAGCTGTGGAAAACAATACAAAGTAGCAGAAGGAGATGTTGTATTTTTCGAAAAACTAGATGCAGAAGAAGGTAAAAAAGTTACTTTTGATAAAGTTATACTAGTTTCAGAAGAAGGAAAAGTACAAGTTGGAAATCCTTATGTGAAAGGTGTAAAAGTAGAAGGAAAAGTAGTTTCTCATGGTAAAGGTAAAAAAATCATTGTTTTCAAAATGAAAGCTAAAAAGAATTATAGAAGAAAACAAGGACATAGACAACCATATACAAAAGTAGAAATTACATCAATCAAAACAGCTGCTAAGAAAGCAGAAACAAAAACAGCAAGTGAAAAAGCTGAAAGCAAAAAAGTTGCTGAAAAAGCAGAAGCTTAATGAAAATTTAAGTAAATGCATAAAAACAAATAATAGAGAATTTATTTAAGAGATATAAAAATCAGAACCGAAAGGAGTGAGAAATCATGGCTCATAAAAAAGGTCAAGGTAGCAGCCATAATGGTAGAGAGAGTGAATCAAAGCGTCTTGGAGTAAAAAGAGCTGATGGTCAATTTGTTCTAGCTGGAAATATCTTAGTAAGACAAAGAGGAACAAAAGTACATCCAGGAACAAATGTAGGTAAAGGTAGTGATGATACTTTATATGCATTAGTAGATGGAACAGTTAAATTTGAAAGAAAAGGTAGAGATAAAAAACAAGTTAGTGTTTATCCAGTAGA
>CALXFE010000048.1 GCA_944387545.1 uncultured Clostridia bacterium | reverse complement strand
GTTATGATATAAATTTTTGCAAAAATTATGTAAATGTGGTATAATAAAGACAGTGACCCGTGGTTCATAGTACTACCAAACCAAGAGGCTTATCTTGGCAGAAAGGAATAAAAAAATGTATGAATTAGAAAGAAAAACACTCAAAGTTCTCAAGAAGGAAAGAAAAAGATTGACTTCCAGACGGAAGTCAGAAAGGAAAGAGGCTCGTCAGGAAATCTTGATGCAGCTCTTTGAGAGCAAGCCGTATTTCTCCAAAAAACTGGAGAAAGCATCAGATGAAATATTTTACATGCTGCTAGACCTCCAGGATGGACAGGAGGGAAATGAGAACAACCAGGTAAAAATGACAGATTTCTTAAAGAAATTTGACGAATATCTGGAAAAGTTTGCAGTTGTCGATAACGACTGCGACTGAAGGCGAGACCTAGGATACAGATAATCAGATCTGTTCCTAGGTTTTACCATTTTTATAAAATATCCCTTGATACAAATTTTCTTCTTTTAATTTTTTATCTAAACCATTTAGTATCCACTTTTTGTGTAAATCCCATTTAGGAGCAATTAATATATCTTTAGGAGCATCACCAGATATTCTATGAATGACAATATCAGGAGAAATATGTGAAAGAATATATGTTAAACAATTTAAGTAATATTCCAAAGAAATAGGTTCATATTGTTTTTTATCATACATATCAGCTAAAATAGTATTTTCTACTACATAAGTATTATGAATTTTTAATCCTTGGATATAATGTTTATTAATAAAATTTACAGTATTTCGTATATCTTCAAAAGTTTCATTCGGTAATCCAACCATAAGATGAACAATAACATCAATATGATATTGATTAAGTAATTCAACAGCTTTTGTGAATTGTTCATTTGTATATTGCCTATTAATTAATTTACCAATCTTCTCATTTGAAGTTTGTAGACCTAATTCTACTGATACATAATATTTATCTGTATAAGAATGCAAAAGTTTCACAATATCTTCATTAATACAATCGGGTCTTGTGGCAATCGATAATCCGATAATTTTAGAATTAATTAATGCACTATCATATTTTTTCTTTAAATTTTCAAGAGAATCATATGTGTTCGAAAAATTTTGGAAATATACAATAAATTTATTGGCTCGATTAGAACGAGGACTGTTAAAATAATCTGTTACTTGTTCAGAGATATCTTTATATGGATTTAGATGTTCTCCGGAACCATATTCACTGCAAAAAATACAGCCTAAAGAACTTAATGTACCATCTCTATTCGGACAAGTAAAATGACCATTAATACAAATTTTTAAAACACGTTCTCCAAATTTCTTTTTATAATATTCATTTAATTTGTTATATCTATACATATTTTTCATAATATATAATATATCAAATATAAAGAAAAATAACAATTCTTATTAAAGCCTATATAGCGAAATAAAAGATGATTAGAAGGATTATATATATTAAAAATGATTTTTATTTAGAAAATCTATAGAATGATTGAAAAAACGATGTAAATCATATATAATATAAAAAATCCTAGAAATATGACTATATTTCTAGTTGCCTTAAAAGAAAAAAGAGGTAGTATTATGAAAAAATTTTTATCAAATTACAAATCTACAATAATTCTTTTAGTTGCGATTATTGTGGGCGCAATTGTAGGAATTGTCTTTAAAGAAAAAGCAACTATCGTAAAGCCATTAGGCGATTTATTCTTAAACTTATTGTTAGTCATTGTTGTTCCATTAATTTTTTTAACCATTACAACATCTGTTTCGAAAATGAAAACACCGAAAAGATTAGGAAAGATTTTTGTAACAATTATAGGTGTATTTGTGTTTACATCAATCATAGCTGTGCTTATAGGATTACTAAGTACCTATTTTGTAAAATTAGTGGAACCGGAAGATGGAGAACAAATAAGGGCTTCATTGGAGCAGGCTGTTACAGATGACAAAGAAGACACAGAAGAATTAACCATTGCAGATAGAACAGTTCAATTATTAACAGTAGATGATTTTTATAAGTTAATGTCTAAAGAAAATATTATAGCATTATTAATACTCTCTGTTATATTTGGAATAGCAATGAATATGTCAGGAGAAAAAGCAAAACCAGTAAGGGATTTTCTTGAATCAGCAAATTCTATAGTACATAATATTATAAAAATTATTATGTATTATGCCCCAATAGGTTTGGGATGCTATTTTGCAGCTTTAGTAGGAAACTTTGGAGCACAAATAGCAGTAGGGTATCTAAAAACATTTGTATATTATACAATCATTGCAGTATTATTCTATTTTATCATGTATACAATATATGCATTTTTAGCTGGAGGAAGAAAAGGAGTCAAGGCATTCTGGAAGAATGCAATACCATCAACAATGACAGCATTAGCAACATGTTCAAGTGCGGCTTCTATTCCTGTTAATATAGAATGCAGTAAAAAAATAGGTGTACCAGATGATATAGCAGAAACAACTATACCATTAGGTTCAAGCTTTCATAAAGACGGTTCAATCATTGGTTCTGTATTTAAAATTATGTTTTTAGTATGTTTATTTGGAACAAGTATGGCAACAGCAGGCGATATATTGGGAATATTAGGAATTGCCTTGTTAGCGAACCTTCTGATTACAGCAGTACCAATTGGAGGAGGAACCATATCTGAAATGTTAATTATTTCTATGATGGGATATCCAGTAGCAGCATTACCAATATTAACGATTATTGCAACAATCATAGATCCACAAGCAACTATGTTAAATGTGGTAGGAGATACTGTATCTTCTATGATGGTAACAAGAGTTGTAGATGGAAAAGATTGGTTAGAAAAAGGTGAAGAAAACACATAATATAAGATAAAAATACATAAAGCTAAATATCAATATTTATATAAATAGATGATATTTAGCTTTTTAGTATATAAAAATGTGATTTGCTAAAATAATTTTTAAGTTTAATCTTAATTTTTATATTTATATTTATATTTATATTTATATTTATATTTATCTTTATCTTTATCTTTCTTCTTATCAAAGAACTTGGATTTCAAAAAATCTAGAATGACACATATAATAATAGAAATTAAAAAGAAAATTATTAATATAAAAATTTGCCTGATTTGTTCTTCTTTTGGTAAAGTATATAAATAAATTAGATAATTAGTAATCATATAATATTCCACCTTTTACATAGTTTACATGGAATATTTTACTAAAGCTAAAAGAACAAATCAATATAAAATATTCAAAATAATACAAAAAACACAAAAACATTTAAGAAATCGACTAATTTTTTATAAAAATAGCAATATCACTAATTATGGAGATAGTTTTTTCAATTTCTTCATCACTATATTTTTCTAAAAGTTTTTTTGTTTTATTAATTATATTATCATCAAGACCATATAAAATATAATCAGCAGAATGCCCACTAATATCTCTAAGTTTTTTAATACTTTTATAAACTAAATTACCGCGACCATCTTCTACTAATCCTAAAAATTGACTAGAAACACCAATTTCTTTAGCCAATTGTGTTTTATTCATATGTAATTCATTTTCTCTAATAGATTGAATTCTTTTACCTCTTAAAATTTGTTCAATTTTTTCTGCATCTAAATCAGATTTATTCATATAAATACCTCCCATTACAAAAGGGTAGTGTCAACTAAATTTATATTTCATTTAGTTACACCCCTGTATTTTTAAGGTTTTCATCATTTTTTTGTAATAA
>CALXFE010000047.1 GCA_944387545.1 uncultured Clostridia bacterium | reverse complement strand
AAAAATATTCTATCAAATTGGTATCTCTTATTCAATTTTTTTATCAAATTTTCCCTACTAAAAGTTTATACTAACAATCTTTTATTTCTTAGTCAATATCCATTTCACAATAGCTTTTTTTATCACAACATATTCCTCTTTTTCAAATTGCATATTGGCAATACAGTATTTTTTATTGGAAATATGTGAGCAAAATATACATTCATGTAAATTATTACAGTCTTGTATGAAATAGGAATTACTAATTTTGCTAGAACAAATGACATTATAGCTATTAGTACAATCAGATGAATCAGCAACTCTTAAGGCAAAACTACAATTTCCACTTCTTTGACATCCAATGATATTTTCACTATTTGCACATCCATCTGAAAATATTACATTCTTACATTTTCTACAGTCAGTAGAACGAAATACATTTTCTGATGTATACATAGGGTCGCTTTGTGCAACATTAATACAATCATATATCCTTTGCGTTGTAGTATAGTTGGTTATTTTCCATATTTCTAATATTTCTTTCAAATTTTTGACATTTCGTTTTGGGATTATCCATCCTTTACTTTGATCATATTTTTTCATATTTTCTTGTGTAATATATTTTGCAGAACTAACAGAAGATGCCCAAGTCTCTTCTCCTGTTACACTATCTATGACTCTTTGAGGTAATCTGACATCAAAAGCAAATTCAGTTAATACCTCTTCTAATGTATATGGACTAGTTTGTTCAAATATTGCCATAAATGTTTTATTTACAACATCCATTGCTTCTTTAGTATCCAAGCTGTTCCCTCCTTTTTCTCGCAGCAGATTGTGATATCATAATATCTTTCAAACTAATTGAATCATCAATAGAAAATATACTCTCTTTTTGTTTTTTCTCTTTCAAATTCTCTTCCTTTTCACTTTCAAAATCAAATTCTGTTATCAATATTTGATTTAATACTTTTTGTGGAATTGGCGTAAAATCCAGTGTTCTAGCTTGAAAAGCGGGATAAACTTTTCCTTGTTTACTGATTCTGACAATACATTCCCTATTTTTTAATTCTGATAATATTTTCATTCTCGTTATAAATGAATTTTTTACAGCTACATCCATTCTAATATTACCATCTAGGATTCTGGCATCTTCTCTTGAAACTCTAAATATATAATAATTCATCATATTAGAAAAAATTGCTTTTTGAAGTGGTTCACTAATTTGATTAAAGTATTGTTGTGCTAATATCAATGATAAATTATACTTTCTACTTTCTGATAAAAATCTACTTAATATTGGATTTTCCATTAATGCAACTTCATCTATAATGAAAATAATATGTTCATCATATGTATAACTTTGAATTAATTGTAAAATTTGTTGCATAGCAAATCCACCTATCGTTTTTGTTGCTTTCATGCCTAGTTTACTCTGATTTAGAGATATAATAGTTAAAAAATTATCCTCTAAAATATCTTTTAAATCTCTTTCCGTTCCTTTACTTTTTAATCCTGGTAATAATTCTATCTCGTCAATAAATGACAATATAGGTGAAAATGCCTCTTGATAAGATTCTGTCTTTAGTTTGTTAAACTCTACAGAGAAGAAATCAATTGTGCTTTCTAGTAATCCATCTGCTTTTAATAATTCATTTTTATATTCTATTTCTGTTAGTAATCTTTTTAAATTTTCAAAATCCATTCTATTTAATTTTGTTAATAAATATATACTATGTCTTAAAACTCTTTCCAGCTTTGAATTATATTGATCTGCCATTAATGTTTGAAACAACGATAAAATTAATTCAGTCGTTACAATTAAATCTTTTGAGGCTCTCATAAATAAGTTAAAACTATTTTTACTTTTTTCAAAATCTACTATCTTTGTATTTTCGATGCCACCTATATCATTTTTTATTTCAGCATGTGGATCTATAATAACTACTTTATATTTTCGTTTATATTCCTCATTTCTGGATAAATTTGTAACTAATGTACTAATCAACTTAGATTTTCCAGTTCCGCTAGCACCTACAATGATAGAATGTTTATCAAAATCATATTCATTTAAGTGTAAATAATAGTCTTCTATTAGATATGGGAATGTATTTACCCTTAAAAACGCCTCTTTTTTATTATCTTTTAATATATGCATTGTTTTTTGTATATCTAAATATTTTGTAGCATCTTTTTTATATAAGAAACGATTGTATCTAGAAAAATCGATACTTAATAACTGATAAGGTACACTAAATACTGCTCTTCTTTTTATCAAATTACCAAATTTATTCTCAAAAAACAATTCTGTTTTAAACCTATAATACGTTTTTGTTATTGGTAAAATTTTAATTTCTAAAAACCTTAATTGCTTATTCTTTTTCACTTCGGCTTTATCATATATGTCTAATCCACTTTTTTCCTTATTGGTTACTAAATACCATGGATTAGACCAAGCTTTTTGTTCAAAAAGATTTTCTTCTTCCTCATCTACTTTTTTTAGAATAAATTCACTAAAATCTTGTATAATAGACGGCAATTTTCTAGAAGATTGTATAAAATATCTAACTGTATTATTTTCTATATATAAATACATCTTCCAGGTTCTAAAAATCCCATTTAATTTTGAAACCGCATATAAAAATTTGGACCAAATATTTTCTTCAACATGCTCTTGTGTTAAAAAAACTTCCATTAAATATTTCATTTTACTATCACCGATATTATTTTATCATTTATATATATAAAAAAACTGACTTTTTATATACGAAATAAGTCAGTTTTGTAGTATTTTCATTATACATGCCTATCTTATAATTCAATGGGCACTAAAAAATCAGTAATGTCATCGTGATAATATTCTAATTCTGGTAGTTCTCTTATCTTATATTCACAACTTGGTATAAAATTTGTATAAAAATTTTTGATTGCTTTTTGAATATCTTTTGCATCTTGTGAATTCACTCTAATAGAAATCCATTTAGATGCTGGTATTTCATATGTTTTTAGTCCTTCGATATACTTGTTATATAAAACCCAAAAATAGCATTTATCCTCTCCAAAGCGCTGAATATATTCTGTCATTCCATATTGAAAGTCTCCATAAATTCTTCCCATTTCTTTGCAAAACGTAGGTGCGTCTACTCGAATATCACTAATAGTTGTTTCTACTTTCTTTCCATAAAGAATCATTTCTTCTCTATCTATAATGGAATATTCTATATTTTCATTATCTTCTTCTCGCTCATCAAAATGAATTTTCGAAAATACTTTTAAACCTATAGGCTCTTTTCTTATTTGACTTGGTTTTACCCCATAAAACTTCTCAAAAGCCCTTGAAAATGAAGTAGCATTATCATATTGATATTTCAATGCAATATCAATTATTTTTTCTTGTCCATGAAGTAAATCAATTCCTGCTTTAGATAGTCTTCTCTTTCTAATATATTCTGATAATGAAATATTACACAATATACTAAATAATTTTTGTAGCATTGCTTCATTTGTTCCCAAAAATTGTGCTAATTTACTATATTCAATTTTATTTTCTAAATTTTCTTCTATATATTCTAACATCTCATTTAATGCTATATATATATTCATCTTCTAGTTCCCCTTTTCACAAATAGCAAGTTCTATTGCTTTATGACAATTTTTAATATTGACAACATTCATATTTCCTGCAAATTCACCATCAATTGTCCAATCTACATTTTTTTCAGTTGTTACTGTAATTTTATTTGCCTTAAAATAAACAAAATCTCGGTTTACCATATAATCTTTATGTCTAAAATCTCTTAATAGTCTAAAATACCCCGAAAGTTTTTTAGGCTTTCTGATAAAAATGGCTTCAAATTTTCCATCTGCTAAATCAATATCTTCTCTATTAAACCACTTAAAACCTGCTATTGATTCAGAATTGCTAATCCCACCATATATAAACTCGCCTTCTAATTCTTCTTCGTCAAATTGTATTTTTACTTTATACGTTGGAATTCGAATCAGTTCTTTTATTGCTTTCAAATAATAAGCTAATCTTCCATACTTATTTTTCGCTTTTTGTGATGTTTTATATGCTACATCTGTAATAACACCAAATGCTGCAACATAACAAAAATATTTATCTTGATTAAATCTTCCTATATCTAATATTCTTGCCTTTGACTGTAATAATTTATTAGTAATAGAAATGTCTTTTGTTGGCATATCTAAGCTTCTTGCTAAGTCGTTTGTTGTTCCCATAGGGATATAAGCAATACTTACATCTTTGGCTTCTAATTCCATAATAGCTGAAACTGTTTCGTTAAATGTCCCATCTCCTCCACAAATCAATATCAAATCTGCTTCTTCTATATGGTCTATTACAATATTCCTTGCATTATATTCTTTCTTAGTAAGTTGTATATTTACCTGCATATTTTGATCTTCCAAATTCTTTTTTATTTCATCTATATGATTTGTTATATTTCCTTTTCCAGATGTTGGATTGATAATAACTAGCACTCGAATACTCAAATTTTTTTCCTTCTTTCATTTTATTGTTGCCATTTTCAACTCCTAAAATTTTATCATATTTTAGGAAAATAGTAAAGTGTCCTTTTGAGGACGTTAGTATAAACTTTTAGTAGGGAAAATTTGATAAAAAAATTGAATAAGAGATACCAATTTGATAGAATATTTTT
>CALXFE010000046.1 GCA_944387545.1 uncultured Clostridia bacterium | reverse complement strand
TCATAGAAATTTGGCTTTTCTATCATTTCTGTAATTAAATATTTTTTATCTAATAAGTCTAAATCATTTATGAATTTATCATAAAACTTTTTTCTTCTATAAAAATCATAAATTAGATATAAGATAAATCCTAAAACTGCTGTAACTGTTACTCCAACTATTGCCTGATTATTTGTCTTAAAACTTATTAGCATTAAATCTATAATTGCAATGATTACAATAAATAGTAATATTATTAAATAATTATTTTTTAAATACTTACTAAATTTCATTTTCCGTTCCTTTCAAAATTTATTTTAAGATATATCCTTGACCTTTTCTTGTTTCTATTGCATCCTCATAACCAAAGTCAGTTAATTTTGTTCTTAATCTGCTTATATTTACATTTAAAGCATTGTCATTAATATATGAATCGTTATTCCATAAATCAGTCATTAAATCATCTCTTGTTACAATATTTCCTCTATTTGCTAACAAAAATGTAAATATAATCATTTCATTTTTTGTTAAAATTAGTTCTTCTTTATCATTTTTAATAATTCCTTTTTTTGGATCAACAGTTAAATCATTATAAGTTAATATGTCGTTTTTGTTTTCTATTCTTTTGAACAAATTATTTATTCTTAACAATAAAATTGTTGGATTATATGGCTTTGTTATATAATCATTTGCACCATAACTTAATGATAATACTTCATCTGTTTCCGTATTTTTGCTAGTAACCATTATAATTGGTACATTACTTTCTTTTCTTATTTTTTGTAATAGCATTTCTCCATTCAATTTTGGTATATTTATATCAAGTAATATTAAATCTGGATTTTCTCTTTTTATTTCTTCATAAGAGTTTTCAAAATCTTTTAAAATTACTCCTTTATATCCTGCGTTATCTAACAAATTTTTTAATTCTTCACTTATACTTGTATCATCTTCTACTATTAATATTTTTTTCATATCTTCGCACCTCATTTTTATTTATTCTGTATTATTATAGCAAATATTTAATTGTTTTTCCATTTTGCTTGAAAAAAAGCCTATCATATACTGATAGACTTACTTAAAAATTATTTCAATACTCAAATATCCATTATCATAATTAGCACTTATTATTCCATTATTTAATTCCACTAATTGTTTAGCAATGGAAAGACCTATTCCTGTAGATTTCTTTGCATTTTCAACTGTATAATAACGATCAAATATTTTTTCTACAGTTGTTTTATCTAATTTTTTTGTCTGATTTCTAAAAATAATTTTTCCACTTTTAGTTAATTTAATTTCTATAAACTCATCACTATATTTTATTTCATTTGAAATAATATTCTCAAATATTCTTTTTAGCATATTTTCATCTATTTGTTTTATAATTTTTTCTTTTGTTATAGATATTTTAGGGTTTATATTATGTTTTATAAATAAATCATAAGAAGCACAAATCGTTTCTTCCAAAACATTATTTAATACAACATTTTGTTTTTTTATGTTTTGACAAGAATCCATACTTTTTGAAAAATTGAATAATTGTTCTGTTAAATCAGTTAAAATTGTAACTTTTTCATCAATAAACAATAAATAACTTTCCTGTTTTTTAGTTAAATTTTTATGTTCTATCAAATCAAGATACCCCCTTATTGCTGTAAGGGGAGTTCTCAAATCATGTGAAATATTTGTAATTGACCTTTTTAGTTCTTCATTTCCTTGATTATATTGAATTTCCAGTTCTCTTATCTTTTTTAAATTTTTATTAATTTTATTAGATAATTGCTTTATATCTATATCATTTGTTGAAATTGTAATTAAATTATTAGTATCTGATTCTATTATAAAATCAAATTTTTCTTCTATCTCTTTGATTGCATTCTTCATAACAGACATTTTAATAACTAATGCAATAATGATAACACTTGCAATTATGAATAAATAAAACCAGATACTCATAACATTTTCCTTTCTATTTCAAATCTTTTCTTTTAAATATAAGTAGCCCTGCACCTGTAAATATTATTATAACTCCTAATGAATAAAATGGTAATACTTTGTAATCCCAGTCCTCATATCCTACGATAGAAAAGGCTTGTCCTTGTGGCATTATATTTAATATGGTTTGATATATTTTCCTCTCTTGGTCTGTTGGGTATCTTGGATTAGGAACTTCTTGTGGTACAAATTGCCCATCTACCATTGAATATTCTACAGTTGTTGGTGGTGTTGATAATAGATTGAATAACATTGTGCTACCAAACATCATAGCAAATACTGTTACTAAACAAATAATAGATGTTGCTGTTTTATTTGAACAAACCATTGCTATAAAAGTAAATATAGATGCAAAGGCAATACTAAATAATAAAACTATTACAAATAGTAGCAAAAATTTTCCTATATCCATTTGTATATTTCCAAATAGAGGAATACCTATACAAGCAGTAATAAAATCAAACAATAAAACCCAAAATACAGATATTACTGATACTATAATTAAATTTGATAAATATATTTTTATTCTATTATGTCCCATAACAATTTTATTTCTAAGTGTTCCATTAGAATATTCATTTCCTAAATATACACTAGCAAAAATTGCAATAGCAAACCCAATCAGCATACCAACATTAAAAAAATATCCATCAACACTTACATTTCCACCATACTCTAACATATCAGAATAAGCATTATAAAGCATAATTAATGCAAATCCTATAATTGCTACTGTTAATCCCCAAAACAACTTATCTTTTTTTAATCTTGTAAATCCTGCATTTAATAGTTTAATCATTTTTACCACCTCCAATTAAATTCATATAGTAGTTTTCTAAAGTTTCTTCTTTTTCGTGTACTTCATCTGCTACTAAATTATTTTTTGAAAGGTCATTTATTAATTTAGATAAATTGTTTTTTCCATATACATTAATTGTATGATTATCGAAAACCTCATAGGTTATATTATTTTTTTCAAAATATTTAGAAAATTCTTTTACATCTTTTACTTTTAACTCTATTTTGTGTTCCATCTTTTTATTTAGTTCTTCGCTACTAATTTCTTTAACTATTTGTCCATTGTCGACAAATCCATAATCAGTAGCAATTTTAGATAACTCGTCAAGATAATGGCTTGATATTAAAATAGTTATTTTTTTCTTTTTATTTAATTTTAAAATCAGTTCTCGAATCTCAATAATACCCTCTGGATCTAAACCATTTATTGGTTCATCCAATATTAATAAGTCTGGATTATTTGATAATGCTATTGCTATTCCTAATCTTTGTTTCATTCCTAAAGAAAAATTCTTTGCTTTTTTGTTTCCAGTATTTTCAAGAGCAACCAATTCTAATAATTCATCAATTCCATCATTGCTAGGTAGTCCTACTAATTTGAATTGTTCTAATAAATTATCTCTAGCTGACATATTAGCATATATAGATGGTGTTTCTATTATTGCCCCTATTCTTTCTCTGACTTTTAATATTTTTTTATCGGTATTCTTTACGCCACATATAGAGTATGTTCCGTTTGTAGGCTTTTGTAGTCCACAAATTAATCTTATAAGAGTAGTCTTACCTGCTCCATTCTTTCCAATTAACCCATATATCGAACCTTTTTTTATATGAATATTTAGGTTACTTATGGCTTTAAAATCTTTATATTTCTTTTCAAGATTATTTGTTTCTAAAATATATTCCATAATCTTCTCTCCTTTCACTTTTATTTTAGTATAAAAGTGTTAAGAAAACTGTTAATGGTTTGTTAAAATTTTGTTAAGATTTATTTTTTTAATTTGAATCCTACTCCCCAAACAGAGTCTATATATTCCTCATTAGAATATTTCTTTATTTTCTTCCTTATATTACTAATATGCACTCTTAAAGAATTTTCATCACAATCTTCTGTGTCGAATCTTATTAAATCTAATAATTTAGATTTTGAAACTACTTGATTCTGATACACGAATAATTGTTTCAATATAGCATATTCTGTTTTGGTTAGATTAATTTCTTTATCTTTTATTTTTAATATATAATTATCTTTTAATAATTTTAGGTCTTTAAAACTATAATCTGAATTATTGTCTTTTTTAGTTCGTAATTGTACTTCAATTCTTGCTAACAACTCATTTTTTTCAAATGGTTTAGTCAAATAATCATTAGCACCACTTAATAAGCAATTTACTTTATCTTCTGTTGATACTTTAGCACTTAATACAATTATTGGAATATCTTTTATTTTTTTTATAATTTCTTCTCCATTTAATCCAGGTAACATTAGATCTAATAATATTAAATCCACATCTTCTTTTTCTAAAATCATAAGTGCTTCTGTTCCAGAATAAGCATTTAATATCTTATACTTTTCTTGTTCTAACATTTCTTCTAATATTTTATGAATACTCATATCATCTTCCACAATTAATATTTTTTTCATATCTTCGCACCTCATTTTTATTTATTCTGTATTATTATAGCATATTTGATAATTATTCTCATTAATTAGCAAAAAAATATTCTATACTTATTGCTAAATATAGAATATTTTATAAAATTTATATTATTTTTTCAGCTAATTCATATTGTTTATTATATAGGTATTTATTAGTTACAACTGTTACTACTATATATAATATTCCTAATAATCCAACTCCTAAATATACATTTATATTTTTTAATAAATATACAAATCCTACTAATATTACTATATTAACCATTGCAAGTAACACAGGAAAAACTAGATTTAAGTTTTGTTTTGCAACTGCATATTCAGAATCCCAATTTAATTTTGGTCTTTTTAAATCTACTATTATCATTGCTATACTTTGCAATATTCCCATTATTGTTGCAACAATAAATAATGCAATTAAAGTTATGGCTGGTAACCTTAAAAGATACTCTGCCATTCCTAATGTAATTATTATTGTTACAATATTCATTATAATATTGGGAATTATTTTATACATATATTGCTTATATAGTGATACTGGTATATATTTCATAAATACTGCATTTTCTCCATCTCTTGAAATTGCTGTTATTGAAATATATATAAACATTGTGAAGAATTGTATAACTCCTAAAATGATACAAGCAATAAAGAATGTATTTGTAGACATTTGTTGTATCATTTGTGTTATTTGTTCTAATCCCATTCCATCACTATTTAATCCTGCATAAACTACTACAACCA
>CALXFE010000045.1 GCA_944387545.1 uncultured Clostridia bacterium | reverse complement strand
ACAGGAGGCAAACTATGGCAGAAAAACAGCAATTTTCACCAATGATGCAAAGGTATCTTGAAACAAAAGAGCAATACAAAGATTGTATATTATTTTACAGATTAGGAGATTTCTATGAAATGTTCTTTGATGATGCGATAACAGCAGCACGAGAACTAGAAATAACTTTAACTGGAAAAGATTGTGGACAAGAAGAAAGAGCCCCAATGGCAGGAGTGCCACACCATGCAGCTGAAATGTATATTTCAAAATTAATTGCAAAAGGTTATAAAGTTGCAATTTGTGAACAACTAGAAGACCCAAAAAATGCAAAAGGTATTGTAAAAAGAGGTGTTATTAGAGTTGTTACGCCAGGTACTATTGTAGAGAGTAATATGCTAGAAGAAAGAAAAAATAATTTTATTATGGCAATTTATAAATCTGGCATATATTTTGGAATTAGTGTTTGTGACATTTCAACTGGTGAATTTTATGCAGCTGAAATTAGAGATAATAATAATTTTCCACAATTATTAGATGAACTTGCACGATATTCTCCATCTGAACTTGTAATAAATTCTAATTTAGCAGATTGCCAAGAAGAAATGAGTAAAATTAAAGAAAGATTTTCTTGCTATATTACAAGATTTCAAGATAAATTTTTTGAAAATAAAACAGATATTATAAAATTAAGATTTAACCTTATAGATACTAATCAAAAAAATATCGAAAATATACAAGAAAAAACATTAGCAGTTCCAGCAATTAATGCATTAATTGAATATATTGAGCAAACTCAAATGACAAGCTTAGACCATATAAATAAAATTACAATTTATCAAATTTCTAAATATATGTCATTAGATATTAATGCAAGAAGAAACCTAGAAATTACAGAGAAAATGAGAGATAAATCTAAAAAAGGAACACTTTTATGGGTTTTAGATAAAACATCAACTTCAATGGGAGGTAGACATCTAAGAAGATGGTTAAATGATCCATTAATTGATACAATGGAAATAAATAAAAGATTAAATGCAGTTAAAGAATTAAAAGAAGATGTAATTTTAAGAGGAGATGTTATTGAAAACCTAAAAAAAGTGTATGATATAGAAAGACTGGCTGGTAAAATGGCATATGGTAATGCTAATGCAAGAGATATGATTACATTAAAAAATTCTCTTATAAAATTACCAGAAGTAAAAAATATATTACAAGATTGTAAATCAGCTCTGTTAAAAGAATTATATGAAAACTTAGATGAATTACAAGATATATACGAATTAATTGAAAAATCAATAGTTGATGACCCACCAATGACTGTTAAAGATGGTGGAATAATAAAATTAGGATTTGATGAAGAAATAGATAGACTAAAAACAGCTACAACAGAAGGAAAAAATTGGATTATTAAATTAGAAGCAGAAGAAAGAGAAAAAACTGGAATAAAGAATTTAAAAGTTGGATTTAATAAAGTATTTGGATATTTTATAGAAGTAACAAAATCAAATTTAGCACAAGTTCCAGATAGATATATAAGAAAGCAAACATTAACAAATGCAGAAAGATATATAACAGAAGAACTAAAAAATTTAGAAAATCAAATATTAGGAGCAGAAGAAAAAGTTGTAAATTTAGAGTATAATGCATTTACAATGGTTAGAGAAGAAATAGCAAAAAATATAATCAGGTTACAAAAAACAGCAAATGTTGTATCTACATTAGATGTATTAGCATCTTTTGCTCAAGTTGCAGAAGATATGAATTATTGTATGCCAATTGTAGATAATTCTGGAACAATAGATATAAAAGCAGGTAGACACCCGGTTATAGAAAAAATGCTTGGAATGGGAAGTTTTGTTGATAATGATACATATTTAGATGAAGATGAAAATAGATTATCAATAATTACAGGTCCTAACATGGCTGGTAAATCTACATATATGAGACAAGTAGCTTTAATTACCCTTATGGCACAAGTAGGAAGTTTTGTACCAGCACAAGAAGCAAGAATAGGAGTAGTTGATAAAATATTTACAAGAGTTGGAGCATCAGATGATTTAAGTATGGGACAAAGTACTTTTATGGTTGAAATGATGGAAGTTGCAACAATATTGAAAGAAGCAACAAAAAATAGTCTAGTAATATTAGATGAAATAGGTAGAGGAACATCAACATATGATGGACTTTCAATAGCATGGGCAGTAGCAGAATATATAGCAAATAAAGAAAAATGTGGAGCAAAAACACTATTTGCAACACATTACCATGAATTAACAGAGTTAGAAGAAAAAATTGAAGGTGTAAAAAATTATTCAATAGCCGTTAAAGAAAAAGGCGAAGATATAATCTTTTTAAGAAAAATAGTGAGGGGAGGTACAGACGAAAGCTATGGAATTCATGTTGCAAGATTAGCAGGAGTTCCAAAAACTGTAACAGAAGAAGCAAATAAGATACTAAAATCCTTAGAAAGAAAAAATATATTAACAGGGAAGAAAGAAGAAAAGAAAGATAAGAAACAAGTAGAAGGACAATTTGACATGTATAATTATAAATTAGCAGAAATTGCCCATGAGATAGATAAAATTAACCTAAATGAACTTACACCTATTGATGCATTAAATACATTGGTTAAAATGAAAGAAAAAATGAAATAAAAAAAGGATGGTTGAATTATGAAAAAGGAAAATTTATTTAAAAGAATGCTTAAAATTGAAGGAAAAAAAGAAAGTGAAGTAGATATATTAACTAGACTATATGGAGAAACATATGTTAAAGAAATGCAAGAAAAAGAAATAGCAAGACAAATTACAAAAAGAGATAAAAAAGATAAGAAAAAAGGAATAGTACCACAAGTAGAAGTAAGTTCACATAGAGAATATAGTTATGTTAGAATAATGCCTGAAAATGGAATAATAAATCAAGAAGGAATAACAGAAGAACAATATAATGACCCATCAGTTATAGGTTATAAAGCAAAATTAATGAAATCTGCATATACTTTACCAAATGGTGAACCACGTTTTATAAAAGTAGAACATCGTGGAGAATATACAAAAGAAGAACAAGAAGAATTAAGAAAAATAGAACAAAAAAGAAAATTGGAAGATAAAGAAAGATAAACGAAAATATAAAATATTGAAATAAAATATAAAAAATAAAAGAACTAACTTTTTTAGCTAGTTCTTTTATTTTTGTGTTTAGTCAAGTAATAGTACGGCAACGCCAACTATTTCAACTAAGAGTGCAGCATATGGGTGATTCTCCCGCATTATGCCTTTTCGTGTAGTTACTAACTTAAATGCAATAAAAGAAGCAACTACAAAAAATAAAACTCTAATAATGATTTCCTGCATTTGCACTTTTCTCCTTTCTAATTACTGGTCATTTATATATGAACTGTTCACTAATTAGAACAGGGATAAAAAATTATATATATTTTAGCATGCTTTTTAAGTAATATCAATAGTTTTATGGATTTTAGAGATAAAATTACATAGAAAATTTTAGAACGATATCAAGTAAACCCATAATTAATATAAAAATGAAAATAAATATTTACTAAATATGAGAATTTATATTAAGAACTTGCATATTATAAATAGAAATATATTTTAAAAATTGGAGGAAAAATATGTGTGGATTTACGGGATATGTAAATGTATTAGAAAAACTTGAACAAAATAAAAATGTATTAGAACAAATGAATAATACCTTAAAGAAGAGAGGACCAGATGAAGATGGATACTATATATCAGAAAATGCATGTTTAGCACATAAAAGACTAATAGTAATTGATCCAGAAGGTGGAAAGCAACCAATGATAGAACATTATTCATATGGCGATTATGTAATATGCTATAATGGACAAATATATAATACAAAAGAATTAAGGAAAACATTAGAAGAAAATGGATTTTCATTTAATGGACATTGTGATACAGAAGTTTTATTAAAAAGCTATATATTTTTTGGAAATAGAGTAGTAGAACACTTAAATGGAATATTTGCATTTGCAATATGGAATAGTAAGAAAAAAGAATTATTTATGGCAAGAGACCATTTTGGAGTAAAACCACTTTTTTATACTATAAATAATAATACTTTAATATTTGCATCAGAAATAAAAGCAATATTAAAATATCCGGGAATTGAAAAAATACTAGACAGCCAAGGAATCTGTGAACTATTCGGAATAGGACCAAGTCATACACCAGGTACAACAATATTTAAAAATATCTATGAAATAAAACCAGCACATTTTGCAATATTTAATAAAACAGGGATTCACATAGAAAGATATTGGAAACTAAAATCCAAAGAGCATAAAGACAGTTTAGGTAAAACATGTGAAAAAGTAAAATACCTATTAAATGATGCAATAACAAGACAATTAGTATCAGATGTACCATTATGCACATTTTTATCAGGAGGTTTAGATTCAAGTATAATTACAAAATTTGCAGCAGATTATTACCAAAAAGAAGGATTACCACTATTAGATACATATTCAATAGATTATGTAGATAATGACAAAAACTTCGTAAAAAGTGATTTTCAGCCTAATTCAGATAATTATTATATAGATTTAATGAATAAAAATCTGCATACAAAACATCACAAAATAGTAATAGACACACCAGAACTTGCATCATATTTAGAAGATGCAATGATTGCAAGAGATATGCCAGGAATGGCAGATATAGATTCATCATTACTATTATTTTGCAAAAATGTAAAAAAGGAAATGACAGTATCATTAACAGGAGAATGTGCAGATGAAATATTTGGAGGATATCCATGGTTTTTCAGAGAAGACGCATTAAATAGTGGCACATTTCCATGGTCAATTGCAATAGAAGAAAGGCAAAAATTATTAAACAAAACATTATCAGAAAAAGTAAATTTAAAAGAATATATAGATTATAGATATCAAGAAAGTTTAGATGAAGTGGAAATCCTAGACACAGATACAGAAGAAACAGCACAAAAAAGAAAAATATCTTATTTAACATTAAACTGGTTTATGCAAACATTATTGGACCGTTCAGATAGAATGGCAATGTATAATGGATTTGAACTAAGAGTTCCATTTTGTGATTATAGATTAGCCCAATATGTTTGGAATATACCATGGGAAATGAAAGCTTTAAAAGGAAGGGAAAAGGGGTTACTTAGATATATTTGTAAAGACTTTTTACCTAGTGAAATTGTAGATAGAAAAAAATCACCTTATCCTAAAA
Organism: uncultured Clostridia bacterium; assembly: GCA_944387545.1. GTDB lineage: Bacteria > Bacillota > Clostridia > TANB77 > CAG-508 > CAG-269. The sequence goes on along the minus strand of CALXFE010000045.1, from coordinate 181 downwards.
CACATAATCCAACATATCTAAAAAAAGTAAAAAATATGTTAAGCGAGATTATGGAAGATAAAAATGCACCTATAAATGATGTACTAAATAGGGAATATATATTAGAAATATTAGAAACAGAAGGAAAAGCTTTTACTAGACCATGGTTTGGGCAATTAATGACTGGACCACAGCTTATGGC
>CALXFE010000044.1 GCA_944387545.1 uncultured Clostridia bacterium | reverse complement strand
TATCAATGTACTTGTGAATGTAGTCACAATCTTAGAAGGCCTGTGCTCTATCCACCTGAGCTACTGACCCATGGCTAAATAACAATAAATATAATAGCATAAATATAGACACATGTCAATTATTTTTAGACAAAAAATGAAAAAAATCCTTTAACAATTATGAATTATATTAAAAATTAAAGATAAACCCAATAATTCCAAATATAATAAATAAACTATTAGAAACAATATCAATTATATTTTGATTAAATTTCATACTTAAAAGTTTACCAAAAATAATAGCAAGGATATTGCTACAAATCATTCCTAAAATAGATCCAATAATTAAAGATACTTTATATTCTGGATATTGAATGCCAAGGCCAATAGAAGAAAGAAATGTTTTATCACCCAATTCGCCAATTAAAATACAAAATGCAATCATAAATATGTAATTGATTTTCATTTTACTTAATTGAGAAATGAGACCTGTTTTATTATTTGGTTTATCATCAGAAATGTAAGGCTTTTTTCTCATAGAAATAAATCCTATCAGACCGAATACAATAAAAGAAATATAGGTTAATAGGTTTAGAAAGTAAGAGAAATTACCATTCGATATAGAGGCTAATTTACTACCTAAGAGTATAGCCAATCCATGACTAAGAAAAGTTCCCAAAGCAATTCCAAGGATTATATTTTTTATTTTACTTTTTGTGGAAAAAGACAAAACCATAATTTGCGTCTTATCACCTAATTCTGCAAAAAATATAATGGTAAACGATAACAATAATGGATAAATAACATTCATAAATAGACCTCATTTCTTAACTAATTAATATGTGAATAGATAGAATTTTATGAAGAAAACAGTAAAAAATGTATAAATATAAAACTTTGCAAAAGCAAGTCTCCCTAGAGAGAAATGTGAATTTTTTGTGAAATTCTTTACATCGATAAAGATAAATGATAATATGTTCATAATATGAATGAAAGCAAAGGAGGAATTTTTGTGATAGAGGTAAAGAATGTTACAAAAAAGTATGGAAAAGCTGTAGCCGTAGAAGATATAAGCTTTACTATAAACGATGGAGAAATTGTAGGTTTATTAGGTCCTAATGGGGCGGGAAAAAGCACAACAATGAATATTCTAACTGGTTACATAGAACAGACATCTGGAGATGTAACGATAGAAGGATATAATACCTTAAAAAAGCCTAAAAAAGCAAAACAACAAATTGGATATATGCCAGAGGGGGTACCTCTTTACACAGATTTAACAGTAAAAGAATTTGTGACGTATATGGCAGAATTGAAACAAGTGGACCGAAAAGTAAGAAAAGAAAAAGTAGAAAAAGTAATTGAACAAACAGGACTAAAAGATGTTGAAAATAAATTAACTAGAAATTTATCTAGAGGATATAAACAAAGAGTTAGTATGGCAGGGGCACTAGTAGGAGAACCTAAAATTTTAATACTAGATGAACCAACAGTAGGATTAGATCCAAAACAGATTACAGAGATTAGAAATTTAATCAAAAAACTTGGAAAAACACATACAATCATTTTAAGTTCTCATATTTTATCAGAGGTTAGCCAAATTTGTAATAAGGTAATTATTATTAATAAAGGTAAAATTATCGCTACAGATACGCCAGAAAATTTGGAGAATAAAGTGAATAATAATAATTGTATCTATGTTACAGTTGAAGACACAGAAAATAGAGTTTCAGAAATAAAAGACAAGATAGAGGATATAAAAAATATTGAATTGGTTCAAGAAAATGAAGATGGAACAAAACAATATTTAATTGAAGCAGATAAAAATGTTGATTTAAGAAAGAAAATTTTCTCTGAGTTTGCAAAAGAGAATATCACCATATTTGAGATGAGAAAGGCAGATACAACATTAGAGGATGCATTTATGAAACTAATAGAAGGAGGAAACAAATAATGTGGGCAATTATAAAAAAAGAATTTAAATCCTATTTTTTTTCACCAGTAGGATATGTTTTCATAGGATTATTTTTAATTATGTTTAGTATATTTTTCTATACAGATGTATTTTACTATCAAAGTACAAACTTTGAATACATATTTTATTCAGGAGCAACCATATTAACCTTTATTACGCCTATCCTTACAATGAGAACATTAGCAGAAGAGAGAAAAACAGGAACAGAGCAATTATTATTAACATCACCAATTAGTATTACAAAAATTGTTTTAGGAAAATTTATATCTGCAACACTTATTGTAGTGATAACAGAACTTTGCACATTTATGTATTTTGGAATATTAAGCTATTTTGGTGCACCACATTTAACAACAGCATTAGTTACATTATTAGGTTTTTTACTACTTGCTATGAGCTATATATCCTTTGGATTACTTGCATCAAGTATAACAGAAAATCAAATAGTAGCAGGTGTTATCACAATAGGATTTTTCATATTAACCTGGTTTTTACCCAACTTTAGTGATATATTTACAAATTTTTCATTGATAAATATATTTACGAATTTTCCAACAGGACAAATTGATATTGCAGATACAGTCACATTTATTACATTTACAATTATGTGCTTGCTATTGACAATTATTGTAATGCAAAGAAGAAAAAGTGTAAGGTAAGGAGGTTAGTAAAGTTGAAGGAAAAGAAAGAAAAGAAAGAAAAGATAAAACAAGAAAAAATTTCCGAAGAAAAGAAGGGTAAGGAAAAAGTAAAAAAAGATAAAGAGACAAGTAAGTTTGTTCAAAAAATAAAGCAAAAATGGTTGATTGATGGAACCAAAACATTGATATTAGTGTTACTAATTATAGCTGTATTTTTAGCAATCAATATTGGTATGCAAACCTTAGATTTGACACCAATAGATTTAACAGAAGAAAAACTATATACTTTAACAGATGAAAGCAAAGAAAAAGTTAAAGATATTGATAAAGATGTAAATATCTATTTTGTAGGATATTCAGACGATGATGCAGATTTGGCACTAGCAAAACAATATAAAAATACCAATGAAAGAATCGTGGCAGAAGCGGTTACTGCAGAAGATAGACCAGATTTAGTAGAAAAATATGGAATAGAAAATGGCTCAACAGGAATTATTGTTGAATGTGGAGACCGTTCAAAAGTATTAACATCAAATGATCTAGTTACATATGATAGCGCAACATATGAAACAATTAGTATCGCGGAGGAAAAACTAACAAGTGCCATATTATCTGTTACAACAGATGATATACCTAAAGTATATTTCTTAGAAGGATATAGTGATTTTTCACTAAATGTAGATATGCGTTATTTAAATATCTATTTGGCAAATGAAATAACAGAGGTAGATACATTAAATATTCTATCAACAGGAAATGTGCCAGACGATTGTGATACATTAGTAATAACTTCTCCATCAAAAGATTTTGATGATGTGGCAACAACAGCCATTACAGATTATATCAATAAGGGTGGAAATATATTATGGCTAAATGCTGCTATGGCAACATCAGTAGACTTACCAAATGTTAATAAAATTCTAGCTTTATATGGTGTAAATCCTTTTGAAGTAGGAACTATTAGAGAAACGGATTCATCAAGAATGGTATCTGGTTCACCTGATTTAGTTATACCAAACTTAGGATATTCAAGTATAACAGAAGATTTATATAGTGATGGAGTTATCTTTAGATATCCAACAAAAATTAATATCAATGAGGATGAATTAGAGAATTTAAAAGTTGAAGAAACTGATTTAGCAACTACAAGTGAAAATGCATATTTTAGAACAAACTTTAATAATAGTTCAACAACAGCTACAGATGGAGAAGAGACAGGTTCTTTTGTAGTTGGTGCACAATTAGAAAAAACACTAACAGAAGCAAATGACGAAACAGGAGAAGAAGCTAAAACATCAACATTAATCATTTATGGAGAAAATGATTTTGCTTCAGATTATCAATTGGCACAAAATTCTCAATATCCGGCAATTCAATTAGCATATAATAAAGATTTGGTATTGAATTCTATTGCATACTTATCTGATAGAGAAGAAGATATAACAGCAAGAAAAAGTACAGGAACTGTAACATATACAGCTACAGAACAACAAGATACAGTTGTAAGAGTCATCATATTTGCAGTACCAGTAGTGATTATTTTAATTGGACTAATTGTATGGCAAAAGAGAAGAAGAAAAAAATAATGATATTAAATTAATCATAAGCATAACCATTTGATAATAATAGAATAATAGCGGAAACAATCTCATAAAATATTATGAGATTGTTTTGTGTTTTAGAAAGGGGATTTACAAAAAGCAAAACACATTGTTATACAGAAAAGCTGTATGGCATTGTTTAAAACAACAAAATCTTAAAAACAACAAAATTTTTAAAACAAGAAATTTATTAAAAAGAGAGAAAATTATGGTTATAAGAATTTTAAAAGCTTTATTTGTTATCATTGGAACATTAATTGGGGCAGGTTTTGCATCAGGGCAAGAAATATATATTTTCTTTTATAAATATGGAATACAAGGTATTTTAGGAATTATGATATCAAGTTTGCTATTAGGAATAGTCGTATATAAAGTGCCCAAGATATGTAAAAATAATGAAATGAAGAATTATAGAGATTTTTTAAACATCTTTGTAAGAAATGAAAAGCAATTAAATATCATTAACACAATTATCAATATATTTATTTTAATTTCATTTTATATAATGATAGCAGGATTTGGAGCATATTTTGAGCAACAATTTGGAGTTAACAGTTTAATTGGAAGTTCGATATTAGCAATTATTTGTTATTTTGTATTTTTAAAAGATGTATCAGGGCTCATAAAAATCAATCAATTTATTGTTCCAATATTAATTGGAAGCCTATTCATGATAGGAATACATGTGATAGAAGTAAAATACATATTTCAAATATCCAATTATCTATTACCAAATACAAGCTGGAAATGGATTTTAGACAGTATATTGTATGGCAGTTATAATACAATATTACTAATCCCTGTATTAATTGCGTTAAGAAATCTTATAAATCATAAAAAGGAAAATATCATTATAGCTATATTAACCACCATATTTGTTATTTTATTATCCTTGATTATATTTTTTATGTTGATGAAAATAGATGTCAATATTGAAAATTTAGAGATGCCAGCTGTCTATATAGCTTCAAAAATTTCTGAAATATGGAAATATATATATGGATTTATTATTTTAAGTGCGATATTAACAACAAGTGTGTCTTTAGGAACAAGCTTTTTAGAAAATGTGGTAAACACAAAAAAGCATTATAAACCATATGCCATTTTCATATGTATAAGTGCGGTTATTATATCAAAAATTGGTTTTTCCAATTTAGTAAATTTATTATATCCCATATTTGGATATATAGGACTAATACAGATTATAAAAATCGTTACGATAAAAAAATAAGCATAATAAAAAACAAGATTAGTGTCAAGAAGTTTCGGAAAATTTTTGTAAGAACTTAGAAATTAAAATCTAAGTTCTTAAATTTTAATGATGA
>CALXFE010000043.1 GCA_944387545.1 uncultured Clostridia bacterium | reverse complement strand
GGATATAGTAGTTCAGGTTCAGAAATAACAGAATGTATAAATGAAAGTGAAGTAACAGGAAGAAATGCAGGAGGAATTACAGGATATGCAAGTGGAACTGTAAGTATAACAAAGAGTTATAATATAGGAAAAATATCAGGAAGTACAACATCAGGAAGTTCAACAATATATCTAGGAGGAATAGCAGGGTATATAGCTCAAAATGCAACATTTACAATAGAAAACTGCTATAACATAGGAGAAATAGCAGGAGAAGGAACAGCAGGATATCAATATGCAGGAGGAATTATAGGAAGTTCGTATAGTACAAGGACCACAATAACAATAACAAATAGTTATAATGCTGGAAAAGTAAGTGCAACATCAGGATATACAGGAGCAATAACGTCTTCGAATGTGACATTAACAAATGTATACTATATAACAGAAGGAAGTATAGCACAAGGAAATGGAACAGAGATAGCAACATATGAAGAAGGAGCAAAACAAGCAAACTATGCAGGATTTGACTTTGAAACTATATGGGAAATCCAAGAAGGAAAAACAATGCCATACTTAAAAGGAATGACAATACCAGATCAAGTATACTTAAGTAATCACTAAAAACATGAGTATACAAAAAGAGAAGACAAAACACAAAAAAATTCATGAAAGGGGGTAAACATGAAAAAAATAAGTAAAAAACAAATGATAATAATAATATGTGTTGTACTTATTGTAATAGCTGTTATTGCAACAGCAACCGTACTTTTACGAAACTCAAAAAAATCAAAAGCAAGAACGAACACTATACCAGAAATACAAAGTATTGTATCCAATAGAACAACTGAAACACAAGAACAAATGCATTTAGAAAATGTTGAGATAAAAAGCATGGGGTCAAGTATCATTGCTACAGGGAACATAAAAAACTTAGGTGAACTTGTAAAAAAATGTACACTTACATTGAATGTATATAATGAAAAAGAACAACTAAAAGGTTCACAAAATATCACAATTGAAAATCTTGGAAGCCAAGAAAGCAAAGAATTTGAAATTACTTTAATAGGTGATTATATAGATTTAAAAAATTATGAAATTGTTGTACAAAATGTAGAAAGATAACAAGATATATGAGTAGCAATTAAAATAAATCTATTAAAATTCACAAAATAAATAAAACTTCTTAAAATACACGAAAATAAGTATATTTTAAGGAGTTTTTTTATTTTACATACTCTATATTCTATGTTATAATGCTTATATTTAAAAGAACATATGGTTAGGAGACAGAAAAAAAGAATTTTAACAACTTAAAAAGGAGGTTAAGATGAAGGATATTAGGATAGAAAAGTTAGCAAATAACTTATTAAATAATTCTGTTAAGCTAAAAGAAAATGAAAATATATTCATAGAAATATTAGGAGAAGAAGGAATACCATTAGCAAAAGAATTAATAAAACAAGCTGAAAATTTAAAAGCAAACCCATATTTTAATATTATAAACTATGAAATTATGAGAGAAATGCTATTAAATGCAAATGAAGAACAAATAAAAATGTATGCAAAACATGATTTGACCAGAATGAAAGATATGGATTGTTATATAGGAATTAGAGCGAGCAACAATACAGCAGAATTAGTAGATGTTCCAAAAGAAAAGATGGAATTATACAATACCTATTACAATTTACCTGTCCATTTTGAAGAAAGAGTAAAACATACAAGATGGTGTATCTTGAGATATCCAAATGCATCTATGGCACAAATGAGCCGTATGAGTTTAGAACATTTTGAGGATTTTTATTTTAAAGTATGTAATGTAGATTATACAAAAATGTCAGAGGCAATGAACCCATTAGTAGATTTGATGAATAAAACAGATAAAGTGCGTATTATTGGAAAAGGTACAGATTTAACTTTTAGCATAAAAGATATTCCAGCAGAAAAATATTTTGGAACCTTTAATATTCCAGATGGAGAAGTGGCAACAGCACCAGTCAAAAATAGTATCAATGGATATATAACCTATAATACAGAAACAACATACAATGGAATAACATTTAATAATGTAAGATTTGAATTTAAAGACGGTAAAATTATAAAGGCAACAGCCAATAAAGAAAAAGAAATCAATGAAATATTAGATACAGATGAAGGTGCAAGATATATTGGAGAATTCGCATTAGGGCTAAATCCATATATAGAAAATGTTATAGGGGATACCTTATTTGATGAAAAAGTAAGAGGAAGCTTTCATTTTACACCAGGTGATAGTTTAGAAGAGAGTGATAATGGAAATCGTTCAGCTATCCATTGGGATATTGTCAATATTCAAACCCCAGAATATGGTGGGGGAGAAATTTGGTTTGATGATGTATTAGTTAGAAAAGATGGTAGATTTGTATTAAAAGAATTAGAAGGGTTAAATCCAGAAAATTTAAAATAGGATAAAATAAAAAGTTGCAAGAAAAATATTAAAATATTTTTGCTTTATTAATTAGGAAAGTAATAAAATAAAACTTCTTAAAATAAACTAAAATAAAGTATATTTTAAGGAGTTTTTTTATGCAAGAAATTATAAAAACAACCATGGTAGGTTTATTTTTTGGAACATTTGGAACGACGATTGGTGGAATCATAGGTGTAGTTACCAAAAAACATTCCAAAAAATTTTTAAGTTTTGTGTTAGCATTTGCCTCAGGACTTATGATGGCTATTATTTGCTTTGACTTAATACCTGAAGCATTAGAAATCAGTAATATTATAAATGCTATTATTGGAATTGCATTAGGTATTACTATGATGATTTTTTGTGATAAATTCGTAGAAAAAAAGTTTAAAATAGAAGAAAAAAATATAAGTAAAAATAATAGTTTGTTAAAAACAGGTATTATTGTATCTATTGGATTAGCCATTCATAATTTCCCAGAAGGGTTAGCAATTGGTTCTGGTTTCGGAGCTTCTATAAAATTAGGTTTAAGTTTAGCAATTGCTATTTGTTTGCATGATATACCAGAAGGTAGATTCCAAAGTAGACACTGTTTTAGAAATGTTTGAGAAACGATTTGAATTTACAAATATAGTAAGGAAGAATTGCAAATTATTCAATTCTTTTTTTGATGATTAAAATGATATTTATTTGAATCTTTTATAATTGCTTGTTATATATTCTAATTTTATAGGTATAGTTAATAATATAGTTATTATTGGATTATGCTTGTTTCCTTGTTTATCATTTTTGTTTTATGAAATTAAAATTAAAAATTGGATATCAATGATTCCAACGATAGTATTTACTATATTGCATTTATTATATGGATATATAAATTTTATATAATTACAAATTTATAAAATAAATTTTCTAGCATAAAATTATAGAGGCATATGACTTAAAACTGTCCAAATTTTAAAGAGTAAAAATTTTAAAATTTGGACAGTTTAATTTTTGGCTAAAGCAACTTATACCAAAGAATAAATAAATTTTGGTAGACACTTTGAACTCAACTGGGTAGGAGTGTGAGAATGAAAACTATCACATTCCTACCCAGGAACTGTTATCTGAAAAATTAAAGAAATAAATTTTGAAGTAATGAAAAGATTATATTTTGAAAAAGATATGTAAATAAAAATGCATATCTTTTTTTGTATTTTTAGAAATTAGGGTAGAATTTTTAAGAGAAAAGTAAAGTATATATTATAAATTTTATATGTTTATATTTAGAATAATCGCATTTTTGACACATATAAATTAAATAAATATTAGTTAATAATAGGAGAAAATATGAGTGAGTCATTTAAAGTGAATATATGCTTTGACAAAAAAGGAGAGGATTTAGAAAAATTAATAGAAGATTTGATAATGAATATGTTAGATATAAATGAGCCCACTTTACAATATATGAAAAGAAATATTAATATATCCAATTAGCAAATGTGATTAATAAAATCTAAAATTTTCATTACTTGAGCATTTGAATTCACTTCCAAATTAGATATAATTAAAATGAATTCAAATTATTATCTCAAGCATGGAAAGGAGGTAAAATGCTTGAGCAGATAGAAAAAATAATATATAAAGTAGCCATTTATATAAGATTATCAAAAGAAGATGTAGATAGAGGTTATGATGAAAGCGAAAGTATAAAAAATCAAAGAACATTGCTAACAAAATATGTAGAAAATTTAGGATGGAACTATGAACTTGTAGACATATATATTGACCAAGGCTTTACGGGAACAAACTTTAACAGACCAGGTTTTCAAAGAATGATAAAAGATATAAACTTAAAAAAAATAAATATGGTCATAACAAAAGATCTATCTCGTTTAGGTCGTGATTACATAGAAACAGGAGAGTACATAGAAAAATGGTTTCCAGAAAAAAATGTTAGATATGTTTCTGTAACTGATGGTATAGACACTTTTGTAAATAACAATGGTAATAATGATATAGCACCTTTTAAATCTATATTAAATGATATGTATTCAAAAGATTTATCCAAAAAAATTAGGACAGCCTTACATACCATGCAAAAAGAAGGAAAATGGGTAGGTGGCAAAACTGCACTAGGATATATGAAAGATCCAAATGACAAAAACAAACTAATTATTTGTGAGCCAGAAGCGAAAATTGTAAAGAAAATTTTTAATATGGCAATTTTACGGAAATCCAATTAGCACAATAAGAGATTACCTAAATAACAATCAAATTCCTACGGCAAGCCAGATTAGATATCATAAAGCAACATTTTGGGAAAATAAAACGATAAAAAATATTTTAAAAAATGAAATATATTGCCGGCACTACCGTACAAAATAAAAGAAGTAGGATAAGTTATAAAAACAGAAAAGTAAGGTCAAATCCCAAAGAACAATGGAATATTGTAGAAAATACCCATGAATCAATTATTGATAAAAAAACTTTTGATATCGTACAAAAGATGGTAATTACTCAAAATTATAATCGAAATGAAAAGAAATATCATTTTTTGCTAGATGGTTTGCTAGTATGTTATGAATGTAAGCACAAAATAGGTGTCAGAGCAAAGAAAAATGGAAGATTGGATATGATATGTAACAATTATCGTAGAAATTCAAAATTAGGACTTTGCACATCACATGGGTTTAATTATGAAATGCTAGAAAAGTTGGTATTAGAGTACATAAAAAAATTATTTTTACAAATTGATAGCAAGAAAATAGAGTTAAATATAAAAAATAGTATATCAAAATATGATTATGAAAAAATTCTTCAAAAGTTAGAAACAGAGATAAAACTCATAAATGATAATATTGACAAAATGTATGTTGATAAGTTAAATGGGAAAATTAGTGAAGAGATGTATGAAAGATTATTTAGTAAATTAAAAGATGAGATAAAACAAAAAGAAGAGGAATATATTGGGTTAAAAAATGAACAAAAAAATCATTCAGATGATGATATAGAAAACATTAAAAAATTAGTAAATGATTTTTTGAAATTAGAAAAACCAACACCAGAAATAATAAAAGTTCTTATTAACAGGATTGAAATACATCAAGATAAACAAGTAGATATAATTTTTAATTTTAAAAAGTTAAATACTGTATATAATAAAAAATAAAGAAATTTAAAATCATAAAATAAATACCATTTTAAAAAAATGCGGGTAGATGCAATAAATTAAAATGAAAAAATATCAAAGAAATAAAAGT
>CALXFE010000042.1 GCA_944387545.1 uncultured Clostridia bacterium | reverse complement strand
GAAATTTGAATCAAATTATAACTTAGAGCTTAAAAATATTGAAATCTAGGTAATTCCCCAGCTAAAAAAACTCATACGAATTGTTTTACTAATTTGAAAAAAACAGAAAACTATGCTAAAATATATAAATATAAATATAGATAAGGAGAAAAATTATGAATATACACAATCCCCAGTTCGAAATATCTGCAGTTGGTCCAAAACAATATCCTAAAAATCATTTACCTGAAATTGTTTTAGTTGGAAAATCCAATGTAGGAAAATCTAGTTTTATTAATACCATGATAAATAGAAAAAAACTTGCCAGAACTAGTAGTGAACCTCGGAAAAACACGTCAAATTAATTTTTATAATATAGACGATCTATTTTATTTTGTTGATTTACCTGGCTATGGATATAGTAAAATGTCAAAAAAGGAACAAGAACAAGTTGGAAAATTTATAGAACAATATCTATTTCATAGAAAAGAAATTACATTAATTATCTTTTTAATCGATATCCGTCATTCTCCTACTTCTAATGATAGGCTGATGTATAACTATATCATCTCTTCTGGATTACCTTGTTTGATTCTTGCAAATAAGGCTGATAAAATTGCTATTACTAAGGTCGATGATACGGTAAAAGCATTACAAAAAGAATTAAATCCTATTGGAGATATCCCTACCCTACCTTTTTCTTCTGAAAGAAAAATATATAAAGATGATGTTTGGAGTTTTATAGAACAATATATAAAGAACTAGGTATTTAAAATTTTTAAATACCTAGTTCTTCTTATCACTATAATTACATTTCTTTTCTATTTTCTAATTTTGTTATTACTTTTAAAGCTTTCTCTCTTGGAATGGTTACGATATGTCCACACCCTTGACACTTCAACTTAAAATCCACGCCTATTCTTGTAATTTCCCATAGTTTATTTCCACAAGGATGTACTTTTTTGGTTCTTACAATATCACCTATTTTATAATTCATTATTCTCCCCTTCTTTTGTCCCATTGGAAACATACCCGACTGGTCTAAAATTCCTTTTTTGTTGTACTTATTAGTAAAAAGGGAAAAATGAGTCTGTCCCCAATTGGACTTTACTTTTTCTTTGCTAGCTCAAATCTTTTTTCTATACTTTCTTTTCCTAATACTTGCATAATCTCGTACATATCTGGCGTATTGGTTCTTCCTGTTAATGCCACTCTTAAAACTGTACTTACATCTCCTACATGTGCTTTATAGTTATCCGGATTTGCTTTATATTCTTTTACCTCTTTTGCATATCCTAAGCTTCCTGCTAATTCTTTTATTTTATCAAACCATTGTTGTTTATCATCATTTTCATCATAATAGTTTTTCATATACAAATCTAATATTTTATCAATATCTTCTTTTTCATTAATAACTTGATATGGATATTCTTGTTCTTTTGTAAGGAATTTGTCATCATACATATATTCTATATTTTCTTTGACATCTGACCATTTTGCAATATCTTTTCTAGGTTTTTTGTTTCCTCTTTCAATTCCGAATATTTTTAGAGCATATTCTTTATCTTGTAATATTTCTTCTAGTTCTTTATCATAACCTTTTGCCCATTTTAATGCGTTTTCATATACTTCTTCTGCTGTGAATTTAGAGATAACCGTTTTTCCTACATCTAATAATTTTACCATATCAAATAAGGCACCACTAACACTCATTTTGTTTAACTGTAATTCAAATTCATCAATTGATTTATCTTTGTTGGCTCTTCTCCAATTTTCAAAATTAGAATTGGCAATATTTAATAAATATTCATTAACTGCCTCTTTTGGAATTCCCATTTCATCATAATAAGATACTGCTGCTTCTGGGTCTTTTCTTTTACTTAATTTTCTCTTATTTCCATTATCATTTTTCATGATTGGTGCAATATGTGCATACTTAGGTGCCTTAAATCCTAACTCATGAAATAATTGTAAATGTAATGGTACAGAAGATAACCATTCATCTCCTCTTATAACATGTGTTGTTCTCATTAAATGGTCATCTACAGCATGTGCAAAATGATAGGTTGGTAACCCATCTGCTTTTATAATAACAATATCTTGATCATTTTCTGGAAAGTCCACATTTCCCTTTATCATATCATGGTGTTTGATTTTTCTGTCTTCACGTCCAGGAGATTTAAAACGAACAATGTATTTTTCCCCATTTTCTATTTTATGTATTGCTTCTTCTACGGTTATATTTCTACATTTTGCCCAAACGCCATAATATCCTGGTCTAATTTTTGCATTTTCTTGTTTTGTTCTCATTTCATCCAATTCTTCTGGTGTGCAAAAACATGGATATGCTTTTCCTTGCTCAATTAGATATTTGGCATAACTTTGATAAATTTCTTTTCTCATAGACTGTCTATATGGTCCATAAATTCCTTTTCCTTCTGTTTCTGAAATCATGCCTTCATCAGGTTCAATCCCAAAATTATCTAAAGATTGCACTATATCTGTTATTCCATTTTCTACTTCTCTTTTTTGGTCTGTATCTTCAATTCTTAATAAAAATACACCTTCTGTTTGACTGGCTAATTTTCTGGCAATTAAAGATTGGTACAAACCTCCAATGTGTACAAATCCTGTTGGGCTTGGTGCAAATCTTGTGACAATAGCGCCTTCCTTTAAATTTCTTTCTGGGTATTTTTCTTCATAATATGCTATATCTTTTGCTTCTGGAAATATTTTATTTGCTAAATCTTTGTAATCCATTTTATCTTTCCTCTCCTTCTATTTTTCTCCCTTTTTTTATTTGTTTGCTGTTTACAGATGTTTTTTTCGTTTTATCAAACTGGTCCATTTCTGCTATCAACTCAAATAAATGCTCACTTGTAAATGCTATTCTTTTTTCTATTGGCATTTTTCTTTTTATTATTCTTTTTATTTCATTTAGTGGTTTATCTTTATTTTTTCGAATAATTTCAATCGCTTCTTCTCTTGTCATCTCTATTCCTTAACCTTTCTCGAATTTCCATTATACTTTTTTATCACTTTCTTTATGTCAAATATTATACTATATTTTCCTGCATTTCACAAGTCTTTTTCTTGACTTTGTGAACGAGGGTTAACTCTTTTTAAAATTTTTATAGATTTAAATACTTTTGTACTTTTAAAGTTTTTAATAGCATCTGGTATATGAGAAATATATACACCTAATAAAATACACAATATACTTAAAATCATTTCTACAAATGTCATTCTTTGTGGTAAAAGTACAAAAATAGAACCAATCGTAAATCCTATAATTGTATAAAAGGTTTTTGCATAATAGTTTTCTAATAGTTTTTTTGTTAATTTCATCACAACAATACTCCCCAATACTAAACCAATGACAATTGGTATTAATACTGGTAAATATACATTGGCTATTGATTGTAAATAAATAGAATATACACCTAATAACATTAAAATAATTGTACTGCTAACACCTGGTACAATGATTCCTATCGACATGATTGCTCCACATAAAATTAAATATGCATTATTTATATTTTCTACATCTATTAATGTTATTCTATTTTCTAAAATGACGGTTGTTATTCCTATGGTTAATGCTATCAACAAATAGATAACATTTTGTGGTTTGAATTTTTCTTTCGTATTCACTTCTTTTATTAAAGAAGGAATTGTTCCTAAAATCAATCCAATAAATATAGATTTGGTTTGGATTGGAAATTCATATAACAGATAATTTAATATGTTACTAAATAATAATACACCAATTCCCACTCCTAAAGCGATTGGAAATAAGAATTTTATATTCTTTTTAATATCTTTAAAAAAATTCAAAACAGCATCCAATAATTTTTCATAAATACCAAATATCACACATAAAACACCACTACTAACACCTGGTATAATAGCGCCTGCTCCTATAAAGATTCCTTTCACCACATTTAAAAATCCGTTCATGGAATTCTCACCCTCTCTTCTTTATAAAATCTCTAATAGTCTCTTTAAAGATTTTTCTTGTTTTTTCATCCTAACCATTTCTTCTTAAATTCTATTACTTTATTTTTTCATTCATTCTTTCAAATTATATTTTTTCTGATGGTCATGCACTTTTATTGTTCGCAAACATATAATTTGTTATGCAATATATTTTAAATTGTTTAATTTTATTATGGAGGTGCAGCTATGTTTTCAGCACTTTGTATGTCTGGTATTTTAGGATTTATTGAATTTCTAAAATCTTCTGTTTTTTTAGTCGGCTATATATCTAGTAACAATATATTTCCTGAACCTTTAACAACCGAGGAAGAAAAAATGTATTTAGAACAAATGAAAAATGGAGATGAGGAAGCACGAAACATTTTAATTGAACGAAACTTGAGACTCGTTGCACATATCACCAAAAAATATTCAACTACCAATGTTGAACAAGATGACCTAATTTCTATTGGTACAATTGGCCTAATCAAAGGAATCAATAGTTTCAATATAGAAAAAGGTTCTAAACTTTCTACATATGTTTCAAGATGTATTGATAATGAAATTTTAATGCATTTAAGGGCTACCAAAAAATTGGGTGCTGAAGTATATTTAAATGAACCTATTGGCAAAGACAAAGATGATAATGTCATTACTTTACAAGAAATATTAGAAAATGATGAAAGAAACATTGAAGATGCAGTTGATATAAAAATGAAAATTAAATTATTATATGAAAAAATGAAATCTATATTAAAAGATAGAGAAAAAACAATTTTAGAACTTAGATTTGGTCTTGGTGGTCACAAGCCCAAAACACAACATGAGATTGCAAAAATGATGGGTATTTCACGTTCTTATGTTTCAAGAATTGAAACCAAAGCAATCGGAAAATTATCAAAAGAATTTAAAAATTAACTTGCATGATTTTCTTTTTAAATTATATATCAAAAATCACGATGCTTTATATATTGTTTGCATCGTGATTTTACCTTATTTTAAACAATGTTTCCTATTATCTTTCTTCCTTATTATATTATAAATTATGTGTTTTCATTTTATGTTTCTTCATAGTTTGATAATTCTACCTCATTACTTATAAAATCATTATTTGAGTCTATTGCTTTTACTAAATCTGTAGATAAGTATTTTTTATTATCATCAGCAAAAACTGTAACAATTGGTTTTTGTATTTTTTCTTGTAACAAAATAGCCCCTATGAAATTCGCACCTGATGAAATTCCAACACCTAACCCTAATTCTTTTGAGAGTTTTCTTGCCACATTAATAGCATCATCATCATTAATCAGTATAATGTCTTTTTCAACAATATCTTTATTTCTATGAAATATATCTGGAATAAAGTCATCTCCTATTCCTTCTATCTTATGCTGTCCTATGAATTTTCCATTTGATAAAATAGGCATTTTTTGAGGTTCTAGAGCCGCTACTTTTATTGCATGATTTTTTTCTTTTAATCGTTTTCCTATTCCAATTAATGTTCCGCCTGTTCCTACTCCTGAAACAAATCCTCCTAAATCCTTTCCTTCCAATTGTTCTAAAATTTCTTTTCCTGTTGTTTTATAATGTGCTACTATATTATCTTCATTTTCAAATTGATTTGCTAAAAATCCATTTAACGTTTTTGCTAATTTTTTTGCCTCTTCCACACATTTTATAAAACCACCTTCTTCTTTTGATACTAGTGTTATATTGGCACCATATAATTTCATTAGTTCAATTCTTTCTTTACTTGCCCAGTCTGGCATAAAAATATATACAGGGTGCTTATAATAGGCTCCTAATGCTGATAAGGAAATTCCTGTATTCCCACTTGTTGCTTCTATAATCGGCATATTTTGTTTTAATATGCCTTTTTCTTTTGCATTTTTTATGATATAGTATGCTACTCTATCTTTTATACTACCTGTTACATTAAACATTTCTAATTTTGCATATATATGGGCTTCTTTTCCTTTATATTTATATTTTATTTTTATCATGGGTGTATTTCCAATCAATGTATCCTTCTCCATAAACATTTCTCCTCTCCATTTCTTATTTAATAGTATCACTTACTTTTGTTTATTATATTCAAAAATGTAATTTTCGGATACTCTATCTAATTGATTATATTTTATTCAAACAGCTGATACATCCTTTATCTCCATAAAGTCTTGTTTATAGGTTTACAATAGATATGTCACACCCAAAGTAAAAAAATAAAAGTAGGAAATACCAAAAAATATGATAAAATA
>CALXFE010000041.1 GCA_944387545.1 uncultured Clostridia bacterium | reverse complement strand
GACAAATTATATGTACCATTAACAAACATATAAATTGTAATAGGTTGTAATCCTATTTCTCTTGCTAATTGTGAATATTTTAATCCATACTCTTTTGCCTCTTTTATTCTTTCAATTACTTTTTCTTTTTCTAATTCCATTTTTCTTTTATTCTCCTTAACAAAATTTTCAGGTTTTTCCTGCTTATTTGTATTGTATTAATGATATATAATAACTCTATAAAAAAATTCTCAAATATTTGATTTTCGCGCTTTCTATTTCTTTTATTTATTTTCTATAATAATTATAATAAAATTTTTACTAAATTTCAAAACTTTGAATTTTACCGCGCTTTTAACTATAATTAAATTAACAATGATTTTCCGCTTTCTATATATAAATATATAACTATTCGTTTATATCTTCTTTTAATTCTCTTTTGTACTTGTAAAATGTATTTCTTGCAAGTCCTGTTAGTTTCATGCACTCTATGTCGTTTAATGTACCATTAAAGTCTTTACAATGTTTTAATATAATTTCTTTTGCTTCTTTACTTTTCTTTGTTGTTAGTTTTGCGCCCTTTGGTGTTCCAACTCTTTTACCATTTCTTTTTGCGGTTTCCATTCCTTCACTTGTCCTTATATGTAAATCTTCTAATTCCTTTTGTGCTTGGTCGAATACTATTTTTATTTGTTCTTTTGCAAGTTCTATTGTATATTTATTTAATGCTTCAATTATTGTATTCATCAATTCATCTGTTGCTTTGTTTCCTGTTTCTAATTTTATCTTTATTTGATTATTAAGCGCTTCTTTGTATACTTCTGTATTGATATGAGGCTCTTTTAAAAATTCTATACTTATATCTCTTTTAAATAAATCTTCATATAGTTCACAACCGCTTTTCACTATTTCTACTCATTCTACTCGCACTATCAAATACAAGCTTATCTCCTGCTTTAACTTTCTTTATAACATTTACAAAGTCTTTTTGCCCTACTACTTTTGAACCAGTATAAACTATTTTTATAATAGTTGCATTAGGATATTGTGCTAAAATATTCCTTATTTGTCTTTCTATATTTTGTGTTTTTCTACTTATTCTTGCTATTCCATATATAGCCATAATTATTTCTCCTTTCTGTATTAAAGATAACCTTCGTTACTTTTGATACTGATATTGTATTATAAAATTTTTCTTTTGTCAATAGTTTTTGATACTTTTTTTATTAACCTTACTTTTGATACTATAAAAACATAAAAAAAGTTATCATGTACTGATAACTCTTTTATATATTACCAATTTGCAAGGATTTCTGCTTTACTTGGTTGTTTTTTCTTTGCAACTGGTATTATTTCAGGCATATATTTCTTACAAAATTCTTCTCTTGCCTTAAAATGATTATATACTGGTCTTGTTTTCTTCTTTCCTGTCTTTTTATCTTGTATTTCTTTTTCTGTTACTGCTACTGATTTAAACCATTCTTTGTCTTGTGGTGCATTGTCTTGGATATATTTCATCATAGTTTCTAAATTCAATGTTTTATAGTTATATTCCATACTTATTACTCCCTTTCACTTTTTTTGATACATACTATCATTTATTATTTACTTTTGCAAGTTTTATATAAAACTTTTCTATTTTTTTGGTTAGCGCTCAAAATCAAATTTAAGGCTTTTTTTATTTTAAGCATATAATTTGTTATGTTTAATCTTAAAAATCGATTTTAAGGCATCCTAATAAAAAATTAGACTATTGAAAAAACAACTTTTAGAAAAAGAAAAAAATTGTGTTTTTATTTTACCATTTTTTCTATTTCATATCTTCTTATTTCGGTATTAGTTATTTCCTTACCAGTGAATTTTTTCTCCTTTTCTTGCAAAACTTTCGTAAAATATGGAATTGCATATTTTATATTAGACTTTTCATAATCATTATGCTTTAATTCCATAATCAATTCCAATATACTTTCTTTACAAAATAAATCTGTTCTAAATTCTTCAAAAGATATTTTATATCTTGCAAGTATTAAACTATTTAATATCGCTTGTAATTCTTTTTTAGTTTTCTTTTCATATTCTTCATATTCCAACCAGTTGTCAATAGGATATTTATAATCATTTGGTTTTATAGAAAATACTAAACCAACAACTTTTCTTCCCTCTTTTTCTTCTTTTTCTAACTCTACTTTTATATCAGAGTATCTATTTATTTCTTCAATAGACTTTTGTATAACTCTTGTCTTTAAATGGCTATATTTGACATACTTATTATCATCTAACATAAGTAATTCTCTAATTTCTTCTATTGTAATTGTTCTTTCTCCTATTTTTTCGTATGATTTCATTAACTCATACATTCTAAAACTATATTCAGATTTAAAGTTTATAACATAACCTAATCTATACTTTGTGTATGTTTCTTTTATTGATAATAAATATGGCTCTAAAACAGGACTAAATTTCATCTTTATTGTTGCGCTTCCTGGTATATATCTAATATATTCAAACCAATGGAAAAATAACCAATCTGGATTTTCCTTTGTTCCTATATTCATCTCTATATCTTTATTATTTAATATCTTACATTTTCTTTTTAATGTTCTATTAAATTCATAGTTCTTATTGTCAATTCCTAAAAAATTTGCAAATTCATTAACGGTCATTGTAAATTCCATAAACATATCATCATTACTTGTTATCTTACTACATAAGGTCAATACTAGCTTCTGCTCTAATGCTGACATTTTATATTTTCCTTGTATCATAGTATTAGCTTTTACAACTTGATTATCTAGTGATAACTTATCTCTTTCATAAGGTTTCATTTGCTTTCCTCCCACAAGAATTATATTATAAGTTCTTTATAAAAGCAATAAAAAGCCCAAAAAAATTTTATTTGTGGCTTTTAACTGTAAAAAGAGTGGCTTTTATAAAATATTAACCGTAAAAATTGTGGCTTTTATACCGTAAATTTTGTGGTCTTCCCGTAAAAATTGTGGTTTTTACCGTAAATTTTGTGGTCTTTAATTTTTGAATCTCTTATATTTCAATACTTTTAAACAATAGAAAACATTTAAAACATTTATGTTATGATATTGTATTTATAATAATTAACTAAAAAGCCTTTTCCAAAAACTTTTTTTAGTTTCTTCCGCTTGTTTTTTATTTTCCTCTTCTGTTGCTAGTAACCTTTGAAAAACGGTAGTATTCATGTTTTGTAAATGTTCATTTGTTTTTGTCAATTCTTGGTCTTTCTTTTCATATTCTTTTTTCCAGTATTCTTTCTCTTCTTTTAAATCTTGTATTTGTTGCTTTAAAATATCTATAATTTCTATACTATCACTTGATACAACAGGGTTTGCAACACTTGACAAGTCTTTTGTCAAGTCTTTACTATTTTCTTTCATTGTTTTTATTCTCTTTTCTCTTAAAAAATTTATACCTTTTTCGTTCAAATAATAATCGCCCATGCTATCTGTTTCCATGAAACCTTGCTTGATTAAATTAGCTTTTTGTCTATATATGTTTTGTGTCGAACAGTCTAACAATTTACTTGCTTCTTTTACACTATACATGTTGTCAACCATTGTCAATTCCCCCTTTGCAACTCTTTTAAAGTGTTTATAACATACAATAAAAAAATAGTCAAATTTTAGCGAAAAAAATATTTACAACTGTTTTAAAGTTATTGACAATACTTTAAAAGAAAAATTGCAAAAAAAATAAGATTAAGAATCCTCTTCCTAATCTTATTTAGATATTTTTTTATATACTTTTTTCTTTTTGTTTTCGCTTCTTGATATTGTTATTTTGTTGTCAATATAATATAAAACAACACATAGTAAAGGAATACCAATATATAGGCTTAAATAACATAAAAATCTTATTGGCTCTTCTAGTTCTATAATGGCTTGGTTTATTTTCAATACTAAATCTATATACATACTTTTCACACCCTCTTCTTAATTTCTTTTTCTATATATTTATCATACTTGTCAAATATCCATGCTGTAAAAATATATATAGTGCTTATTATTATTAAAATAATTATACCTTGCATTTCTTCAACTGTAATATAGTTATTCATATAACTAACAAAATCATTCAACACAATAATTCACACCCCTTAATAATATTATTATAATATATACTTGTATTTTTCACAAGCACTTTTTATGTATATTATTTATCTATAAACTTGGATACACTAATAATGGGTGATTATTATATGGGTATAGCATTTCATAAGAAAACAGATAAAAAGTATGTGCAATATACTGTTAGACTTGAAGAAAATATTTTGAACAAAATAAAACAAATTGCAAAAGAAGAAGATATTTCAATAAATGAAGTAGTTAACCAGTCTTTACAATTTGCTATAAGTGATTATGAAAAACAAAAGAAGTAATAGCTTTTTCTATTGCTTCTTTTATATTCCCCTTATAACTTATTATATATTTCTTTATATATTTATATATTATATATATTTTTTAGACATAATTCGTGTAAAAGGGGCTTATATATATATATATATTTATTTATTATATTACCCGTAGTTTTTTACATGTTCATACACACTGCTTATATGACAAAACTTGCATAAGCAAGGCGATAACTAATTCAAAGAGAGTTCGTAATTTAATACATTCTGCCCCCCTTTTGGGCGGTATAGTGTAGTATACATCTCTCCTACCTATACTCAGACAAACCCCTCTTATATAGAAAGTAACGCTTAATCTTAATAGTTGGCGCGAAAAGTAGCAAGATTTCCTTATTCTTCGCGCTTACACAAGAAAATAAGCAATAGATTTTTGGTCTATTGCTTTATTACTTTATTTTATACCTTTCCAGTATTTTTGCTTTTTATAGAAAACTATACCTAATATTATTATAAATGCTATTAGCAATATTATAACACTTGATAAGCCGTGTGTTTGGTAGTCTTGTCGGTGCTACTGTTTTATCATTGTTCTTATTCTTGTTTTGTGTTTGATTTTGTTCTTCTTTTTGAACTACATTAGTTGTTGATGTATTATTTATTGTATTATTATTTGTCCCCTGTGATGGTGCATTATTTCCTTGTCGCTTAAAATACTCATAATTCAAATCATGTGGTGTAGAAATATATTTTGTTTTTTCCCCTTTAAAATCACTATCAGTAACTTTAGCAAATATAAATAGATAGGCTGTTTTTCCAGTAGTATCAGTATATGCCATTCTATTTCCATTTTGTAACTTTTTCCAATTATTTTCGTTATACTTAGGGTATCTTTCTTTTATTTCTTTTTCTTTTTGAATACAATTTTCATTATATTCATCTATTAAATTATTAACTTCTTGTATTGTTACTGTTGGATTTTCTCTTTGTGCTAAAATTTTTTGCTCATATATATAATTTCGTTTACTTGCCAATTCCTCTTCTACTGTTTCTCTGAATCCAATTACTTCCTTTGCTTGTTCAAAGTCTAATGCTATAACTTGATATAAAATTTCATCATAATCTAAAGCCTTATCATCTATTGTATTAAACCAGTCAGTTGTTATTTTATTATTTGCCCACCAAATACGAGGAGGAAATATGTTCTCTGCAACTTTTGACGTCTCTTCCGCCTCAGTTTCATTCGTTTCAGTTTCTTTAGCAAAAAATTCTCTCATTTCGTGAAATTGCTCTTCCGCATAAACACAATTATTGCATAGTAAAATACTTAAAATAAATATAAATATAAAAATAATTTTTAACTTCTTCATTTGCTTTCCACCTTTCTTATTTTCTATATGTCGAATTATATCATAAAAATTTTATTTTACAAGCATTTTTATGCTTACTTTATACAAGTACTTAATGACAATAGAAAAAGGGGCGGTTTTAACAATTTCTTGTGCCGTTTACTATTATTTGATTTTAAAAATTTTTTTCTTTTTTCGTACTATTATTATTTTTTTATCTTTTTTATTTATGTATTTTCCGCTTTTTATAAATTTATTTTTTTGTATTAAGTTATTGTGTTTCCCATTTCATAGTACTTTTTATATTTTAAAAGGGTTATTTTCCCAAAACTAACCCCTTTTATTAGATATTAAGTAATCATGGTGGTGGTTTAGTACATTTATTTGACTTGACATTGTACTTAACGACACCTGTATTCTTTTTATATCTTCTTGTATCTTCACTTGTGCTTTTAATACTTGCAATAACAAGTTCCTATCTTCTGTATTTTCTTGTAATGGTATTTTTATATTCATTGTTTTTGAAACACTATTTTGTATTATGCCTTGTAA
>CALXFE010000040.1 GCA_944387545.1 uncultured Clostridia bacterium | reverse complement strand
ATATACTTAGTGCTTTTGTTTTTCTATATTTTTTTAAATTTTTATGTCTATTTTTCCCCAGATTATTTAACTCATATAAACAATTCAGTTATACAATCAAAGAAATCTATACATAAAAATGAAAATAGCTTTACTATATTAATAAGAAAAGAGAGCATAATTGCTCTCTTAATATAGGCTAAATATCTTCTCTTACAATTAAATCATCACTTGCAGGACCTGTTCCAATATATTTAACAGGAATACCAGAAGCTTTTTCTACAATTTCAATAAATTTTTTTGCAAGTTCTGGTAGGTCTTCATATTTTTTACAAGAACTATCAATTGTCCAACCACCTTCTAAAGTCTCATAAATTGGTTCAGGAATTTCACCTGTTATCATAATATCGTCAGGATAATGATGAACTTTTTTACCTTTATATAGGTAACTTGTACAAACTTTAACATATCCTAGTTTTTTACCAATTTCTCCTAAAGTATCTAAATGATTTAAACATAAATAATCGATACCAGAAGTGAATTTTGCAGAGCAAAGGATAGGACAATCCATCCATCCACATCTACGAGGACGTCCTGTAGTTGTACCATATTCATGTCCAGTGTCACGAACAATATCACCTTCTAAAGGAGTGGTATCTTTTATAACATTTCCGTTTTCATCAAGTGAGGCTGGTAATTCAGTAGGAAATGGACCATTACCAACTCTACTGTTATAGGCTTTATCAACACCAATAACCACATTTAAAGCTTGTGGTGGTAAAGCAGCTCCACAAAGTGTTCCTGAAACAACAGGGTGTGAACTTGTAACCATTGGATAATCTCCATGATCTAAGTCTAAACGGAAAGCTTGCGCACCTTCCACAACAATTTTTTCATTATTTCGAATACTATTGAAAATAAGAGGTTCAATATCTGTAATATAATTTTTTAATTTTTCTCCATATTGATGATATTGTTTACCTAATTTCTGACTATCTACAATACATTCTTCCATATGATTTGCTTTAAAAACTTGGTTATGAATTTTTGTGGCTTCTTCAATCTTATGAACCAATTCATCCTCTGGTAGAAGTAAGTCATACATTCTAATACCAATACGATTACTTTTATCTGCATAAGTTGGACCAATTCCTCTTTTTGTTGTTCCAACAGGTTTATTTTTTAAAGATTCATATAAGGCATCTAAGTCTTTATGATAAGGAAGTGTGACATGTGTACGGCCACTAATTTTTAATCTTGATTCAATACCTGGAATCTCACATTTCTTTAAAAATTCAATTTCTTCAAATAACACTTCCAAATCCAATACAACTCCAGGCCCAATAATACAAGTGGTTTGTGGATAAGCAATTCCTCCTGGGATTAGATGTAAAGGTAATTTTTGCCCTTTATAAATGACAGTATGTCCAGCATTACTTCCTCCAGTTGCTCTAATAACCAATTTTGCATTTTGTGCTTCTATTGCTGCTATTTTTCCTTTTCCTTCATCGCCCCATTTAACGCCAACAATCATTGTTATAGTTTTATTCATTTTCATTCTTCTCCTTTTAGAATATTTATTTAATTTTATAATATGTTATATAGGGAAAATCATATATTGTTTTGAATGAATATAGATTTTGACCTATATAATCATGTTAAACTTATTTTTTAAGGTTCAATTCTTTCCAATCCACCCATATATGGTCTTAAGACTTCTGGAACTATGACACTACCATCCGGCTGATAATTATTTTCCATAATAGAAATTAGCATACGAGGGGGAGCAACAACTGTATTGTTCAAAGTATGTGCAAAATAATTTCCTTTTTCTCCTTTAATTCGAATACCTAAACGTCTTGCTTGTGCATCTGTTAGATTTGAACAACTTCCTACCTCAAAATATTTTTGTTGTCTAGGAGACCAAGCTTCTACATCACAAGATTTTGCTTTTAAGTCAGCTAAATCACCACTACAACATTCTAGAGTTCTTACAGGAATATTCATGCTTCTAAAAAATTCAACTGTATAAGACCACATTTTGTCATACCAATTCCAACTATCTTCAGGTTCACATACGACAATCATTTCTTGTTTTTCAAATTGATGAATTCTATATACACCACGTTCTTCTATACCATGCGCACCTTTTTCTTTTCTAAAACAAGGAGAGTAAGAGGTCATGGTATATGGCATATCTTCTTTTCTTAAAATTTGGTCTTTAAATTTACCAATCATAGAATGTTCAGAAGTACCAATTAGATATAAATCTTCTCCTTCAATTTTATACATCATAGCATCCATTTCTTCAAAACTCATAACCCCAGTTACTACATCACTTCTAATCATAAATGGTGGAATGCAGTATGTAAATCCTTTATTAATCATAAAATCTCTCGCATAAGTTAAAACAGCAGAATGTAATCTTGCTACATCACCTAATAAATAGTAAAATCCGTTACCAGAAACACGTCTAGCACTATCTAAATCCAGTCCACCTAAAGCTTCTAAAATTTCACCATGAAAAGGAATTTCATAATCAGGAACAACAGGTTCTCCAAATTTTTCAATTTCTACATTTTCAGAATCATCTTTACCAATAGGAACAGATTCATGCATAATATTTGGAATTTTCATCATTCTTGTCTTTATTTCTTCAGCATATGTATTTTCTAATGTTTCATTTTCTTCAAGCTTAGCATTGATTTCTTGTACTTGTGCTTTGATTTTTTCAGCCTCATCTTTTTTGCCAGCTTTCATCAACTCTCCGATTTGAGAGCTTAAGCTTTTTCTTTCAGATCTTAAAGTATCTCCCGTAAGTTGTGCTTCTCTATTTTTTTTATCTAAATCAATTATTTCATCAACCATAACCAATTTATGATCTTGAAATTTTTTCTTGATATTACTTTTAACAATATCAGGATGTTCTCTTAAAAATTTAATATCTATCATAAAATCCTCCTTAATTATTATTACATTTAATTTTTTGTATAATCTTTTTCTAAATCTTCTACTAAATCAAATCTTACTTTTTGACCAGTGATATTATCTGGTCTTTCAGGAATTTCTTCTAAAAACATTTTTTCAGGTCTAACCCATATGGAGCGCCCATCGTCTCTTGGGTATAAAGGTTTATATACAACCATTCTTTCTTTTGTTTCCGAGTCAAAAGCAACATTTTCTACAAAATAATAATTGCCTTTAAAGTGACGATATACTCGTCCAATTTTTACTTCTTCCATAAACTCACGCTCCTTTATAATTATGAGGTCATTATATACTATTTTATAGCAAAAGGCAATAAAATTTGAGTAAAATAATATGAATGATAAAATTAATGAAATATTGACATATATATAGAACTACTTGACAGTAAACATAAAGTGACTGTATAATAAATATGAAATAAAAAACAAAAATGGAGGTAGAAAGATGATTCAATTGGCAAGATTTACGTTAGAAGATGCAACTGCATATTTACGGATAGCCAATGATACAGAAATTAAAAATTTTTTTCGGTTAGCTTATTGTGAAAATTTAGAAGAAGCACAGGACTTAATGGAGTTATGTGTTAACTCATGTAATTATGAAGCTTTTAAAATACTAGATGAACAAGGGCAAATTGTTGGAATGATTCTTGGTGAAAAAAAGCCTAAGAAAGTAATGGAGGTTTCTTATTTTATATGTGCACAAATGCGAAAAAAAGGATATTGCAAAGAAGCAATTTGTAATTTTGCAAAATATATTTCAGAAAATACAAAGTATAAAGAATTAGAATTTTGCGTAAGACCTAAAAATAAACCTTCAAAAATGCTTATGGAAAAAAAGCTGAAAATAAGACCTGTCTACAGGACAAAAGATTTTATTCATTATAAGCAAAAAGTATCACAATTTTGAAAGAAGATAAAGAGACAAAATGGGATGAAACCGTTTTGTCTCTTTGTTCACAAAAAATTCACAAATTATTTTAGCAAAAGGTATTGACAAGTGCTAAAATCGGGTATAATATATATGGAGTTAGCAAACAAAACATAAGAGTGCTAAAACATATAAACTAGCAATTTAATCTAAAAGAGGTGAATAAAATTGTTAGATAATCGAAAAAAGAAAGTGCTACAAGCAATCGTAGAAGAATATATTAATACAGCAGAACCAGTCAGTTCAAATGCATTAACCAGTAATCATGGATTGGATTGTAGTAGTGCAACCATTAGAAATGAAATGGCGGATTTAGAAAAAGCAGGATATCTAGATAAAACACATACATCAAGTGGTAGAATTCCTTCAGAAAAAGGATATAGGTATTATGTTGATGAATTGCTAAAAGATGATGATATCAGCTTGGAAGAAATTAAATATATTAGTGATAAATTAGAAACAAAAGTAAATGAAATTGAAGATTTAACGAAAATTGCAGCAAACACTATATCAGAAGTTACACATTATACAACTGTGTCCATTGGACCAAAAGCAGATAGTCAAATAATTGAAGAAATTAAATTTGTATTATTAGGTTCTAGAATGATGATGGCAGTAATTTTAACAGATAGTGGATTGGTAAAAGAAACAATTATCAAATTTGATGAAGACGTAACTGAAAAACAAATACAAAATATTAACTACATGTTTAATAAAAAACTAAAAGGACAGCCGATTGAAACAATTGACAGACCATTAGAAGATTATTTATATGATGAAATGACATATAGTGTAAATGTAATTAAACCCATTATAGAACAAATTAAAAGAGTACTAGAAGAGGAAAATATTTACTTAGAAGGGGCTAATAAATCATTTGATTTACCAGAATTTAATAGCTTAGATGTAGCTAAGAACTTTATCAATGTTTTAGATACGAAAGAATTAGTAGCAGATATGTTAGATTCAGGAATTGCCGATGACATACATGTATATATAGGAGAAGAAAATCAGAAAGAAGAATTGAAAGATTTTAGTGTTGTGACATTTAAACATAAAGTCAATGGAAAAGATTTAGGTACAATTGGAATCATAGGACCTAAAAGAATGGATTATTCAAAAGTGATTTCTGTTATGAAATATATTAATAAAAAATTAAAAGAAATAGAATAAATAAAAAAGAATGATTATTAAGAATTTGAGAAAGGTAGGTTAAATAATGGCAGATAAAGAAAAAAATGAAGAATTAGAAAAAAAGGAAGAAAAAGTAGAAAGTAAAAAACCAAAAAAAGAACAAGAAATTGTACCAAAATCAGAATACGACGAACTAGAAGATAGATATAAAAGAATTTTAGCAGAATTTGAAAATTACAAAAAAAGAAGTAGTAAAGAAAGAGATAATTTGTATAATTCAATATTGTCAGATGTAATAGAAGTTATACTTCCAATATTAGATAACTTAGAAAATGCTGCTAAAGTAGAAACAAAAGATGAAGAGTATAAAAAAGGAATTGAATTGGTATTAAAACAATTTCAAGATACACTAAAAGCAAAAGGCGTAGAAGAAATAAAAACTTTAGGAGAAACTTTTGACCCACAATTACATGAAGCAGTAAGTAGCGTACAAGACGATACAAAGGGTGAAAAAGAAATTGTTCAAGAATATAGAAAAGGATATAAGATTGGTTCAAAAGTGATTAGACATTCTATGGTAGTGGTAGCAAATTAAAAAAGAGGAATAAACATGAAAAAGGAAATAGAAAGAAAATATACTGTAAATTATCTTCCTGAGGATTTGAAAATAAAAGATATAATCGATATAGAGCAAGCATTTATCTACAGAGACGTAAACACAGTTGTTAGAATCCGAAAAATACAAAATAAAAAAAAGAATACTACAGAATATATCTATACAGTTAAAACAAAGGGAGATATAGAATATTTTGAAAATGCTGATGTAGCAAGTATATATGAAATTGAAAGTCATATACAGAAAAATGAATATAATGAATTGATAAAAAACAAAATAAGTAATGTAATAAAAAAGACTAGAATTGTGATACCAATTGAGAATCATTTACATGTAGAAATGGATGTATATTATGAATATCTAGAAGGCTTGTTAACAGCAGAAATAGAATTTCCAAATGCAGATATAGCGAATCATTTCAAAAAGCCAAAATGGCTGGGAGAAAAAATAGGATATAAAGATTTATCCAATTTCAAATTGTCAAAAATGACAAAAGAAGAATGGATGGAAAAAGTAACAAAAGAAAGGATAGAAAACAATCGAAAAATCATTCAAGATTTAAAAAAGAATGAAAAGATATAAAAAGTTATTAATTTTAAAAATATAAATTTATTATGGGAGGAATTGAAAATGGGAAAAATTATAGGAATTGACTTAGGAACAACAAATTCATGTGTAGCAGTTATGGAAGGAGGAGAACCAGT
>CALXFE010000039.1 GCA_944387545.1 uncultured Clostridia bacterium | reverse complement strand
GTAAGTAATATGCCAGGACCAATGGGAGGACCTAGAGGAGGTCAAACAACAGAAAGAGCAAAAGATTTTAAGAAAACAACCAAAAAATTAATCCGTTCGTATTTAGCAAAATATAAAATACCAATTATTGTTGTTATGATATTTGCGATTGGTAGTACCATATTTACAATTGTCGGACCTAAGATATTAGGAAATGCAACAACCGAAATTTTTAATGGATTAGTAAATAAATTAAGTGGTGGATCAGGTATTGATTTTGGAAAAGTTGGTCAAATTGCTTTAACATTATTAGGACTATATCTGATTAGTGCGTTATTTTCTTTTGTACAAAGATTTTTGATGACAGATGTAGCACAAAAAATTACCTATAAAATAAGAAATGATATAGCAGTAAA
This sequence comes from uncultured Clostridia bacterium, assembly GCA_944387545.1. Taxonomy (GTDB): domain Bacteria; phylum Bacillota; class Clostridia; order TANB77; family CAG-508; genus CAG-269. The sequence goes on along the minus strand of CALXFE010000039.1, from coordinate 6,052 downwards.
AATTAATAAATTGCCAATGAAATACTTTGATAAAAAAACAAATGGAGAAGTTTTATCCATTATCACAAATGATATTGATACATTAAGTATGAACTTAAACCAAAGTATTACAGAAATTATTACATCTATATGTACAATTATTGGAATTTTAATTATGATGTTTTCAATTAGTTGGCAAATGACATTGATTTCATTAGTTATATTACCAATAGCAGGTATATTGGTGACATTTATCGTAAAAAAATCACAAAAATACTTTACAAGGCAACAAGATTACTTAGGACATGTAAATGGGCAAGTCGAAGAAATATATGGTGGCTTAAATATTGTAAAAGTATTTAATGCAGAAGAAAAAGTAACAAAGGACTTTGAAAAAGCAAATGAAGAATTATATCATTCAGGATGGAAATCTCAATTTCTTTCTGGATTAATGTATCCGGTAATGAATTTTATATCAAATGTAGGCTATGTAGCAGTGGCAGTAGCTGGTGGATATTTAGCAATTAATGGAACCATTACAGTTGGAAATATTCAAAGTTTTATACAATATAATAAACAATTTACACAACCAATCAATCAATTGGCACAAATATCTAATATGTTACAGGCTATGATGGCAGCAGCAGAAAGAATTTTTGAATTTCTAGAAGAACCAGAAGAAGAGGTAACAGCAAAAGGGAATATAGATACCTCAAAATTAAAAGGAAATGTAGAATTTAAACATGTTAAATTTGGATATGATCCAGAAAAAACAATTATAAATGACTTTAACGCTGACGTACATGAAGGACAAAAAATAGCAATTGTTGGACCAACAGGAGCAGGAAAAACCACAATGGTAAAATTGTTGATGCGTTTTTATGATGTAACCAGTGGAGAAATTGACGTTGATGGTCACAATGTAAAAGACTTTGATAGAGGAGAACTTCGTAAAATGTTTGGTATGGTTCTACAAGATACATGGTTATTTGGTGGAACTGTAAAAGAAAATATCAAATATAGTAAAGAAGATGCAACAGATACAGAAATTATTGAAGCAGCAAAAGCAGCACATGTACATCATTTTATTAAAACATTACCAAATGGCTATAATTCTATGATAAATGAAGAATCAACCAATATATCAGCTGGTCAAAAGCAATTACTTACAATCGCAAGAGTTATATTAGCAGACCCTAAAATCTTAATATTAGACGAAGCAACAAGTTCAATTGATACAAGAACAGAAATACAAATACAATCCGCTATGGATAATCTAATGAAAGGAAGAACGAGCTTTATTATAGCACATAGATTATCAACCATAAAAAATGCAGATTTAATCTTAGTTATGAATCATGGAGATATTGTAGAACAAGGTACACATGACGAATTACTTGCTAAAAATGGATTTTATGCTGATTTATATAATAGTCAATTTGAAGAAGTGGAAGAATAATGTCCCAAAGGAAGACATTTCTGTTTGGAACATTTAAAAATAAAATTCATATATTACAAAACAAATTAGAGAAAGGCATCGAAAGTGATGCCTTTTTAGTTTTTTTATTTAACTATGGCATATTCGCCATAATGAATATTTAATTTCTTCTCTTTCCAAAAATAGAAAGAATTCTTAAGAAAATATTGATAAAATCAAGATATAATTGCATTGCACAATAAATATATATTTTTTCTTGGTCAATATTAGGTTCTAATTGTAATGCTTTGATTTTATTAATATCATAAATGGTAACACCAAAAAATACGGCTAAGATTACCCAGTCTAATATTAAATCAAACATAGAACTTTTAAAAATAAATAAGTTTACTAAGCTAAGAATTAAACCAACAATCAAAAAGACATTTAAATACGTTCCCCAACGACTTAGGTCTTTATTAGTTTTATAGCCAATTAAACTTAAAACACCAAAAATCAAAGCAGAAGCGATAAATAATGTAATGATTGAGTTTAATTCGAAAACAGCAAAAATAACAGAGAGTGTAACACCATTTAATGCTGCATAAACAAAATACAGTATACCAACAACAACGGGTGGTAATTTTCTAAAGAGAAAACTAAATAATAAAACAGCAACTAATTCCATAATCAACAATCCAGTAAAAGAACCTTCAAGCAAGATGGTAAAAAACAACCCAGAAGCATATGTATACCAAGCAATAACTGCAGAGCCTAACAATCCAAGAAACATCCAGAAAAAGGTTTTTCCAAAAATTTTATTCTCAGTAGGCATATTTTGAACTTCATTTTCTTCCATAATTAATCTCCTTTCCATTTGATACTATTAGTATACAAATAAAAAAATAATTATGCAATAAGTAAAATTTAAATTGTAAAAAAATATAAAATTAAATTCTAAAAAAATAATGAAATTTATTGCAATTCTATTTAAAATATGTAATAGTAAAATAAAATGTCCCAAAAAGAAAGGTCCCCAAAAGAACAAAAAAGGAGGAAACTTTGTATGAGACAAAAAATAAAAAGAAAATTGGCGTTATTAGCGGATGAAAAATATAAAGAATTTCATAAAGGATTATGTCCTGGAACGGAAAATATAATGGGAGTGAGAGTACCTGTACTTAGAAATTATGCAAAAGAACTTGCAAAAGAATATGATATAAAATATTTGTTAGAAAATATGGATAATGAATATTATGAAGAAATTATGCTACAAGGAATGCTAATTGGATTAGAAAAGGATAAAAATGTACAAAATATATTAAAAGATATAGAAGAATTTGTACCTAAAATAGATAATTGGGCTGTTTGTGATGTGTTTTGTGCAGGTTTGAAAATCGTAAAGAAAAATTTAGAAGAGGTATGGATATTTTTACAAAAGTATTTGAAGTCAGACAAGGAATTTGAGGTGAGATTTGGGGTAGTCATGATTTTAGATTATTATATAACAGAAGCATATCTATATGAGGATTTTAAAATATTTGATAAGATAAAAGTGGAAAAATACTATGTTCAAATGGCAGTGGCATGGGCAATATCGATTTGCTTGATTAAGTTTTATGATAAAACACTGGCATATCTAAAAAATAGTAAGGTAGATAAATTTACATATAATAAAGCAATACAAAAAGCAATAGAATCTTATAGAATAACAGATGAACAAAAACAAGAATTAAGAAAAATGAAAAAAATATAAAAATTATATTTGACTAATAGTATTTTTATGTTATAGTAATAACAGATGAAATAAAAGTGGATACAAAGGAGAGAAGAATGGGAAGAGGAAGAAGAGAATTAACAAAAGGAAATAATTTAAAAAGTCATAAGAAAATCAAAAAAATGTCAGCAGAAGAAATAGAAAAGAAGAAAAAAATGATTACGAGAACAGCGATAACTATATTAGCAATTATTGTTTTATTTATCATAGCAATGATAGCCAATAATTATATAATATTAGATAAAAATAAGACAACAAATTTAGTAATTAATAATAATAATGTAACAGCACGTTTAAAAAATGAAATTATACAAGAAGATGGTGTTATATACTTATCAGAAGATGATATTGCCAATTTCTTTGACAAACATATATATCTAGAAGAGGAAAATAACAAAATCATTACAACTTATAACAAAAAGATAGCAGAAGTTAGTCTAGATGAAAATATAATCAATATCAATGGTGCAAACAAAACTACATCTGCACATGCCATAGAGAAAGATGGAAAAATATATATACCTATTTCAGAAATGACAGAGGTATATGATATAGAAATTGGAAATATTGAAGAAACAAAAGTTATTACAATGGACTCATTAGATAGAGAACAAAAAAAGGCAATTGTTACATCTAATTTAGCAGTGAAATCCTCAACAAATTTTATTGCTAAAACAATAGACAGAATAGAAAAAGGAGCAACAGTTGTTATTATTTCTAATGATGGAAAATATGCTAGAATCAGAACAGAAAATGGAAAAATAGGATATATTAAAAGTAATAAATTGGCTAATGAATATATGGTTAGAGAAGATATGGTAGAAGAAAAACAAATTGAAGGAAAAGTCAATATGACATGGGATTATTACTCAGAAGTGGGAAATGCACCTGACAGAACTGGAACAACAATCGATGGAGTAAATGTTGTATCACCATCATTCTTCTACATAGATGAAAATGGCGTTTTCAGAGAAAATATAGGAGAAAGCGGACAAGCCTATATCGAATGGGCACATGGAAATGGATATAAAGTGTGGCCAATGATATCCAATGCACCAGCAGCCAATGAAAGTTTAGAGATTACATCAAAAATTATGAATAGTTATGAAAATAGAAAACAACTAATCGAACAAATTGTAGAAGCTTGTGTAGCATATGATTTAGATGGAATCAATGTGGATTTTGAAAATATGAAACAAGAGGACAAAGATGTATATTCTAGATTTATCATAGAATTAACACCAAGATTAAATGAAATAGGAATGGTAGTATCTGTTGATGTAACTGCACCAGATGGTGGAGAAACATGGTCAATGTGCTTTGATAGAAATCTTATTGGAGATGTAGCAAATTATATAATCTTTATGGGATATGATGAATATGGAGTATCTAGCACAAAATCAGGAACAACAGCTGGTTATGATTGGGTAAAATTAAATTTAGTTAAATTTTTACAAACAGAAGAAATTGAGTCAGACAAATTAATATTAGGAATACCATTTTACACAAGATTATGGACAGAAAATGCCAATGGAGAGATTATAAGAAATTCAACAGTGAATATGGAAGACATAGAAGAAATATTACCAGATGATGTCCAAAAAACATGGGATGATGAATTAAAACAATACTATGTAGAATATCAAGATGGTTCTAACATAAGAAAAATGTGGATAGAAGATGTAGAATCATTAAAAGAAAAAGTTTCTTTAGTCAATGAAGACGATTTGGCAGGAGTAGCATCTTGGCAATATGGAATGGAAACAGATGATGTTTGGCAAATGTTAAAAGAAGAACTTGAACAATAGGGCTGTGCTAAATTGTTCAAAAATTGAATGAAAGGGACAGACTTGGTAAAAAGTTTGTCTCTTTTTGAATGGGTGAAAGATCGTTGGCCAGTGCTATATTTTTTAAATAGAACTAAACGAATTATAGGAAGATGAATGATAATGATTTTTTCAAAAATCATTTAAAATGAATAAAAAGAACCTTGACAACAGTGATTTCAATGGTATAATACTAGTAAAGTGACATTTGGAGGGATTTTGACGAATGCAAAAAGAAAACGTATTTTTTTCTGTAGATAAATTTGAGGGAATGACAGATGAACAAATTATAGTAGAAATACAAAAGGGGGATAAGCAAGCATTATCCTATCTAATGAATAAATATAAGGAATTAGTAAATATAAAAGTTAGTAAATACTTTATGGTTGGCGCAGAAAGAGAGGATATAGTTCAAGAGGGATTAATTGGACTATTTAAAGCGATAAAGACTTTTAATAAAGAAAAAAATAATAGTTTTAAGTCATTTGCGAATATGTGTATAGAAAGGCAATTAATCACAGCAATTAAATCATCAACTAGACAAAAGCATATGCCACTAAATTCTTATTTATCATTAAATGCATCAGCTTATGATAATGAGGAAGAAAGTGGTATGGAATTAATCAATACATTGGATAATAAAATGGTAGAAGATCCATTAGAAACCGTAATGAAAAAAGAATATTATGAACAAATAGAAAGTTCAATAGAAAAATCATTAAGTACATTCGAAAAACAAGTTCTAGATGGATATGTAAAAGGATATAGTTATGTAACAATAGCTAAACAATTGGATTCTCCGGTAAAATCAGTAGATAATGCAATACAAAGAATTCGAAAAAAAGCAATTAAAAATATGTTAAATGAAATTTAGATAAATTCTAAAATGGTTATAAATATGAAAAAGGACAGACTTCTGTGAGAGTCTGTCACTTTTGTTTAATTTTTAACTGATTTGGTATATCGTTAAAGACTATTTTGGGGCTTCTAACGGGAATTGAACCCGTGACCTCAGCCTTACCAAGGCTGCACTCTACCAACTGAGCTATAGAA
>CALXFE010000038.1 GCA_944387545.1 uncultured Clostridia bacterium | reverse complement strand
CTAAAAGGAAATGAGCAACTATTTGCTAGTAAATATAAATTATATTTGCCAACAGAAGAAGAATTAAAGGCTGAAATCGAAAGTCAAAAAGCAATATTCAAACTGCAACAACAAGAAAAAAAGCAAAATGGTGAAGAATAGAATTTATATTTTAATTTTATAAATTTGCTAAAAAAGGGGTGAAATAAAAAGTGGAAAAGCATGAATTAGTTGATATAAATGGAAATAAGACTGGTAAAATTTTAACGCATATAGAAGCTCGTGACCCTAATAATGTGCCAGATGGATATTATATATCAGTTATTGGAGTTGTTATAATTAATGATGAAAATGAAATTCTACTGCAAAAATGTAGTAGATTAAAAAGAGCCAATCCTAGCAAATGGGGAATATGTGGTGGAAAAGTAGACTTAGGAGAAACACCACTTGATGCAGGAATTCGTGAAACATTTGAAGAAATAGGTATTCTTTTAAAGAAAGATGAGTTTGAATTTTTAAGTATGGATACAAATGAAAAATCACATTTTACAGTATATTATGTTAGAAAAGATGTAGATGTAAATGAATGCAAAATACAGGAAGAAGAATTAGAAGAAATAAGATATTTTAAAATAGAAGAATTAGAAGAACTAGATAATGAAGGTTTTGAATGGTTAGATGATTTAAAGAAAATTATATGAAATTGCAACATCATGTTGCAAAATTTGAAGGGAAGGTAATAAAAAATGGAAATTATTAAATATGATAATGCTTTAAAAGGAAAGAATAGTGATAAGTGTAAAACATTGGAATATTCATTTAATGATAAAGAAATAGATTTAGGTATAGCAACAATTAATGGGAGATATCCTGATAAAGGATATGGAGTAAACCTTGTAAGCAAAGAATTAATATATGTTATAGAAGGTAAAGGAACATTAAATTTTGAAAATAAAAAAATTAAATTTTCAAAAGGTGATGCTATTTTAATAGAACCTAATGAAAAATATTATTATGATACGGAGTATTGTGTAATATCTATGACATGTACACCAGCGTGGTTACCAGATCAACATAAGTTAATAGATTAAATATGAAAGTGAGTTAAAAATGAAAGTATTAATATTAAGTTTCAGTAGTAATAAGGTAAATGAAGATAGTTTTATACCAAATAAAATAGGATTAACTTTTTCTTGTGTAGAAGAATGTGAGAAAGAATTAAAAAAATTAGGCAATGATGTAGAACATATTTGTATTAATAGAAAGAATATTCAAAAATGTTTAGCTTGTGGTAAAAGAGGTTGGGGGATATGTTTAGATAAACATATATGTATTCAAAAGGATGACTTTAATGAAATTTACAAACATATGCAAGATTTTGATGCTTATATATTTGTCACTCCAGTATATTTTCATGAAATGAGTGAATCAGCAAAAACATTTTTTGATAGATTAAAAAGATGTGACGCATTTAATGATGAATCAAAAATAAAAGGAAAGAAAATAGTGTGTATTGCTTGTGCAGGAGGAAGTGGCAGTGGAACAGAAGAAACACTGAAAGCATTTGATACATTAAATTATTTTTTAGGAACGAAAATGCATGCAAGAATACCTGTAACAAAAGCAAATTTTGAAAAGCAAAGAAAAGTTATAGAGAATGCAATGAAATTGGAGGAAAAATGATATGGAAAATATTATAAATGAGAAATTTATTGATTTTTTAATAAAAGCAAAGAAATCAACTTATGCTAATAGCACAATAGAAAAAGCAAAGTCAAGTAGAGTAGGTTCATTAGATTATCATTACGAAGAACTAATGGATAGTAAAAAATACATATATCATGATACATACTTTGGTGGAACTAAATTTATGGGAGAAGAAGTTGTATATTGTGACAGTAATAAACCTGTATGGGGAATGAACTATTACGGTGTTACATTTGATGATACACTTGGAGAGGAAGCACTGGACAATGCTTTAAGACCAGCACTTATGAAAGTTGGAGAAGACAAAAGTGTTATTCCTGTTAGAGGTATAAGTCAATTTGAGAACAATGGATATGTTTATACATTTAAAACTACAGGAACAATAGAAAATTTTGATGGAATAGAACAAATATATAAGGATAATAAATTGATTTATGAACTTCATTGTTCTGGAGGATTAATAAAATAAAAATATGAAATAGGAGCTGAAACATAAATGAACATTTTACGAATTTATAATAAATACCATTTGCCAGAGAATTTGCAAATGCATATGTTAAGGGTAGCAGCTTGTAGTAATTTAATAATAGATAACTGGAATGGACCAGATATAGATAAACAAGCAATCATTAGAGTGTGCCTTTTGCATGATATGGGAAATATGGTTAAAATACCAGAGGACTTTTCGAAAGATGAGAAATTTATAAAAATAAGAAAAGAATATTTTGATAAGTATGGAACAAATGACCATGAAATTAATTTAGAAATTGGAAAACAGGAAGGTTTAACTGAAAAAGAATTAACAATATTAGATGGAAAAAGATCAAGAAAAAATGAAGAAACTTTAAAGTCAAATTCCTATGAAAGAAAAATTTGTGCTTATTGTGACCAAAGAGTAGCACCAGATGGAGTTGTAAGTATAAAAGAAAGGTTAGAAGATGCAAAAGTAAGATACAAAAATAAACCATTATCAGTATGGTCTAATGAAGAAAAAGCAAATCATTTAATAGATTGTTCTTTAGGTATAGAAAAACAGATTATGGAGCATTGCAAATTAAAAGCAGAAGATATAAATGATGTAAGTATTAAAGAATATATTGAAAAATTGAAAGAATATGATATTTGAAAAAATTTAATCAGAAGGAGTTGTATATCATGAAAAAGGTACAAAGCAATGAAGCTAAAGAACTAAAAAATAGTGATACTAGTAAATTGTTAGAATATTCTATTGAATTGAAAGATAAAGATATAGACTTTTGTATAAATACTATTATGGGTAGATATCCAGAAAAAGGATACTGTACAAATGAAATGTGTAAAGAAATATGCTATATATTAGAAGGAAATGGTACAATCAATAAAAAAGATGAAAAAATATTTTTTAAATATGGTGATGTTATCTTAATCGATAAAGGAGAAGTATATTATTGGGATGGAAATTGTAAAATAATTATGGTTTGTACTCCAGCATGGTATAAAGAACAATGCAAGTTTTTGGATATATAATATAAACATTATATTTTGAAAAAATAAGGAGAAATAAGGAAATGAAGATTACTTTAATTCAAATGGAATCAGATGGAAATAAAAAAGAAAATGAAGAAAAAACTTTTGGATTTTTAAATAAGGCAATTAAGAATAATCCAGATATTATATGTTTATCAGAACTTTTTCTTTCATGGGGAAAAGATTTTGATAGCGGAATAATTGATATAGATGATATTAAAATCTATCAAGAGTTTGCAAAAAATAATAATGTAAATTTAATTTTAGGGAGTGTTGCTTTAAAAAATAAAAATTTAAATAAAACTACTAATACATGTTTTATAATTAATAGAGTGGGAAATATAATAGGCAGATATGATAAAAAATATATGTATGTGGTAAATAGACAAGATTTTAAACTTGATGAAAGAGATGATACTATTCCAGGTAAAACCTTAGGAATAGTGGAGATAGAAAGGTTAAGGATAGGAATAGGAATTTGTTTTGATTTAAGATTTCCAGAATATTTTAGACAATTAACTAAAAATGGGGCTAGCATAATATTTTTGCCAGCTCATTTTAGAGAAAACACAGGAAGTATTGCATGGAATATATTAACTAAGGCTAGAGCAATGGAAAATCAAGTATATTTTTGTGCGTGTAATCAAACGGGCGATGGACTGTGTGGAAATAGTAAAGTGATAGATTATGAAGGAAATATTGTTAAAGAATTAGGAAAAGAAGAAGGTATACTAACCGTAGAATTAGACTTAGATAAGCAAGAAAAATATAGAAGAGAATTGCCAGTTCTAGATCAGATGTAGAATATATTAATGAAGAGAAATGAAGATAAAAATGAAAATAGGAATTGATATAGATGATAAGGAATTTGTAAGAGTAAATAATTGGAATGAGATTTATGACGAAGTAGAAAAATATAAAAATAATCTTTAATTTTTTGTTGCAATACCTAAAAAATTATGTTAAATTATAAATGACAGTTGTAGCAAAAAAATGCCAACTAGTCTTTCAATACATTACTATAACTAATTTTGAAACGGAAATAAGTAACTTTTTTGCGATAGATTTTTCGAAAACGTCTCTCACAAAGGAGCCATAAATAGCAGATAAGAAATTATCTGTTATTTTTTTTGCATGTTCGCTAGTTTTTATATAAGAAATCATATATAATATGAAAATAAGGATGTGGAAATATATGATAAAAATATGCGATATATGTAATAACAAATTTGAAACTAAATCATCTACAAGAATATATTGTTATAATTGCAGTGGCGAATCTACAAGGAGCGATAATCATACAAGAAAGCATCAAAAAACAATATTAAGAAGAAATATGAAATTACAAGCAATAAAACTATTAGGAGGAAAATGTTCTATATGCGGCTACAATAAATGTGTAGATGCATTAGAATTTCACCATGAAAACCCAAATGAAAAAGAATTTAAATTGGGTTCAGGAAATATAATGTCTTGGAAAGAATATAAGCAAGAAGTTTTAAAATGTATTTTAGTATGTTCTAATTGCCATAAAGAGATACATAGTAAATTGGGATATATATACAATGAAAAAATGTAAATTTATTTTAAAATCTGTAAAAAATTAGGAAACTACAATTTCTTTCGCAGTTTCCTAGTTTCTTATAACGTAGACAAAATATTTTTTATTTGTTCTTTAATCATATTAAGTGCCACTTGATTGTTACCACCTTCAGGAACAATAATATCAGCATTTTTCTTACTATATTCAACAAACTGTTCATGCATAGGTTTAACAGTAGAACAGTATTGTTCAATAACAGAATCAATACTTCTTCCACGTTCATTAACATCACGTACAAGACGTCTAATAAAACGAATATCTGCATCTGTATCAACGAAAATTTTAATGTCCATTAAGTTTCTAAGTTTTTCATTTTCAAAAATAAGAATACCTTCTACAAGAATAATTTTTTTTGGTTCAACAAGAATGGTTTCTTTTTCTCTATTATGTTTAACAAAAGAATAAACAGGGCGTTCAATAGGTTTACCTTCTTTTAAAAGTTTTAAATGTTCTATTAAAATATCTGTATCAAAAGCAAGCGGATGATCATAGTTTAGTTTTTGACGTTCCTCAAAAGTAAGTTCGTCATGTTGTTTATAATAATAATCATGACAAAGAACTGTAATATCATCACTAAATTCATTTTTTAAATTTTCAGCTAGAGTGGTTTTACCAGATCCACTACCCCCAGCTATTCCAATAATTATCGGTATCATAATATATCCTTTCACTATAAATTAAATTCTCTATATATTATAAGACATTTTTTGATATATCACAAGTATAAACTTAAAAATCCCCTAATAAATTAGGAATTATTTGATATTTTTTCTCTATTTGCTAGTTTTTATATTAGAAATCATATATAATATAAAATAAGAATAAAGAAAGGAATCATATAGAAGAAATATAAGAGGTGTATAATATGGAATTAAAAGAAGAATTAGAATTATTGAATGAAAATAGCTCAATTGCGGATGTACAAAAATATATAAAAGATATGAAAAAAGCCAGAAAATTTGATGGTGTTACAATAGAAAGAGAAATGATGCTATTTATAGAAGAGATAGGAGAACTAGCTAAAGCAATTAGAAAAAATACGAATGGATCATTAGACATTAATAAGAAATATGATACAAATGTAGATGAAGAATTAGCAGATTGTTTTATCTATCTACTTAGTATAGCGAATATGAATCATGTAGATATGTTTAAAGCGTTTAAAGAAAAAGAAGAAAGAAATTGTAAAAGAATATGGAAATAAAACTAGAAATATTGTCATTTCATTTTTAATAAAATGATAAAAACAAACAATTTAGGAGTAAAAATGAAACAAGAATTAAACAAAATAGTGAAACCAATCGTAAAATGGTATCAAAAGCAAGAAAAAGAATTACCTTGGAAGCAAGATAAAGAACCTTATCATATATGGGTATCAGAAATTATGCTACAACAAACCAGAATAGAAGCAGTTAAAAAATACTATACAAGGTTTATGCAAGAATTACCAACCATACAAGATTTAGCAGATGTACCTGAAGAAAAATTATTAAAGTTGTGGGAAGGATTAGGGTATTATAGTAGAGCAAGAAATTTAAAGAAAGCAGCTATACAAATTGAACAAGATTATCAAGGAAAAATGCCAACGACGTATACAGAATTATTAAAATTATCAGGAATAGGAGAATATACAGCAGGTGCCATTGCCTCTATTAGTTATAATGAAAAAGTACCTGCAGTAGATGGTAATGTATTAAGAGTGATTTCTCGACTAGTTGCAAGTAAAGCAGATGTCCTTTTACCAGAAACAAAAAGAAATATTACAAAAAAACTATTAGAAATTATGCCAGAAGAGGCGGGCGATTTTAATGAAGGACTAATGGAACTAGGAGAAAAAATTTGTATTCCTAATACAATACCATTATGTGAGAAATGTCCTGTCCAAGAATTTTGTATAGCAAACCAAAAAAAATTAACAACACAAATACCAGTAAGAATCAAAAAACAAAAGCGAAAGGTAGAAACAAAAACAGTCTTTATTTTAAAATATAAAAATCAGATAGCGATTAGAAAACGAGCAAAAACGGGAATACTTGCAAATTTATATGAATTTCCCAATATTACGCGGAATTGTATCTGAAAATGAAATTCCTAGAATCTTAAAAGAATGGAACATGCAATTTAAAAATTTGGAAATAAAAAAACATACAAAGCACATATTTACACACATTCAATGGGATATGACTGCTTATGAAATAGAAGTGAATAACAAAAATGAAGAATGGATATGGGCAACAAAAAAAGAAATGGAAAAACAATATCCATTACCAACAGCTTTTAAGAAATTATTAGCAAATGAAAAATGTTAGAGTAAAACAGCACTGGCAGATTTAAGTCTACCAGTGCTGTTTTTAATACCCATTCAAACAAAAAATTTAGTATGAAGAATCTAAATCCAGAATTTCTTGAATTTCAGAGTCGGTATACCCCTGCTGAATGAGAAGTTCCTTTCTGGATTGATGAGTAGTTGGAAAAAACGGTTTATCATCACAAGCGATGATATCACAAATTTCCGGTAGAGTATATCCGCAGAGCTTGGACAATACCCATATTCGTTTTTCTGATATAAATTTTTTACTTGTCATATTTATGACCCTCCTACAAAACGAAAATACTATTACTAGTACAACATGCCTATATAGGCTAGTTACAAATAATATCATAACATAAATAGGGCGTAAAAACAATGATAGTTAGTATAAACTTTTAGTAGGGAAAATTTGATAAAAAAATTGAATAAGAGATACCAATTTGATAGAATATTTTT
>CALXFE010000037.1 GCA_944387545.1 uncultured Clostridia bacterium | reverse complement strand
GTACGTTCTGTTCTTGGATGTCGTTCAAAACATGGTGTATGTCAAAAATGTTATGGTATGGGATTAGCAAGAAGAGATTTAGTATCAATTGGTGAAGCAATTGGTATTATCGCAGCACAATCAATCGGTGAACCAGGTACACAACTTACAATGAGAACGATTCACTCTGGTGGTGTTGCAGGTGTAGCAGACATTACACAAGGTCTTCCAAGGGTTGAAGAGCTATTCGAAGCTAGAAAACCAAAAGGACTTGCTATCATTTCTGAAATTGATGGTAAAGTAAAAATAAAAGAAACAAAGAAAAAGAAAGAAGTTGTAGTTACAGGTAAAGATAATGCAAAATCTTATACAATTCCATTTGGTTCAAAAATGAAAGTAAAAGATGGAGATATGGTTGAAGTAGGTCAAGCATTAATCGAAGGTTCAATTAATCCATCAGAAATCTTAACATTAAAAGGACCAGAAGGGGTATATGAATACCTAATTTCCGAAGTACAAAAAGTATATAGAAATCAAGGTGTTGATATTAATGATAAACATATCGAAGTTATTGGTAGACAAATGCTTAAAAAAGTTAGAGTGGAAGATAATGGAGATACAGATATGTTCCCAGGTTCACTAATGGATATGTATGAATTTGAGGATAAAAACAATGAAGCAATTGCAGAAGGAAAGAAACCTGCAACAGGAAAAAGAGTATTACTTGGTATTACAAAAGCAGCTCTTGCGACAGACAGCTTCTTATCAGCAGCATCATTCCAAGAAACAACAAGAGTTCTTACAGACGCAGCTGTTAAAGGTAAGACAGATGACTTAATGGGATTAAAAGAAAATGTTATCATTGGTAAATTAATTCCAGCAGGAACAGGAATGCAAAAATATCAAAATATTCACATTAGCACAGAAAAAGAATTAGAACAAGTTGCAGATACAGAAAATATGGAATAAAATAAAAGTTGCCAAAGGTTACTCCTTTGGCAACTTTTTTCATCATAAAATATAAAAATAATAAAAAATAACAATTGTATTTTTTTGCAATATATATTACAATAATGATATATACATAAAAGTCAAGCATTTCTATGAATATTACAAATTTACGTATATAGATTTAAAAAAATATAGAATAAAAAGTTATCAAGTTTTCTATATAAAGGAGGATTTCATGTTAAAAAAATTCCTGAAAAATGAAAAGGGCTCAATAACCCTATTTGTAGTAGCAGCAATTCTATTTTTTCTAATTGTTGTATTTAGTATGTTTATGACTAGCAGTAATAAGAGTAGAATCCAAATATCTGAAATAGATAAAATAAAAGAAGAATATGCAAAATCTGTTGAGAATATAGACCAAATATATCAAGATACTGTAAATGATAATATTACTAATTTATTGAAAGTAGGAGACTATGTAAATTATACGTATGATAATGCAGAAAACTATAATCTTACAGAAGCAATCAGTGGCTCTCCTTCAAATCTAGCGACAGGTATTCCTCAAACTAACAATTTAAAATGGAAAATATTTGCTATACATGAAGATGGAAAAATTGATTTAATAAGTGAAACACCAACAAGTACAAATGTATATTTTAAAGGTGCTTTAGGATATAATAATGCTGTATTATTAATCAATGATATATGTGCTAAGCAATATAGCAACAAGGAATTAGGAATCACAGCTAGAAGTATAAATTTAGAAGATATTGAAAATCAATTTAATGAACAAGGATTATCTGCAAGAAATGCATACATAAATGCGAATACACAATATGGGAAAACAAATACATATGGAAGCGGATCTAATCAATATCCAAACCTATATGCTAAAGAAAATGGAAGTGGAATTAATACAGCTACAACAAAAACAGATGGGATAGGAAACAGTGATAATGGATATACAATACCAACAACAGAGACCTCAAGTACAGCTGATAATGGCTTAACAGCAACACAAACCTATTATAACTTAAAAAATACTCCAAGTTCATATTTTGATAATATCGAAGTATATAAAATGCTTTTTGGAACAAATAGCTATTACTGGGTGGCTTCTCGTGCATCTCTTTGTAATGTAGAAGCTGTAAACTTTGGAATACGTCATGTAAATATGACCGATTTGGGTAGCTATAACATGTTTCTATCAGATGGTCAAGTATATAATGGTAATAGGCTTCTTCGCCCTGTAGTTACTCTAAATATGAATCAGATTCAACCATCTACAGGAACAGCAGATGGAACAGATGTAACAATTGAACATATGCATCAAATAAAAAAATAAATATATGAATATAATGTGTTTAAAAGCACATTATATTTTTTATTTTTATAAAAAATATATTTCAGAATTAAAATATAGTATAAGTTGTAAAACTTGACAAAATGGCTATTTCCAAGTAAAATATAATAGAATGATTATAAGGAGAAATTTGTTTATGCAAAATACCAATAGAAAAACTTTTGATAAATTATTATCAAAAACAAAGATATACTTAGCAATTATCTTTATCTTACTAGTGATTATTTGTATAGAAAATATGATTATGATAATACCAGCTATATTAATTTTTATGGCCGTTGTAGCGTATTCATATTATGCAAATAACAGAAGAAAAAGTGAAATATCAGAAACACTACAAGATTTGACTTTATCAGCAGATACGGCAGCGAAAAGTAGTTTAATTAACTCTCCTTTTCCATTAATTATCATGGAATCAAACGGAAATATTATATGGAGAAGTTCTAAGTTTATATCTGAATTCGAAGGATTTGATATTAACCAATATTTGAATAATTTAATAGAAGATATTAGATCAGATATAGAGGAAACAGAGAAGGATGCATCAAAAGAAAAACAAATATCTAAACATATAGAGTTAAATAATAAAAATTATGAAGTATTAGGAAAATTTGTACATTCAAAGAAATATGACAAAAAGCATGATGATAAATATATGATGATGCTGTATTTTATAGACGAAACGGAAATGGTAAAACTAAAAAAAGAATATAAAGATTCAAAATCATGTGTAACGATTATCATGATAGATAATTATGAAGAAACGATGCAACAATTAGAAAGCGAAGAAAAGCCACAAATAACAGCAGAAATAGATAAATATATATATGAATGGACAGATCAAACAAATGGTGTTTTAATTAAATCTGATAGAGATCGATATATCTATCTATTTGAACAAAGATATTTTGAAAAAGTAAAAGAAGATAAATTTAGTATATTAGATAAAGTAAAAGATATAAAAACCAAAGAAAATGTTCAAATAACATTAAGTATTGCCATATCAAACGATGGCTCAACAGATAAAGAAAAATATAGATCTGCACAAGCTGCAATGGATGTTGTATTAGGTCGTGGTGGAGATCAAGCTGTTATCAGAGAAAATGAAATCTATAAATTCTATGGCGGAAGAGCACAAGAGGTAGAAAAAAGAACAAAGGTAAAGGCCAGAGTGGTAGCCCATGCATTAGAAAACTTAATAAAAGATGCAAGTAAAGTTATGATAATGGGACACACGAATCCAGATATAGACTCTATGGGGTCTAGTATGGGAATATATAGATTGGCAAGAAGCTTAGGCAAAAAAGCATATATTATTGACAGTAATGAAACAACTACATTGCAAAGTTTTAAGCTAGATTTAG
The DNA here is from genome assembly GCA_944387545.1 of uncultured Clostridia bacterium. Classification (GTDB taxonomy): domain Bacteria; phylum Bacillota; class Clostridia; order TANB77; family CAG-508; genus CAG-269. The sequence goes on along the minus strand of CALXFE010000037.1, from coordinate 3,918 downwards.
CAAAAGAGCCAGAATATGAAGATATATTAATCACAAAAGAAGTTGCTGAAGAAAATATTGATAAAGAAACATTAGTTGTCATTGTAGATACACACAAGTCTACTTATGTAGAAGCACCAGAATTGTTAAAACGAACAGATAAAATTGTTATCATAGACCATCATAGAAGAAGTGCAGATTATATAGAAAATGCGACATTAACATTTCAAGAAGTTTATGCTTCATCTGCTGCAGAGTTGGTAACAGAGTTACTACAATATGCAGAAGTACATGTTGATTTAAGAACAATTGAGGCAGAAAGCTTATATGCAGGCATTATGATGGATACAAAGAACTTTACGTTTAAAACAGGTGTAAGAACTTTTGAAGCAGCAGCATATTTACGTAGATGTGGTGTCAACATTATTAGAGTCAAGAAATGGTTCCAAAGTAATTTAGAAACATTTAATAAAATTGCATCTATTGTTAAAAAGGCAGAAATTGTTAATGATACAATTGCCATAGCAACATATGAAAAGAAAGATAAAGAAGCAAGTTTGATATGTGCTAAAGCAGCAGATGAATTATTAACAATCAGTGATGTTACAGCATCTTTTGTTATGGGGAAATTAGGAAATAAGATTTGTATTAGTGGTAGGTCTATTGGAGATATTAATGTGCAAATCATATTAGAAAAATTAGGTGGTGGTGGACACATCACACTAGCTGGAGCACAAGTAGAAGGAATGACAATGGAGGAAGCAAAACAAGAATTAATCAATAGAATTCATGAATATTTTTCAGAAATAGAGAATTAGGAATTAAAAGTGCTAAAGTGTATAATTTCTATTATAATAGAAGTAAATAGAGATATATAGATATAAAAAGAAAGGTAAAATGATAAATTACTTTTCTTTTTTTATGATTGATTTGGATTTTATAAAACTTAGGATAATAAAAATAATCATGCAAGGAACAATACGTAATAAGTGGATTCCCGTAAGAAGAATATTAATTTATAAAAAAATATGTAAGCAAAATGTAAAATAAAAATAATATAGAATTAAAAATAAAAAAAGGTCAATTTCCGTAAAAAAGAATAGAATCTGTAAAAATTTTACAGGTTTATCTCTCTTTACTTATACCTATATAGTATATAAAATAAATATATATATAAATAAAAAATATAACACAGATATACATATAGGTATACATGAGGGAGAGTGTGGGATGAAGAACAGACTAGGAAAACAAGATTGCAAATTAACCAAAAGAAAAATAGTCATACTAGTAATCGTAATGTTACTACTAGTTTTATTTTGCATTTTCTTTAATACAGAAAAAATAGAGCAGACAAAGATTATACAAGGAATAAAAGGAGTTGAAACATTAGCACAAAATTTAGAAAATGACGATACACAAGACGAAATAACAAATGTGGATTTAACAGGACTAGTGACAGGAGAAGATGTAGACCATACACACATATATGAGAAAAAGTATGATGATACATATCATTGGGATGCCTGTTTTATATGTGGAAACATACAGAATAAAGAAGAACACCATAAAACGACAACGGGGACAGGAACTTGTGAAACATATTTAACAGAATATTGTACAGACGGATGTGGCTATTCTGTATCTAGCTATGTTGACCATGAAATCGCATACTATGATCCAGAAGATATATATGATGAAACAGGGAAAAATACAAATACAGTTGCCTACTATCATAGAATTGGAGAATGTAAAAGATGTGGAGCAACATCAGCTACCGATGCAAATGGAAATCGTACAAATGAAAATTGTGTAGATAATGAGGGGAAAAGAATAACATGTGCTAATAGAAAGAAATGTGTACGTTGTGGGTTTGATTATTCAAAATTAAAAAATATATCACATCAGACGACGAATTTAAAAGAGGATAATATAACATATCGTTGTTCATTTTGTGGAGAAGAAGCCTATAAAATTTTGTTCAAGGAAGCAACACAAGATAAGAATAATAATTTACATTGGACATTAAGGGGAATTTATCAATTATTGGGAGAAACTACTTGGGTGCAAACAGAAAATTTAGCAACATGGTCACCAGTTTCATCTGCTGGTGCATTTGAATCACTAGGAAAAGCTAATGTTACAGAATTACCAAAAGCATATTATAATAATCCACAATATGGTACAGAAGGAATTACATCTGGGCTATATATGGTACAATATGAAGCATATATAAAAGATGGATATCAAGGTACACCATATGTTAGAATGAATGCAGACAATTGTTTTGGAAATATAAATGGAAATGCAAATGAATATGGGAAGACATATGCAGTTGATTTTACAATAACGCCAGACACGGAAGTACCAACGATTAATAATATAAGAGTGAATAAATCAGAAATAATAAACGGATTTAGTCAGAAAGCAACCATTACAGTAGATTGTTATGATTCTTATAGTGACACTTTAAGTGTAGCACTATATGATTTGAAAGGAAATTGTATAACAGAATATGGAACAGCAACAAATAATGGAGACAAAACATTTACAAGAAGTTTTGATATTGTGGCAGAAATAAAAGAAGCAGAAACATTAGTTGTAAAAGCAAGAGATAGATATGGAAATGAAACAAGTAAATATGTGGAAGTACAAAATATAGATGCAAAAGCGCCAAGATTGTTAAATGATGAAGATTATACAAAAGCGTGGAGTAAAAATAAGCAAATAACATTTAAGGTACAAGATTTAGGGATTGGAAAAGTACAAATTGCATTTAATAATGAAAAAGACTATCAACTGGCAGTAGAAGATAATGATAACTATACAAGAACATATAATTTTTATGGAGATGTATATAAGGAAGTAACAGCAGCCATTTATTTAAAAGATGGACTAGGAAATGAGCAGATGGTAAAAGTAAATATAGGAAAATTGGATAGTACAGCGCCAACAATAACAAAAGCAGAACTAGAAGGTGAAATAATAAAATTAGAAGCAAACGATAAACATGCAACATTAGGAGAGGGATCTGGTGTAGTAGGATATCGATATGTGACTGGTTTAGAAGATACAAATGAAGAGATAACAGAGGGAGAAGGAACATATGTAGAAACAAATGAAATAGATATAAAAAACATAACCAATGCAAAATATTTATATATAGCACCAGTAGATAGAGTAGGAAATATAGGAAAAACAGTAAAAGTAGAATTACCAACATATAGTTATATTGTCAATTATTATGAAGAAGGCGGAACAACAAAACTGGCAGAAAGTAAAATAGTAGAGGAAAATGCATTAGGAGAAAGTATTATAGAAGAGGCAATAGATATACCAGGATATAGATTAATATCGGAAAAACAACAAAACATCATCATAAAGCAAGAAGAAAATGAAATCATATTTTATTATGCCAAAAGAACAGATTTAAGTTATAAAATAGAATATTATTATGATGGAATAAAAGATGAAAGTAAAACAGAAACATATACAGCAACTTATCAAGATGTAATAGAAACATATGAAGATAAAATAACGGAAAAATATAAATTGGATAAAGTAGAAAATGTACCTTTAACCATAACTGTAAATACAGAAAACAATGTCATAAAAGTATATTATGTTAGAAAAGAAGCAAGTGTGATTGTACATCACTATGTGGAAGGAACGAAAACAGAAATAAGTGATAGTTTGACAATAGAAGGAAAAGTTGATGATATATATGAAACAAAAGTAGCAACAGACATACCAGCAAATTATGAGTTAGTGGAAATGCCACAAAATCATAGAGGAATCATGACAATAGAGAAAATCGAAGTCATTTATTATTACAGATTAAAAACACCAGAAATAACGAACACAAAAATAACAAAAGAAAGTGAAACGCAAAAGGTAGAAAACATCAACCAAGCAATAGACTATGATATAAATTATTCT
>CALXFE010000036.1 GCA_944387545.1 uncultured Clostridia bacterium | reverse complement strand
TGAAGATATTAATACTTCTAAAAATAGTTCTACCGTTACGAAAAGTAACATCGGTACACAAAGATGTATCTGAAAGATTAAAAAAGATAAACCCAAGCTTAGCACGTGAAGTGAGAAAAATTTTAGATGAAAATAAGGCGGAAAGACATATAAGAGGGGGGATGGCCACAAAATTAAAATATAGTCATTTAAATAAGAAAGAATAAAGATCCAAAATAGCACCAATTTACAAAAAACGACATAGAATATAATAGCTTAATTTTAAGGTGGTATTGATATGGAGAAAATAAAAATTGGTGATATAGTAGGAAGAAAATCATATAATAAAGATATATTATTTCGCGTAAAAAATATTATACAAACCGCTAACAGTAAAATAGCAATATTAATAGGGATTATAGAAAGAGTGGAAGCAGATAGTGTGTTAGATGATTTAGAAAAAATGACGCAAGAAAGAATAAATAAAGATTTAAACCATATACAACTAAAAGTAGAAAATAAAATAGATAAATTAAATCTAATAAGCAAAAATAAAGAAAAATATCTGGTAACAGGAAAAATATTGCATTTAGATGGAGACAAAAAATATAGTGAAAAATCATATAGATATTATAAAAAAATAGGATTAAATGCAATTGTAAAAAACATACCAGAATATAAACAGCCCAAAGTCGTTTATAATTTATTGAATATATATAATCCCGATATATTGGTTATAACAGGTCATGATGGGATGATAAAAAATTCTTCTAGATATAACGATTTGTATAATTATCGAAATTCAAAGTATTTTATAGAAACCGTAAAAGAAGCAAGAAAATATGATAAAGAAACTAGTAAAAAATTAGTTATATTTGCAGGTGCATGTCAAAGTTATTATGAAGCATTGATATGTGCAGGAGCCAATTTTGCATCTTCGCCAGGAAGAATTTTAATAGATTTTATAGATCCATTAATTGTAGCTGAAAAAGTAGCGGTAACAGAAAGATATAAATATATTACAATAGACGATATAGAAAATGAATTACGAGATGGAAAGAAAGGAATAAATGGAATAGGTGCTAATGGAAAGATGTATAGAATGATAAAATAAGACAAATGAAATATAATTGTAACACAATTGTAATACAAAAGTAATATTACAAAGAAAAAGTAATGAAAATGCCTAAAAATCAAGAAAATCTAAGGGTTTCGAGCTATGTGCTTTTTTTGACAATTTTTTTATAAAATGCTATAATCAAGCTATCTTAAGGGAGTAGGTGATAGCATGATTTGTAAAAACGACATAGCAAATCTTAAAACTGACATCTTAGAGAAAGTAGGGCAAAAGATAATAGTCAAAGGGTCTTTAGGTAGAAGTAAAGCCTTTGAAAAAGAAGCCACAATAGAAAAAGCATATCCTAATATTTTTGTAGTAAAATATGAGGAAAATAATAGAAATGTAACATATAGTTATACAGATGTTTTAACAAGAACTGTGGAGGTTGAAGTGTTTGATGGAGATTCTTATAGTCCATTAATTCCACCACCTATTAACTTGAAAAAGAAAAAAACAACTGAAGTATAAAAAGAAAACTTTTAACAAGTTTTCTTTTTTTGTTAACTAAAATTCGCATACAAACAGCAAATGATAAATCGAAGAATTAACATACTAAAGGATTTTTATCAGATTACGTTTGTTCTAAAAAGCCAAATACCTTCATATATATAAAATAAAGAAAAAGATAAGGAGGTAAATAATGGTTGTAAACACAATTAAAGAAAATCTACGTATAAATAAAAAAGTAGCAACGAGAAAAGAAATTATAGTTGTAGAAGGAGATGTAATTGTCCCAGATGCCAAGCCAGATGTTTTAAATGTAATTTGTACAAGTGGGGTAGCATGTATTTATAAGAAAGAAATTATAGATGAAAAAATAAAAATAGAAGGAAGTGTGGATACATATATCATGTATATGACAGATGACAGCAAAGAACGAACAAGAGGAATTAACACAAGCCTTGACTTGTCAGAAATCATTAATATTCCAAATATAAGCAATGAAATGAAAAGTAGCATATGTACGAATATTAAAGAAATAGAAGCAAAAGTCATTAACGAACGAAAAATATCTGTTAAAGCAACAATTGAATTAACAATCGAAATTTTTTCCGAAGAGGAAATTTCAATTGTTAATAGTTTAGAGGATACAGATGAAATAAAAATGCTACAAGAACAATTATCTGTAAATTCTCTAGTAGGAAGTGGAGAAACAAAAATATATGCAAAAGACAATATTTCGATAGATAATATTGATAATTTAGTAGAAATCTTAAAATTAGAGGTAGGAATAGGAAATAAAGATATCAAAATTAGCTATAACAAAGTGTTAACAAAAGCAGAAGCAGAGGTGAAAATGGTATATTTGACAGAAGATAATAGAATCAATAAAACAATAGCAACGATACCAATCATTGGATTTATCGATATTCAAAACGTTACTGAAGGAAATCTATGTGATACAAATTATGAAATTCGAAATATGATTGTCAAACCAAATTCTGTAGAAGAACATTCTGTATATATTGAAATGGAGATAAGTGTAAGTGCAATTGCATATGAAGTAAAAGCGATTAATATGATTCAAGATGTATACAGTCCATCTGAAAATATTGAATTTAATAAAAAAACAGTAAAAACAATTGCGGAAAAAAGAGAAATTTCAGGAACAAAAGAAATTAGTGAAAGATTAAAAATAGAAGAATTACAAGGTAGAAATATTATAGATGTAGATATTATACCAAACATTATGAAACAAAATATAATGGGAAATAAAATAACATATAATGGAGAATTAGCATTAACATTTATGCTAATGGGAGAAGATTTACAAGTAATTCAGAGAAGAGAAACGATACCATTTGATTACAGTGTAGAAAATATTACTGGTGGTGATAATTTAAATATTAGTACGAATATAGAAATTGAAAATCAAGATTTCATTATACAAGAAGGTGGAGAAGTTATAGCAAATGTTCAAATGAAAATACATACCATGCTAGATAAAAATGTAAATATTAATACAATAGATGAGATTCAGACAAATGGAGAAAGAGAAGAACAAGATTATAGTATTATTATGTATATTGTGAAAAAGGATGATACATTATGGAATATAGCAAAAATGTTTGGAAGTACAGTTGATGATATTGTAAGAGTTAATGGAATAGAAGATGAAAATAGCATCTTTCCAGGACAGAAATTATTTATACCTAGATATAAAAGAAAAGGCGTCAGTAGCAATCAGGCTTCTATGATAAATTATGCCTAAAATTTATTCAAGAAATAAGATACGAATTCCAAATGTATTAGGAAATATAAAAAATAAAAGAAAAATGGCTATGATAATGGTTTTTATCACAGCCATTGTTGTATCTGGAAAAGTAATGCTAGATGCTGTGAATCCAATTTTTGATACATTATGTGAAAATGAAGCCAAAAGTTTAGCAACCATTATATCAAATGAGCAGGCAACAAATGTAATGAGAGAACATAGTTATGATGAATTATTTACCATAGAGAAAGATACAAATGGAAATGTTACTATGATAAAATCAAATGTTATTCCCATAAATGAAATTATTTCTGATGTAGCAATTAAAATACAAGAAGAAATTAATGCACAAGGAAGAAAAGACATTGAAATTGCTCTTCGGAAGTTTTACTGGAATCAAATTGTTATCTGGAAGAGGACCTGGAATTAAAATAAGAATATCTACTGTAGGAAATGTAGAAACAGATTTAAGAAGCGAATTTAAGGCACAAGGAATTAATCAAACACTTCATAGAATTTATTTACAAGTAAAGTGTGAAGTGAGTATTCTAACCCCTTTTAAAGATATTACGAGAGACATCACAAACCAAGTATTAATTATGGAAAATGTCATTATGGGAACAATACCAGATACATATTATAATATCCAAGGAATTGGAACAAATGACGCACTTGAATTTATCGAATAGGATTCATATAACCTTTTAAGATAGAATATACTATTTTAGGAGGTTTTTTTATGTTAAAAATGATTGAGTTACCATATCCATTAACAGCCTTAGAACCATATTATTCTAGAGAGACGTTAGATTTACATTATAATATTTTATATAAAGGCTATGTAGACAATACAAACAATACAGAAGAAAAATTGAAATTAGCTAGAGAAAAGACAGATTTTTCTAATATTAAATGTTTAGAAAAGGATTTGAGTTTTTATGGATCAGGAGCTATCTTACATGAATTATTTTTTGAAAATATGGGACCTGCTATTCCAACAGAGCCAGATATAGAACTAATGAAACAAATTATAAAAGATTTCGGGAATTATGAAATTTTTAAAGAACAATTTACAGAAGCAAGTAAAACAGTAGAAGCCTCACGGTTGGTGTATGTTAGTTTGGGTTCCTAAGTGGTCTAAATTAGAAATTTTGCAATGTGAAAAACATCAAAATCTAACACTATGGGGCTGTAAACCATTATTAGTTTTAGATATGTGGGAACATTCTTATTATTTACAATATCATACAAAAAGACCAGAATATATCCAAGCATTTTGGAATATTGTGAATTGGAATATGGTGAATAGAAGATATAAACAAAGGTAATTTAGAAAGAAAAAAGTAATATTGAAAATATAAGATGGTTAGAGTATAATAATAGTGATTTTATATAATATAAGAAATATTAAAGGGAGAAGAAGATGGACTATATTCACTTTTTTGGAACAACAGGAAATAAAGATATCATTTTTAAAAACATAAGATCAGCAGGAGGTTTATATATTAATATTGATGATACACATGTCGTTTTTGATCCAGGAATCAATACGTTTTATAAATATATTCATACATATGGTGATAAAGAAACAATTGATGGTATTATCGTATCACATGTTCATATAGATCATGCAAATGATTTAAATATATTTATAGAATTAATGACAAGTGGGGGAAGAGAAAAAAGAGGAAGCGTGATAGTACCAAAACAAGCGATAGATAATCAAATTTTACAACCATATTTGGAAAGTTTTCCTAAAAGAATAGAAATGATAGAAGCAAATACAACATATAAAATAAAAAAATTAGAAATTACCACTTCTATACCACATGACCATGGTGTAGAATGTTATGGATTTACAATAAAAACTAGTAAACATAGAATCGGATTTGTGACAGATACAAGATATTTTCCAGAATTGTTAAAATTTTATGAAGATTGTGATATATTAATTATGAATGTGGCTTATCATATAAATAATAAAGAAAAAGCAAAACATCTAGATATACCAGCAGTCGAAGAATTTATAAAGACAATACAACCGAGAAAAGTGATAATCACACATTTTAATAAAAATATATTGAGTGAAAATCCACCAGAAATTGCAAAAGACTTAACTAAAAAATACGGAATAGAAGTTATTGCGGCAGAAGACGATATGAAATTATATTTATAATAGTAAAAATAATAAGGGGAATGTTATGTTTGGAGAGCTTCTTAAGAAGATAAAACAAGTAAATATAAAACCTAAAAAATCTAAAAAAATTTTACCTTATGATGAAATTGTTGGAGAACAAAAAATTTGTTTCAATCAGGGGTATATGAGAACAATATATAAATTTGAAAATGATAGGGCAGTATATTGTATAAATGAATTTGAATCAGATAATGAGCTGCTTTTAGAGAAAGTTAGTAAAGAAGATAAATTGACAAAGAATATACAAAGGGATGGAAATGTTGTAAGATATGAATGGAGCGATGAATATTTCGAAGAAAAGGGAAAGGGATGTTCTAAGGAAGAAATAAAAAAATTCTTGAAAGCTTTAAAATATAAGATAAAAAGTAAATGAACCAGTTATAAAAATAAATCTCGGAAGTTTTGAAATTTCTGAGGTTTGTTTTTTTCTATCTCTTATAAATTTCAAAGGTTGAAAAAACAATATTTAGAAGATTTTTTGTATATTGTGAGTTTATTATGTATACTAGACTTAAATAGAGCTTTTTAGATTTTTTATAGAAGATTTTATTATAAAAGTAGAACCATATTTTGTGAAATTATGAAAAAAAAGAAAAAGTATTGACAAATACAAACAAACGTTTTATAATATGTGAAATAAAAGGGATGTGAAAATATGGAAAATGAATTGAAAATAATAAATACTGAAGAAATAAAAAATTTAATATATACAATAAGAGGAAAAGAAGTAATGTTAGACAGTGATGTAGCTATGCTATATCATTATGAAACTAAAAATGTAAATAAAGCAATGAAAAGAAATATTGAGAGATTTCCAGAAGATTTTTGCTTTCAATTGACAAAAGAGGAATTAGATAAAATGTGGTTCCAATTTGGAACCACATCTAAAAATAATAATTCAAAGTATAGAAGCGAAAAATATCTACCATATGTCTATACTGAGCAGGGAATATCAATGCTTGCAGGCGTATTAAAAAATGATATTGCTATTCAAGTTAGTATTAGTATAATAAGAGCTTTTATTGAAATGCGAAAATTTATATCTTCAAATTCACAAATGTTTGAAAGATTAACAAATGTGGAATACAAATTATTAGAACATGATAGAAAGTTTGATGAAATATTTGATAGTTTGCTAAAGAAAGAAGAGTTTAAACAGAAAATTTTTTTTGAAGGTCAAATATATGATGCATATAGTCTAGTAATAGATATTATAAAAAGAGCTAAAAATAAAATTATAATAATTGATAATTATATAGATGATAGCATTTTAAAGATATTAGTAAAGAAAAATAAAAATGTAGAAGTAGTAATATTAACTTCAAAAAATAGTAATATTTCAAAATTGGATATACAAAAATTCAATAAAGAATATCCAATTTTGAAAGTGGAAAAAACAGATAAATTCCACGATAGATTTATTATTATAGATAATAAAGAATTATATCATTGTGGTGCTTCCATAAAGGATTTAGGTAAAAAATGTTTTGGAATTAATAAAATAGATGATATAGAAATCATAAATAAATTTGTAAAGATGTGTAGAATAGCTAATTGAATAGGTATAGTGATGGAACACAAAAAACCTCAGAAACTTTGAAATTTTCTGAGGTTTGATATTTTCTATCTTTTACTAAATTGAGGAGCTTTACGAGCTTTCTTAAGACCGTATTTTTTTCTTTCTTTCATACGTGGATCTCTTGTTAAGAATCCGTTTGATTTTAAAGCTGGTCTGTATTCTGAATTTGCTTCATTTAAAGCTCTAGCAATACCATGTCTAATTGCTCCTGCTTGACCTGTAAATCCTCCACCTTTAACTGTACAAATAACATCATATTTAGAAGTTGTATTTGTAACAGTTAATGGTTGTCTAACGATAACTTTTAAAGTTTCTAATCCGAAAAATTCATCAATATCTTTACCATTGATTGTTATTTTTCCATTACCTTCTACAAGTCTAACTCTTGCTACTGAAGATTTTCTTCTACCTGTACCATAAAAAACTACATTTTCTTTTTTAGCCATATTATTTTACCTCCCATACTTCTGGTTTTTGTGCTTGGTTTTCATGCTCACTACCAGCATAAACTCTTAATTTTTTAGCCATTTTTCTACCTAAAGAGTTGTGTGGTAACATTCCTTTTATAGCTAATGTCATAGCTTTTTCTGGATTTTTTTCAAGCATTACTTTTGCAGGAACTTCTTTCATTCCTCCAATGTATCCTGAATGATGTCTATAAATTTTTTGATTTAATTTGTTACCTGTTAAGATAACATCTTTACAATTAAGAATAATAACATGATCACCCATATCAATATTAGGTGTATATGTTGGTTTATGTTTTCCTCTTAATAATTTTGCAGCTTCTGT
>CALXFE010000035.1 GCA_944387545.1 uncultured Clostridia bacterium | reverse complement strand
AGAATAATTTATATCATAGTCTATTGCTTGGTTGATGTTTTCTACCTTTTGCGTTTCACTTTCTTTTGTTATTTTTGCATTTGCTATTTCTGGTGTTTTTAATCTGTAATAATAAATGACTTCTGTTGTTCCTTCTTGTATAATTCCTGTGCTATTTTCTGGTACTGCTACTAATTCATAGTTGTTAGCTATTCCTTCTGCCTGTTTTGTTTCATAACTATCTCCTACATATCCTGTTTGTCTTTCATCTTCTATTATACCACCTTCTAGTGCTGGTACTTTCTCTTCTGTTCCTTGAATATAATGATGTGTTATAACTATAGCTTCTATCTTTTCAAAACTTACAACTACTGTTTTATCTTCTTGCATATTTATAAATTTGTTTAATGTTACAGTATGATTTTTTTCTTCTGTAAATGCTATTTCTTCTCCATTTACAGTTATTTTACTTACTTTATATCCACTTTCTGGTGTGATTACGATATCTTTTTTACTATTTTCGCCCTTATTTACTGTTTCATATATCTCCTCATCCTCTCCTGTAATGTTTCCTCCTTTTCCTTCTACTTCTGTTTGTATATCAAATTTAACTTTGATTAGTCCTGCATTTACATTTCTTTCTATCATATTTGGACTTTGTGCATTATTGTTTAATGTCTCTATTTCATCTGTTTCATTTGTACTTGTATTAAATTTACTATTTATCTCTATATTATCCCCTACGTTTTTTTCTGTTAATTCATAATAGTCACTATATTCTATTTTTATCTTATATTTTCCTTTTTCTATATCTACAAATTTATATTCCCCATTTTTATCTGTTGTTATTTCCTTCTCATCCTGGTTATCTGTATTAATTAATTTTACTTTTATTCCTTCTATTCCTTTTTCTTCATCATCTATGATTCCATTTGTGTTTCTATCTTCCCATACCTTTCCTTCTACCTGTCTATTTACTATGACTGCCTCTACACTTCCTGTTTGTATTTGCTCTGAATCTGCATATACTTGTGCCATTGTATTGTTTCCATATACATCTCCTGCTTTATTTCCACTCGTATTTAATGTTATCTGTATTTCTATTTTTGTTTTTCCTTGTATAGCTCCTGTTATGGCAATTCCTTTTGCATTTTCATTCAATGTTCCACCTATTGTCTTTAAACTCCATATACTATCTTTTCCTATTCCATCATCTTTTGCATTTATATCTTTTACTGCATCTGAATTTGTTGTATATAGCTTTAAATTACTGTTGGATTGTGTGATTCCATTTATTGTTTGATTTACTTTCACACCACTTAATGTATATGTTCCATTATATGCTGTTTCTCTTGAATCTCCATTATATGGTAGAATATCTAATATTTGAAAGTTTGGTACTGCTTCATCGGTCTTGTTTTCATATACAATTTTATATGTTATTTGCCCATTTTTTTCTATTACCGGTGTTTCTGCTTCTTTATATAACCTATGACTTGCTAAGTTTATGATATTGATTGTTTCTGTTGATGTTCTAAAATCCATTTTACTATTTCCTATTTTCGTTATTCCATCTTTTCCTATTACTTCTGATATAACAAACTGTGTTGCATATTGCATTCCGTTTTCACTATCATTATCAATTTGTGCATCAAACATTATTGGATCTATTGTCTCTCCGCTTGTACATCCATATATATACCATATTAGTTTCTGGCTACCATCCACGTTACTTATTATTTGTGGTTCTCCATATTCAGAACTTCCTACTATATATTTTAATCCAGCTGGCAATGTTATTTCTGCTTTTAAATTGACATCTGTTATTTGCTGAGATATATTACTATTCCCATCAAGTTGCGGTTCTACACTATATGTGACTATATTTTCATTTCTTCCTAAGTCATAATTTACTTTTTCTGCATTATTTTTATCTATTGCTTTTATATTACCATGTAAATTTGCTCCTATAACTAACACTGTATTTCCCCATTGATTCCCACCGCTATGAGTTCCTGTAATAATTTCTCCATTTGCATCATACTCTGTTTTTATATATTCTCTATTTCCAGAATCCCAATTTGGAGTAGGCCACTTTGCATTTGGATTTGTAGCTGTATATATATTTCTGTCTAATTTATCCACCCACATCTGTGTTCTTTGTGTTATTCCATATGTTTTTCCTATTGTTGCTGTATTTTTTATTTTTAAAAGAAAATATAAATCATTATTAACTCCTGTAACTCTTGAAATATAGCCACTTGTAGTTTCAAAATATATACCTACGCAAATCTTATTCTTAGGTATATCTTTTATGTTGTCATATACATCCATATCCGCTATATTTCCATTATTCATCTCTTGTTGGCTCGTCCAATTCTTTCCATCTTTTTTGGTTACATACCATACTCTAAAAGTTGCATTTCCTAACATGCTTATAATTCCATATTTAGCACCATTATCTAAATATATAGGTTCAAAAGCATCACCATCAAACTTTACAAACCTATTTGCGGTGTAAATATCATCATCACTATTCGTACTAATACCAAATTTAGTATCTACTCTCACAATAGAGCCTAGTACGCCTCTTCCATCTCCAGCACCTAAAGTAGATTCTACAGAGCCATATTCCCTATTTTCATTAAAAACATACATTTGATGACTATATGTGCCTGGGGCATATAAAACATGTTGAACTTTTATTGTATCATCTAAATTTGACATCTGACTTGAAATTTGTTCATTCGTGGCCGAAGTCATTTGCAAATTATTGTCTGATACAGTAAGATAATAATTTCTATTTTCTACTGTGCTAGCGGTAGTATCTGGAATAAAAAGTTGCATATACCAAACACTAAATGTTCCTATGTTATCTGTATATACTTTTTCTCTAGACACACCTGCATTAATGTTACTTTCATACATAGGAAAACTTCCATCAGATTTATAGTCACGTACCGTTACATGTAATTTACTTCCGTCTTGAACAATATTCATATTTCCAGAATTGTATGTCGAATAACTTCTATCACCCATGTTAATTCCTAAAGGCAGACTATAATCATATAATACTTTATCATTTCCATTAAAATACATATCTCTATTTTCTATATTACCTGAAAGATCTTCTATTGACCAATTATTTTCCCTATAATTCCATAAAATTGGTGTACATTCATTTGTTATATCTTCTAATGCTGTTGTTCCAAACTGGCTTCTTTCTAGTTTTAAATCTACATCAAAAGTAATATCGCCTTTTGGAAATTCTATTCCTTTTACTCCTTTAGATTCATTATCATTATATAACTGCATTACCAAGCTATATCCATACATTCTTCCTGATGTATCACCTTTTCCATAATTTACTGTTGTTTTAAATGCTAAATATGGATTTCTAACTAATTGAATATTATATTTTCCCTTTGCGCTAACTATTATTTTTTCTCCACTTGTTGTAACTTTTTTATTTTCTTGATTTCCTTCTAGATCAAATTTAAATGTTGGTATAATTTCTGTTTTGTTTCCTGCTCCTTCAACATTTAATACAAATACTAATGTTTGTTTTCCTGGAATTGTTTGTTGGTTTTGTCCCATATGATATTGTCCTGTTAATACCGTTCCATCATCACTTACTTTTCCATTTTCTAGCCATTTCATAGAATCTAAATCCCATGATACTAAATCAGTCAAATTTGCTGAAACACTCACTTCTAGATTAATTATGCCTCCTGTTAATCCTGTCTCTGTAACACCTTCTTTCAGTGCCATTGTTAAATCTACTGTCCATGTTACTTGGTCAAACGAACGCACAATATTGTTATCTTCAGAACTATCATTTCCTGCTTCATCATTTGCATCCCATGGACCTGTTCCTGTTTTTGTTTGAATAATTTGGACTCCAGAAATATATGCTTTTTCTCCTATTTCACTTTCATTTACAGCTTGTACATTTTCTTCTAAAGCTTTTATGTGTTTATTGGTATATTCACTTATATTATTTCTATTTATCGTTGTCAATAGTGCTATTAAAGCTATCATTACCACGCTTATACATAGTATTATTTTTTTGTTAAATCGCTCTTGTATAGCTTTTATTTCACCATTTTTTTTGTTTTTTGACATACTTTTCCCACCTTATAATATATATAATTAATTTTATTTTAATTTATATATTATTTGTTTGTAAATAGCAGATTTTTTCATTATTCATTCTATAAAATAGCTTTGATTACGGAATATATTCCAATGCCATCCATCTGTTATATATTACTTTTTGATTAAATTTTTGTCATTTTCTTGTCATTTTTTGTCTTATTTTATTTTATTTTCTATATAACGCTTATTTCCCTAAGATTTTAGCTATTACTATGCTTTATTTCACACAAATTAAATCTTTAATATTCTCATATTTTGCATCACCAATTCCACTTACCTCTTTAATATCCTCTATTGCTTTAAAATTTCCATTCTCTTTTCTATAATTTATTATTTTTAGTGATGTAGAAGGTCCTATCCCTGGCAAGGTTTCTAATTCTGTTTGATTTGCCGTGTTGATATTTACTTTTGCTGTTTGATTTTTTTCTCCACTTTTTTCTATAATTTCCCCTTCGCTTTGTTCTGCATCTTGTACTACACCACTTGACGATGTCACATATTTTGAAGTTTCATCAAGATGATTTTCATCTTCTTTTGTTTTCTCTTTATTTTCTTCTATTGTTGGTATGTATATTTTCATACCATCTTCTAATTTAAAAGCTAAATTCATATTTTTCGTATCTGCATTTTCTTTTAGTCCTTCTGCCTGATGAATTGCATCTGAAATCCTGCTATTTTCGTCTAATTCAAAAACACCTTCTTTATTGACTGCTCCTGATACATGAACAACAATCTTATGATTTTCTTCTTGCGTTTCTTTCGTCTTCTCTTCTTCGTTTTCTATATTGTTTTCCTCTACAGTATCTTCTCCAGAAATAAATGTGGCATCATCTTTTGTATAGATATAGTATAAAAAGGCAATTATAATACTGCATAAAATAATTGCTATGATTATTTTTTGTTTTTTATTAAATTCGTACATGTTTCCTCCTTTATAAAATTTTCTTTTTTTCTTTATGAAATATACATAATGGAATATGCATATATTTGATATAAAATATAAAAAGTAATTGCAAATTTCGACAAAATACTATATAGTATTTATATTGATATAGATACATACGATAATGATTATTAGGAGTTTATAAAATGAAAATAAATATAAAAAAATTGTTTATATTGTCTTTTTTAATAATCGCCTTACTATTTAGTAATTTTAATATTGTTTATGCAGAAGATAATGCTGAGCCAAACTTATTATCGAAAGCTGCGATTTTAATAGATAATAAAACCAATAAAATATTATATGATAAAAATGCTAATGAAAAAATGTTTCCAGCCAGTACAACAAAAATCATGACTGCTATATTGGTATTAGAAAACTGCGATTTAAATGAAACTGTAACAGCAAGTTATGATGCTATCATGTCTATCCCACAAGGTTATGTATCTGCTGATATTGATGGAGATGAACAATTTACAGTTGAACAATTATTAGAAATGTTACTTGTTCATTCTGCAAATGATGCTGCAAATGTATTGGCAGAATATGTTGGTGGCTCTATAGAAAGCTTTGTTTCCATGATGAATACGAAAGTTAACGAACTTGGATTGTCTAATACACATTTTACAAATACCTATGGATTACAAGATGAAAATCATTATACAACTGCTTATGATTTATCTATTATTATGCAATATTGCTTAAAAAACGATGATTTTAGGAGAATTGCTGGTAGTGCATCTTGTTCTATTCCGGCAACCAATAAATCTGATGTTCGATCTTATACCTCTACAAATCAGCTTTTAGTACCAGATAGCCCTAATTATTATAGCTATGTGACAGTAGGAAAAACTGGATTTACTACTGAAGCTGGTGAATGTTTGGTTTCCTGTGCCTATAAAAATGACCTTGAATTAATTTGTGTTGTACTTGGTGGAACAATTGTAAATAATGTTTCTACTAGATTTTCTGAAAGTAAAACTTTATATGAATATGGATTTAACAATTTTTCTTTAAAAAATATAGCCAACCCTGGAGATGTAATTACTGAAATTCAAATATCTAATGCTAGTCCAGATACAAAATTATTAGATTTAGCCTTTTCTGATAGCATTTATGCATTAGTTAAGAATTCTGATCTTAACACAAACTATACACCTGAAATAGAATTAAATGCTAATATTTCTGCTCCAATTGCGCAAGGAGATATCCTTGGAAAAGCGATTTATACTATTGATGGAATTCGCTATGCATCTGATATTGTTGCAACCCATAATGTAGAGACATCTACATTGCTTTCATTCGTATTACAAATAGGCGGAATCTTTATCGCTTTACTCATTACTTTTGAAATATTCTTTTCAAATAGAAAGAAGAAACATTCTATGTATCGATAATATATAAAATAAAATAAAATAAGATAAGATAAGATAAAATATAATATATAATATATAATATATAATATATAATAAGGGACAGATTCATAATTTATCTGCCCCTTATTATATATATTTAAATTTTAATGTATGCATATTCCGTTATTCATAATCTTTTCCGATAATTATTGTTACATCCACTTTACTAGATGCACCAGTGTTTGTTTCTGAAACAGTTCCTGTTCCTAGTATTTCTTTGATATCATTAATTATCGTATTAGAAATATCTTTTTTATTTGCTATAACAGTTCTACTTGTAGATGTTGTTGTTCCTGTTCTAGAGACATTATATCCTTCTTCTTTTAATTTATCGACTACTTCTTGAAGTACTTTACTATCTTTTGTCCCATTTAAGACCTCTAACTTTATGTTTGATTTTGATGTCGTTGTCGTATTAGCACTTGAATTGGTCGTTGTATTGCTTGCTGTATTTGTTGTATTTCCAGTTGCTGCATTTTCTTCTGCTAATTGTTCTGGATAAAATAATTCTTTTACCATTTTTTGTGTTTCTTCCTCGTCCACAACAAATATACTTACATTATTTGTTTGACTTAAATTTGGCACACTACCTGGTAATGACTCTGTTAATAAGTTCTCTGTATTAAATTCTACTGCATATGGTAGATAATCTTTTAATGTATTAAAATCCACATTAGTTATTAGGTTTCTACTAGCAATATCTAATACTTTACCTAGTTTTGTTATATTCTCTAATTTAACTGTTTGTTTTATAACTGCCGTTATAAAATCTCTTTGTGTTCTCATTCTTCCTATATCATTATCTCCATAATCAGAAGGATAACTTGTTAAATCATTATTATGTCTAAATCTTAACAGTTGTTCTGCCTTATCTCCATCTATTTCTTGAACTCCCGCTTTTAAATGAATATGCAAATCCTGTGTAATATCATCATAGTCCATATCAATTGGAACATCAAATTGTATTGGTCCAATTGCATCTACCAATTCTATCAATGCTTCTGTTTGTACAATTGCATAATATTTTAAATCTAATCCTGTTAATTCATTTACTGCATCTACTGTTTCCATAGGATCTTTGGTTAAATTATATAATGCATTTATTTTATCAGATGCTTTTGCTCTTTTCACATTAGTTCCTGTAAAAGAATCTCTTGGTACTGATAATAACACGGCTCTTTGTGTATTCGGATTGTAAGATGCTACCATAATGGTATCTGTTAATGATACTCCCTCTTGATCTGTACTAACGCCCATTAGTAACACTTGAAATTCTCCTAGACTCTTTTTGGTATTTTCGTCATGTCCAACCACTGTTGCTAACATCCCTGTTAATCCTCCACCATTTTTGTATACTTTATATGCAAATACGCCTCCTGCAATTAGTAAGATTAACAAAATGATTAGCAATATTTTTTTCCATGTTTTCATTTTTTTCTTTGGTTTTCTTGTTTTATTTTTCATTTTTTGGCTTTTGTTTACTTTATTATTATTCACTTATAATCCACTCCTAAAAAATTCATGTAATTAGTATAGCAAATATATTATCAAAAATCAACAAATACAGACAAATTTTAAGAATTTGTCTGTATCTCATTTTCTATACAATTTCATTTTTTTCATAATTTAAATTATCTTCTATTTTATGGCATTCACATTTGTAAATAAAATATCTAAAATGTTGTTTTCATTCATCATTTTTCCGACATATGAACTTTCAACAGATGTATATACTTGATTTTGTGGTTCTATTTCTCCACTTAAATTAACAAGTAATAATAAAATATATACAATTAGCAGCCCTCTTAATATTCCATATATAACGCCACCTAATTTATTAAATTGATTTAGTATTGGTAATTTTGATACCGCATTGGCAATAGCTGTAACAAATCTTAATATAATTCTTATTAGAACATATAATATCAAAATCACAGCACCTTCGATTATATTAATAGAAATTGTTCTGGCTGTTTCTGGTAACATATTATTTTGTATTGTTTCTACGATTTGGTTGGCACCGTTTCCTTCATTTGTCATGATGTCATTTGCTTCTTCTAATATTGCATTTTGAATCATTTCGTCAATACCTGTAACATTAATAATTAAATTTGAAACTGGTTTATACAATATCAATGTTAATACAACAGCTATTATGACTGCTACTAACTGTATTGCTAATGTGACTAATCCTTTTCTATATGCTAAAAACGCTGATAATAAAATGATTGCTACTATAATTAGGTCTACGATTATACTCATCTTTTTTCTCTCCTCACATTCTATTTTTTGTTTTATACTATTTATGTATAATGATTTTTTTTATTTCCTATAAGCTTATAATTTCTACTTTGTCTCTATAAATAATTCCCACTATATTATCTGATACTGTAACATTTGTGACCTCTTGACTCGCTACATATCTTTTTACAAGCCATCCCCCAGTGTTTATAAATTCAACCTCTGTTCCTAAGTTTAATGCAATGATATCTCCTTTTGTATATATTTCCTTAATAGATGTTTCTACTGTATAATTCTTTGTATTTTTGGTATCTATATCGATAATATTGACTACTGAATTTGCTGAAAATATGCCTGAAGATTCCTCTTGTATGGTTACAAAATTATTGTGTAAATTAATAGATTGTGCTGTTATTTTTTTATCTTTATTTTCAAATAATACTGTTTCTTGACCATTTTCTATAATATTTACCATATCTGTATACATACAAATTATCTTATTTTTATCTTGATATTCTATATTAACAATTAATTTATTTTGTTCACTTTTATAATTGTTTTCCTCTGAATTTGTTGGATCTGTCTTGACTTTTTCTATTGAGATGACTCTTACATTAGATTGTACAATGGTTCCTGAAGTATCTACTTCAGCTATTGCTAAATATTTATTATCATTTGAGATAGAGACATCTATTGCCATTGTTGATGATAAATATTTTTTAAATAATGCATTTCCGTCTGGATCAAATAATTGAATCACACTTTTATAACTTGTTTCAGATAAAACAACTGCTACATATCCATTTTTATTAACATATACTTGAGAAATGCTTCCTTCTACTTGGCTTTCCCATGCAATTTGTTTATCTTCTATTAAATAGATTTTTTTTCCGCTTGATTCTCCTATTACTAAAAATCTATTTGCAGAATGGAATAATGGATTTGTTATTTGTATATCGAGACATTCTTGTTCTACACCTGTTGTATCATAAAAACTAAATTTATTTTTATTTAATATTCCTATATATTTATTAAATGCATATGTATTGGATGTTTGCCCTTCGTCTAATTCAATTGTAGCAACCTTATCTTGTGAAATTTGTTTTCTGAACACTTGTATATCAATCCAATTTCTAAATTCTTTGTTTGTTATATATAGTGCTACTAGAACAATTATCCCAACAATTAGAATAGAAACGACAACGGATATTATTATTTTCTTTGCATTCATCTTTTTTTCTATAGGTTCTTCCCAATAATCTTTCATGATTTTTCTCCTTATCTTTTGTTAATGCTATTCTACTATACCAAGTGCAAAAAAGCAAGTTACTGCTTGTTTTAATAGTGTAAAATGGTATCGGAATAGAAAAATTGAGAATCCTTTGATATAATGTTTTCACCACAAAACCACTA
>CALXFE010000034.1 GCA_944387545.1 uncultured Clostridia bacterium | reverse complement strand
GACTAATAGGTAAACAGGGTAAAATCCTTCTAAGCCTGGTGTCGGGGGTTCGAATCCCTCCTGGCTCACCAAAAAACTCAAGAGATGAAAACTCTTGAGTTTTTATTTTTTCCTTATTACCATTGGTTTTGCTTGCACAAGTCTCATTATTCTAAATTGTATATAAAAAGCTACTTTTCTATTATTCACTATCTTTACAAACATCTATCCATTTTTTATACTTTGATGTTTTTTCTAATTCCTCAATACTTAACTTTACTGCGCTATTAGAACTTCCACAAGCAGGATAAATAACCGGAAATCGTTTTAATGAATCATCTAGATATACTTGTACGTCATCCTTAATCCCAAAAGGACAAACACCTCCTACTTCATGTCCCACCAAATTTTCAACATCTTCAAATGGTATCATTTTAGCTTTTGTATGAAATTCTGCTTTATATTTTGGATTGTCTATTTTTTTATCTCCTGCAACCACAATTAATATTGGTTTATCTTCTACCATAAAAGATAAAGTTTTGGCAATTTCCTCTTCTTTGCAATTTACTGCTTTTGCTGCTTCTTTTACTGTTGCTGAAGAAATTGGAAATTCCATAATCTTATTTTCTAATCCATATTTTTCTAAGTATTCTTTTGCTTTAATAAATGACATTTTTATTGCTCCCTCTTCTCCATATTTTTACTAATGTTTTTTATCTTTCATCTTCTAGACATTCTGCTATAATATTTTCTAATTGTGTTGTATCAATAACAGAGCGTATGCAGGCATTTAACATTTCTTTTGGCTGGATATGTTTTAGATTCAAAATATATCCATTCTTATAGGCTAGTTGTCTTATAAATTCTCTAATTGTCCTTCCATTTCCTTCTCTAAAAGGGTGTAATACGTTTAATTCTGCCATATAATAAGACAACCTTTTTATGAAAGTTTCTCTATCTAAATTTTGTAAATCATTCTCTTCTTTTAATTGATTTAATAATTTTTTTAATTCATCTTCTATATATTCCCATTCAGCAAAACTAAAATTCCCTTTTGCAATATTTTCTGTTCTAAATAATCCTGCAAATGGGTAAATATCTTCAAAAAGGAATTTATGGATACTCACAAAATGATTGATATCAAAATTTCCTATTTGATGATTTTGTCTTAATTCATATAATTTTGCCAAAACAATTTTTCTTTCTATTTCCTCTAATTTTTTATTATCTCTAATATCAAGCTTATTGATTAATACATCACTATTTTTATAACAATATATTGAATTTCTGGCTTCATATAAATCACTCATAAAACATTCTCCTTAAATAGTTGTTCTTTTTATTATATCAATCATTTCAGGCATTGTGATTTCATTATCAAAATATCTTCGCAATAGTGCTACATCTTCTTCTGTAACTTGCATATCTTCTATTGCTAAATCTTGTTTTAAGTTTGCAATATCAAATTCAAATTTTTCTTCTCTATTCATGTTTCCTCCTTAGATATGGTTACTTTTTACATACATATATATTATACCACAAAAAACGGTAAATTACCACCAAAATTTACCGCATCTTTACTTTTATTTATTTAATTTTTACCCCTAACAGCTTTGACAATTCTAATGCTTGAAATTCATTCACCATAAGGCCTTTTAAATCTGATATATCTACAACAATACCATTTATTTCACATGTAGAAAAATCTATATTTTTTAAATTGGTTCTAAACAATTGCGCTTTGTTTAAATTACATTCTAAAAATTCCGTATCCTTTAATTTTGCCTCACATATACTACTATTTTGTAAATTACTCTTTTCTATTTTTACCTCTTTAAAAGCTGAATTTGACAAATTTATATATGCTAAATTACTTTCTGCTATATAAGTATTACATATATCTGCTTCAATAAAATCACAGCCTGTCAACTTGCAATTAATAAATTCTACTCTATTAAATCCTGCTTTACTAAAATTTGAATTTGAAAAATCACAATTTTGAAATATGACATCTGAAAAATAAGTATTTTCAAAATTGGATTGTATATATTTACAATTTTCTAACACACAATTTCTCAATTCATATTTTTCTGCTTGTATTGTTTCTTCTTTTAAATCTTGAAACCTCATACCTTTTATTTCATAATCTTCTAAGTGTTCTTGAATGTTTCTTTTTAAACTAAATGCTACTTTTGGTTCACAAATCTTAGGTTTTATTATCATCTTCATGGATACTGTATATTCTCCTTTCCCGTCTAATCTTTTCGATATTCTAAAATATCTCCAGGTGTACAATCTAATGCCTTACATATAGCATCCAATGTTGAAAATCGAATAGCTTTTCCTTTATTTGTCTTTAATATGGAAAGATTTGCCTGTGTGATACCTATTTTTTCAGCTAATTCTTGTGAGCTCATTTTTCTTTTAGCCAACATAACATCTAAATTAACAACAATTGACATCTCTCTGCCTCCTTTATATTGTCAAATCATTTTCATCTTTATATTCGATAGCTCTTCTATATATTTCTTTCAAAACAATAATGCCTATTCCAAATATTAAAAATATGATAGATATTGCTACATTTGCTAATGGATATAGGATAAAATATCCTTCTGGTTTGATACCAACACCGAAGTATATAAGTAATACATTTATTGCGTACATAACACCTATTATAATAGATGCTATATAACTAACACCTAATCTTTTTACATTTTGTTTTTCAAATATATTTTCATTTCTTAATGTATTAAATATTTGTAAAAATTGTACAATCATAACCAATGCTGGTATGGCTGATAAATAAATGATAATATATGTTCCACTTAATAAATCTTTTGTAAAAAATCCAAAATTTTTAATTACAAATATGCCACCTGCCAAAATTGCCATTATGCAAAGTATGAATAAAACATATAAAAATACCATAACAACTGATGATAAACTTTTCTTTCCTAAAATTTTCATATACAATTTCCTCCTAATTGATATTCATTAATTCTTTTTTAGCATTTATCTCTGATAAATTTGTTTCTTGCCAGCTTGTGTTTATTTCTTGAAGTTTTTCTTTTTCTTCTAATAAATACTCTTTTACCCTTCTTACCACATTTGGGTCTTTTGCATTTAACAATCTTTTTATTTCACTAATGGCATCTATATCTGTATTTTTAAGCAAATATGTTAAATCAATTTCATTTTCTTCTTGATTTTCAAAATATCTATCCACATTTCGTTTAGCAATTGTGGATTCTATATTTGAAAAATTCAATATGACATACATAATCGTTACAATTCCTATTGTACATTTTAATATATCTATCTTTTTTCCAAATATCCACAACCCTATTGGTAAAATAAATAGTAATTCTGTTGCCAAAATATAGTACACAAATAATCGTAAATAGGTATATCCATATGCTTTTTCATATAAATACATTCTAAAAAATGCAGATATTAAAATAATCATTGTAAATATCAATGTCAGTATTGACATTACTTTTGTATAGTTGCTTGTATTTTCTTTATTTAATTTTGCTATCATGATGGTAACTATATTAATAAAGGATATCATCATAAGTTGAAAGAATCCCTGTCTTGCATATGTTGCATAGTCAAAATCACTCATATTCATTCTTGAAAATAAACTTGTAAATTGTATGATACTAAATATTAAATAAAATATATTTAATATTGTTAATATCATATTAATCGTCATATTTTCAATTTTAACTTCTATTATTTTTTCTTCATTTTCACTGTTAAACAAGCTATCTTTCATTATAATATTAACAAAAAAGCTTGAAAACAGAAAAAAGAATAAGATTATCAGACAAATTCTTAATAAAAGCAGGATAAAATTTTCTGCCATAAATAGATTCGTAAATTCCCTTATAACACCTTCAAAGATATTAGCAAATATGCTGTCAGCTGACATTAATAGCATAAATACAATTACGATTATGGGAATAGCATAAACAAGTGATCGAAATATCTTTTTCATTCCTTCTATTTTTTCACTTTCACTACTTTTTTCTTTTTTCTTAAGCATTTTTTTTAAATTATCGATAACCTCACTAATACTTTCAAGGGTTCCAGCCAATACATTTATTATTTCTACAAAAAAGTCTTGTACTTTTATTTTTAGTTTAGTAGCATAGATACACATTATAATAATAAGTATAAGAATGACAAATGTATTCATTATTTGAAGGATAGAATTATGATAAATAAAATATGTCAAACTTAGTAATATAATAGGTACTGTTAAGATTAGCGCTTTCTTATTTTCTATTTTTTTATATTTGTTCATTAGATATAAAAATCCTAATAAGAAAGCTATCACAAATATCACAACAGAAATACCAGGCTCCTTTTTCCAAAATAATATAGATTGTAATATACTTAAAAGCATTCCACAAATTAAAATATAGCTCATACATATTCCTCCTATGTTCTATATTTTATATATTTGTTTATTATTTGTCAATATTTTTTTATTGTTTTTCGATAATTTTAGATTTTAAGTAAAAAATAACCATGTAAAACCAGAAAGTTTATTCCTGTATTTTTTACATAGCTATTTCAAAATCTTAAAATGTCCCAAAGAGAAACGTCCCCAAATGGTCATTTTATCTCTTGAATAAATTCTTCTATTGATGCAATTTCTTTGAGTTCTTTATTTTCTTTTATTCTATTAAACAAATAATCTATATATCTATTTACAACATATACTGCTTCATTATTTTTCAGATGTTTTAATTCTTTTCGACATTTATTTGTTTTTAGATAGGTATTTAATTCTTTTTCCATTGTGATTGTATCTTTTTTTAATTTATCCAATTTTAAAATGGAAAATTCTTTTATGGAATAATAATCTCCCTCACTAACACAAGATATAATCTTTTTTAAATAATCTATATATTCTTCATTTCTTATCATTTCTAATTATTTCTCCACCTATTATTTTTGTTGTATAACTAAAAGTTATACAATGTGTTTGAATTATATTATCATTTGATTTTTTATTTTTCAAGCTTTTTAAATGTTTTTTAGAATAATTTTATTTGTTTTTCCTTATATTATTACTGTGTTTTAGATTAGCTCTCAGCTTGTTATACTTATAATAATACTTTTAAATTATGGAGGAATAAAATGAATTCTATCTCAAAAAGTGATATTGATAAAACTTTTGGAAAAATATTAAAAGATTTTAGAGTAAAAAATGGCTATACACAGGAAATTATGGCAGAAAAGTTAGGAATTTCTTTAAAATATATTTCTAGAATTGAAAACGGATATAGCGGAATTAAAACCAGAACTTTAATTAATTACATGAATATTTTAGGTATTACTCCTAATACTATCTTTAAAGAATTTATGACTAATGAAAATATAAAAAAGCAACTAGAAATATCTGAAAAATTAAATCAACTTTCAGATGAAAAACTGAATTTTGTAAATAATATGATTGATTTATTAATTAATTTTAAAAAAGATTAATTTATTTAAAAATCAACCATATGCTTCGTATTTTGATATTAATGCAAACAGCCAATAATCTATAGTAAAAAGATTATTGGCTGTTGTTTGCTTTTAAAAGGTTCTACCATGTATTACGGGATGGATAGAGATGCCCTTTCCTCCATTTTTTCAATTTTATGCGTTCCAAAAAGCTTTATATGTCTTATATGCAGAATATACATCATATTTGCTTGTTACTTCATAAGGTGCATGCATTGATAATACTGGAACACCACAATCGATAACATCTGCTCCTTTATTGGCAATAATATAGGCAATTGTACCTCCACCACCAATATCTACTTTTCCAAGTTCTGCAATTTGATAATGAATATCATTTTTTTCTAATACATTTCTTACCCATGCCACATATTCTGCATTGGCATCAGAAGCACCAGATTTTCCTCTAGCCCCTGTATATTTATTCAAACTAATTCCTTTTCCTAAGAATCCTGCGTTTGTTGTGTCTGATACAGAAGCATAAATTGGGTCAAAACCTGCATCTACATCTGAAGATAACATTTTTGAAAAGCAAAATACTTTATCTAAAAGATTTGGTCTATTGATACCTAATTTGTTTAATATTTCTGAGATAAAGAAATCAAACATATGTGATTCCATACCTGTATTTCCCATGCTTCCAATTTCTTCTTTATCTGATAATATACACACAGCTGTATTTTTTACATTTTCTAATTCCATCATGGCTGCTAATGATGTATAGGCACATACTTTATCATCTTGTCCATATGCTGCTACCATACTTTCATCAAATCCTAAACTTCTAGCTTTAAAAGCTGGTACCAATTCGATTTCTGAACTTTTTAAATCTGCTTCTGTAATTCCATATTTTTGGTTTAATATATTTAAAATATTTAATTTTACTTGATCTTTTCCTTTTTCTCCATAAGGAATACTGCCAATTAAAAGATTTAAATCTTCTCCATCAATTCCATTTTTCAATTTTTTCTCCATTTGGTCCTGTGCTAGATGTGGCAATAAATCTGTGATGGTAAAGATTGGATCATTTTCATCTTCTCCAATACAAATATCAATTGTTTCTCCATCTGATTTTACAATTGTTCCATGGATACTAAGTGGGATTGTTGTCCATTGATATTTTTTGATTCCACCATAATAATGGGTATTAAAATATGCCATTTCTGTATCTTCATATAAAGGATTTGGTTTTAAATCCAATCTTGGTGAATCTACATGTGAACCAATAATATGTAATCCCTTTTCAAGACTCTCTGTTCCGATTATTGCTAAATACATACTTTTATTTCTATTTATAAAATATATTTTATCTCCTGGTTTTAAAGTATCAAACATCATAATATCTTTATAACCATTTTGGTCTGCAAGTTTTCTTGCCATTTTTACAAATTCTCTTTCTGTTTTGGCTTGATTTAAGAAATCCATATATCCTTTTGAAAAATCAAAAATGTTTTTCTTCTCTTCTTCATTTACTGAAATCCATCCATTTTCCTTTTTATCAAAAAGCTTTTCTCGTAATTCTTCGCTCATACTTATCCCTCCTATGTATTGTTTTTTATATTTCACAGTATATCATTATATAATTCATTTTTCCACTATTTTTATAATTTATTCCAAAAATTTGGTTATACTATATGTAAAATTTATTGAGAAAGGTGGGTTTTTATGAATTCTTTATGGATTGATTCTATAAAAGGAACTTCAAAATTTGAAACATTAAATAACAATCTAGAAACAGATATTTGTATCATCGGAGCCGGTATTTTTGGCATGACTTGTGGCTATTATCTAAGTCACTTAGGGTTTAAGGTAATTATCATTGATAAAAACAATTTAGCAGGTACAACCAGTTTTACAACTGGTAAAATTACCAGTCAACATGGTCTATTTTATTCTTATCTTAACACTTCTTATGATATGCATTTTGCCAAGGATTATTTAGAAATAAATGAAAAAGCCATCCAAAATATTCAAAATATTATTACTAAAGAACAGATTAATTGTGATTTTGAAATACAAAACAACTATGTATATACAACAAAAAAAGAAGAACTTGCATTACTAGAAAAAGAACAAAAAGTTTTAGAAAGTTTAGCATATCATACAGAAATAACAAAAAATGTGTCTTTACCATTTGAGGTAGAAGGTGCTTTATGTTTTAAAAACCAGGCTAAATTTAATCCTTTAAAATATATTTTAGGATTATCCAAAACAATCATCGAGAAAAACGGACAAATTTATACCAATACCATAGCCGTTGATATTGAAAAAGATAAGAAAAATTATGTGATCTATACAGATAATGGCAACATAATAAAAGCAAAACATGTCATTATGGCGACACGTTATCCATTTATGAATGTTCCTGGTTTTTATTTTTCTAAATTGTATCAATCGACTTCTTATATTATTGCTGTAGATACCAAAAAAGAATTGTTAAATGATATGTATATTAATATTTCTGCGCCTGTTTATTCTCTTAGAACTGCAAAATTTAATGGAAAAGATATTTTATTATTGGCAAGTGGCAATAGTAAAACCGGTCATAATGATTCTCATGAAAATCCTTATAATACCTTAAAAAATTTTGCTAAACAATATTATCCAGATTGTGATGTTTTATATGAATGGAGTAGTGAAGATTGTATCTCTTTAGATAAGCTTCCTTACATTGGTAAATATTCTAGCTTATTACCAAATGTATATGTGGGAACTGGTTTTAAAAAATGGGGAATGACATTATCTAATGTTGCTGCTAATTTAATTGTTGATGAAATTTGTGAAAGAAAAAATCCATATGCTTACTTATTTGATTCTACAAGATTTGGCTTATTTAAAAATTTTGATGAGGTAAAAAATATGGTTGTGGATTCTACCAATTCTTTATTACTAAATAAATTGAAATCTTCAGATGCCTCTTTAGAAAATATAAAGCCAAATTCTGGAGATATCATTGAGCTGGATGGAAAAAAAGTTGGCATTTATAGAGATAAAGAAAATCAAATTCATGCGATTAATCCAATTTGTACACATTTAGGATGTCTGCTTACATGGAATGATATTGATAAAACTTGGGATTGTCCTTGTCACGGTTCTCGCTATGATGCCTTTGGTAAAAATCTATATGGACCTGCCTTTAAAGATTTAGAGATTTATCAATAATATTTATACATTGCTTTTGTAATATTTTATAGAAATTTGTTGTTTTTTGTGTTTTTTTATTGACTTGTTTTCTTTTATTTGCTACAATACCAGTAATAAATCATATATTTATATATCGATTTATCAATTATTTTTTGTTTATTGAACTAGATTTCTCCTATAACAGTAATCTAGTTCTTTTTTTATTATAATTTCTTTGAAACTTTAGGAATAGCATTAAAAATTTACCTTTTATATTAATATAAAATAATAAATTAATTATAAACAAAAAATGTGAACTTTAAAGATTTAAAGTTCACATTTTTAATTTATATTTATTCTTTCCCTGCTTTCTTTTCTAATTTATAAATAATAAAAGATAAAACAACGCCTAATGTAGCTGTAATCAATTGTGTTGTACTCATAGCTGTTTGTAAATTTGAAACTAATTTCTCTGGGAAGATGCCAAAAGCATTTAAGATTCCAAAAAATGCAAATATAATAGCTACTTTTACCACAACACCTACTACTCCAGCTAGAAAATAATGTTTATTTTTCCCTAACATGATAAATTTGTAAGCATATACTAATGCAAAATTCCCTACCCATATTGCTGGTATCATATATACCATATATGTAGAAGCTGTACCAAATACATATCCACTCAATATGGTAGAGATACTTGGCATTGTGACAACTCCAAGAATTTTAGCCCAACCTTTTAAATTAATTGCCGTTGTAATTAAAGCCATATTGACAATTGTTCCTACAATTAACTGAGAATTGCTTGCTATCACACTTGTTGATCCAAATAAACTTGTAATAAGCTGTCCTAAAAATGTTGGAACGAATAGGGCAATTAAAAATATAATGATTGTTTGTGCTATGTCAGCACCTTTCGAAAAATCGGTTATTCTTTTATTAATAACACTTTCATTCTCCATTTTAAACTCCTCCTTTTCATAGAAATAGCGCTTTAAAATAAGAATATATTATTTCTATTATAGCCCCTTGTATCCATGATTTCTTTATAAAAGCCACGTTCATATTTCTATTTCCATAACATTTTCATAATAGAAATTTTAAATACTTTGTTATAAAGATATTCTTATTAGCTTAAGTCTTTGTTATTATATCATATTCATGAATTTTTTCAATATTTTTTATATGTATAGACATCTTTTCCTTTTTTCTATATAATTTTTTTGAATACTTAGATATTATAAAATAATATCTTTTAGAAACCTATTAATTTTATAATATATGGAGGATAGATATGCTAAATTTTGATAAAATAAGAACTTTTCATAATCATTATAAAAATACTTTAGATAACGAAATCATAAATAAAATAAGAGAAAAAGGAATTTATCCTGCTTGTTTCAATTTAGATGTAATCAATAATACCAAAAATACTTTCAACATAGAATTACCAGAAACAAAAATATATAACCAAGGTGATAGTTATTTATGTTGGATTTATGCATTTATTAGCTTTATGAAACCTTTCATATGTAAAAAATTAAAAATAGCTGATAAAAACTTAGATTTATCTATCAATTATATTCATTTTTTTGATAGATTAGAAAAATCTAATAGCTTATATGAAAAAATAATACATAATTCTTTAAAATTAAAAGATGAAATAAATGAATCATTACTTGATACATATATTCATACTTGTGGTTCATTTGATAATGCAAAAGAAATCATACAAAAATATGGTATTGTACCAGAAACCGAAATGCCTATGAATATTAATACTTTTGAACCTTCTGTATTCAATAAACTATTTAAAGAAAAAGTCAAAACAGATATTTTAGAAATGTTAAACTTGGATACTATAAAAGAAAAAGAACATTTTAAAGAAAAATGTCTAGAAGAAAACTATGTATTATTATCAAAAGTATTTGGACAACCTCCTATTAATTTTAACTTTAAATATCAGAACATAGATGGAAATGAAATTGCGCTTAATGATATAACACCAAAAGAATTTTTAAAATCTGTTTTTCCATATGATATGAGTCAATTTATTTTTGTGATGAGTGATGAAACTAAAGCATTTTATAAAAAATTTCCTTATTATGATTTTGAACAAATTTATAATCATAAGCATTATTTTTATAATTTACCAATAAATAAAATAAAAGATTCTATTATAAAGCAGTTAAAAGCAGGATTTCCGGTATGGTTTGGATGTGATTTTAAGGCAGTTTGTGGTTCTTATACAAATAAAGCAGGAATACTTGATTCCAATTTATTTGACTTTAAAAACACTCTGGATATTCAAATATTACAAAAACTAGAACAGCAAAAATTTAATTCTTGTAACTATGACCATGCAATGGTTATAGTTGGCGTACAGATTGAAAATGATAAGCCTATAAGATGGAAAGTTCAAAATAGTTTTGGAAAAGAACATAATCAAAAAGGATATTTTGTTATGAATGATAATTATTTCGATGAATATGCTATTATGTTTGGAATACATAATTGTTTTATACTATAAAATTTCTGCAAACTATTTTTTATGAAATAATAATCGAGTAGGGAAAATTTAAATTAATTTTCCCTCTCACACCACCAGTACGTGCCGTTCGGCATACGGCGGTTCAAT
>CALXFE010000033.1 GCA_944387545.1 uncultured Clostridia bacterium | reverse complement strand
AGTTCAAAGTAGTCATATTGTGTATTTCAAACTATATATTTATCAATAAAGTGTGACATATGTTTGACAAACCTACAGGAGACAATTAGAGTAAGTACTAATTGTCTCTAGACTTTTTATTGGATTTGTGATAATATATTTGTAAATTTTGTAAAGAATAAAAGATATATAATGATGTAAATAAATAAGGGAGATGAAAAATTTGAACAATAAATTTTATGTAACAACACCAATTTATTATCCAAGTGGAAAATTTCATATAGGAACAGCCTATACAACTGTATTAGCAGATACAATGAAACGATATCATGCACTAAAAGGTGAAGATACCTATATGCTTACAGGAACAGATGAACACGGACAAAAAATTCAAGAAATAGCACAAAAAAATGGGAAAACACCAAAAGAATATGTAGATAGCATGGCAAAACAAGCAAAAGAATTATGGGCTAAAATGGATATCCAGTATGATGATTTTATCCAAACAACAGAAGAAAGACATACCCAAATTGTTCAAAAAATATTTGATAGATTTATGGAACAAGGTGATATCTATAAAGGAGAATATGAAGGATGGTATTGTGTACCTTGTGAGACATATTTTACTCAAAGCCAATTGGTAGATGGAAAATGTCCAGATTGTGGAAGAGAAGTAAAATTAATGAAAGAAGAAGCGTATTTTTTTAACATGAAAAAATATGTGGATAGATTATTAAAATATTATGATGAACATCCTGATTTTATTAAACCAGACTTTAGAAAAAATGAGATGATTAATAATTTTATTAAACCAGGATTAGAAGATTTATGTGTCACGAGAACAAATTTTGATTGGGGAATTAAAGTGTTAAAAGACCCTAAACATGTTATATATGTATGGGTAGATGCTTTAACCAATTATATTACAGCATTAGGCTATATGTCTGATGATGATACATTATTTAAAAAATATTGGCCAGCAGATTTACAAATTGTTGGAAAAGATATTGCAAGATTTCACTTGATTTATTGGCCAATATTCTTAATGGCATTAGACTTACCACTACCCAAAACAATTTTAGTGCATAACTGGATTATGATGAAAGATGGAAAAATGTCCAAATCAAAAGGAAATGTGATTTATCCGGAAACCTTAATTGATAGATATGGATTAGATCCAACTAGATATTTCCTACTTAGAGAAATGCCTGTTAGTCAAGATGGAATCTTTTCACCAGAAGCATTTGTTGAAAGATATAATTTTGATTTGTGTAATGATTTAAGCAATTTATTAAATAGAACTGTATCAATGGTAAATAAATATTTTGAAGGAAATGTTCCAACATATAACGGAACACCAAATGCAGTCGATAAAGAATTAGAAACATATTGTACAGAAAAAATACAAGCATTTGAAGAAAAAATCAATCGTTATGAAATTGCAAATGCATTACAAGAAATATGGGAGCTTATTGCCAGAACCAATAAATATATTGATGAAACAATGCCATGGGCTTTAGCAAAGGAAGAAAAAACCAAAGAGCTAAAATCTGTAATGTATCATTTAATTGAGAATTTAAGAAAAATTGCCATTTTAATTAAACCATTTATGACAGATACAGCAAACAATATATTCAGACAAATTGGAATAAAAGACGTAGATAGCATTAAATGGAATGATATTCATGATTATGAGCATTTAAAAGATTTAAAGGTGATTGAAAAAGGAGAACCAATATTTATGAGACTAAATGCAGATGAGGAAATAGAATTTTTAAAATCAACAATGAAAAAATAGGAACATACTATAGTAAAATAAAAAACTTTGGCAAATTTATATAATTTATCAAAGTTTTTTTATATTCCTATATAATTTTTTGACAAAATAGTATATAATATAAACGAAATATGAAACAAATAGGAAATAAAAAATGATGGAAAAAAATAATATGTCTTTAATACCAATACCGAATAAATTTAAATTTACGACAAAAGAGAAAATAGTAATGATTATTATAATGGTATTAATGGTTGTGGGGATTATAATTACTTGGATAAATTACATAGAAATTGCTAGAACAAATGCGGAATATGCGTTAGCCCAAAAACAATTTCAAGAGACTATCATGAAAGAACAAGAAGAGGCAGAAAGAAAAAGAAAAGAGAAACTGCCAAATCTAACAGAAGAAGGAATACAAAATGTCAATCACATATATAGTTCAGATACCAAAAGAGCATTTTTAACATTTGATGATGGCCCATCTAGTAATACAAATCAAATATTAGACATCTTAAAAGAAAAGGGAATAAAGGCCACTTTTTTTGTATTAGGTTCTAATGTTGAAAAATGTCCAGAAACGGTAAAAAGAATATATGATGAAGGCCATTTTATTGCCAACCATGGCTATTCACATGTATATGACACTATATATCAGTCACCTGAAACAGTTTTAGACGAATATAATCGATGTAATCAAGTAGTTAGAGATGCCATTGGAGAACAAGAATATAATTCACATTTGTTTAGATTTCCAGGTGGTTTAAATGGTGGAAAATATGCAGAAATAAAAAACCAAGCCAACACATTATTAGCTCAAAATAATATTGTACATGTGGATTGGAATGCATTAAATGGTGATTCAGAAACAACAAAACCAACAATTACATACGAAATGCAAAGAATACAAGAAACAACACAAAATAAACAAAGTGTGGTTATTTTAATGCATGATGCAGAAGCTAAAAAAGTTACAGTAGAAGCTTTACCAAATATAATAGATTATTTAAAAGAACAAGGCTATACATTTAAAAATTTTTATGAAATTATAAAATAAACCATGTCCACAAAAGGATTATAGATAACAATTAACAATGAAATAGAGAGGAGAATTGTTTTGCCAAAGAAAACAGGAGAAAAAAGTATAGATGAAATTAAAGAAAAACTAGATTATTTAGGATTAAATTTAGA
This sequence comes from uncultured Clostridia bacterium, assembly GCA_944387545.1. Taxonomy (GTDB): domain Bacteria; phylum Bacillota; class Clostridia; order TANB77; family CAG-508; genus CAG-269. The sequence continues at coordinate 10,645 of CALXFE010000033.1, read as the reverse complement.
AGATGCTAAAAATCAATTTGAAAATTATGAACCATTAAAATTTAGAGTTCCTAAATTTTATGATGAAAAACAATATAGACAATATAGATATATTCCGATAAAGGATATTCAAATATTATTAACACCAGCGAATCGATTGGATAGTATACAAGAAAAATATAAAAAAGCAAGTCCTATATCGGAATATTTAGACACAGAAGATGAAAAAAATTATTTAAAACATACAACATTTTTACGCATGCTAAAAGAATTAAAAGTAGAGGAAATAGAAAAAGTACAAGAAGAACAAGTAAAATTGAATAAGAAAATTCCATTTAAAGTTAAGTTTGAAGGAAATTATTTATGGCAGATATATTATGCCGAAGATACGGATCAATATTTTATGCTAGTTCCAACAGAAGATACAGATTATTCCACATTTTTCTTTTTGTTAAAAAAACAGCTAGAAAAAAAGAAAACAGGAAAAATCTTTGTACCAATTAGAAATGTTTCATACAGTAACACATATTATAAAAAATCAGAATTTGAAGATATAGAAAACTATTTATGGTTATTTACAAAAGATTGGCCACTAATATATGAAGTATATGATAAAAGTGAAAAATTATCGATTCATATTATTGGAGAAACAGAAGTATATGGAAAAATTAGGAGTCCCTATAAAATAAAAATAAGTAGTTTAGTGGAAGCAAATCAATTTTACAAATTATTAAAAGCAATGTTTATATTGCAAACAGAATTACCACATTATTTTGAATTTAGAACCAATATAACAAAAGGTGGAGAATTAGAATTTTATAATAATGATTACAAAATTGAATATGCCAATATTGCCAGTTGGATAAATGAGGAATATGAAGTTGGGCTTGAAAAGCAAGATTTAATAGAACAAGTATTAGAAGAAAACAAGACAAAATTAGACAATTTAAAAATTACAGCAGCTTCTCAAGAAATAGAATATTTAACAAAAGAAAAACAAATATCTACATTTTTAGAGTGTAAGAAAACTTTTTTTGGTAAATTTAAATATTATTTTAAATATAGCAAGAAAAATAAAAAGAATATAAGGAAAGATAATGCTTTAAACATAAAAGAAGAAGCAACAGATAAAGTTGAAGAAACAAATAAAGAAAGCAAAACACAAAATACACATGCAAGTAAAACAACAAAGAAAAAGGAAAATTACACAATAGAAGAGCTTGTATCATTATATAAAGAGTATGGACAAAAAGAAACAGAATTAAAAAATATTTTGATGGATGTCAATGCACTTAAATTAAAAAATAAAAATATGGCAAAAAAAATTGAAAATGCTACGAATTTTATACAAGAAATTGATAATCATAAAAGAAGCATCTTTGAATTTTGGAAATATAGTAATAAAGACGAGGTTGCAGCTTTAGCAGAAGGAGAAAAAGAAGAGGTTAATATTATAAAAAAAGTTACAAAAGTTTTTGATTATACACAAGACTTAGAACAATTTGGAAATACAATGGATCAAGTAGAAAGAAAAGCATTGACAAAATCAGAAACAGATAGTATTTATCTTACAACAACCAATATATTACCTTTATTAAATAAAGTAAAAAACAATGAGGTATTACCAAAAGAAATAGAAAATAATTTAAAAGAATTAAAAAAAGAGGCACAAGAAGAAAATGTGTTAAATGAAATAGAAGAATTTGACATATTTGGTGGGATGTCACAAGAGGCAACAAAAGTTTCTAAACTTGCCAATAAAAATCATAGAGAAATAGAAAAAGATAAATTTAATATTTTAGAGATTAATAAGAATACAAAACAAATAGGATATAAACTAGCATTGGAAACTGTAGTAGATAATATAAAGAAGGCGCTAGATAAAGTCGTCATCATAGAAGATTTACCACTATATAAACTATTAGATAATGAAAAACTAGATGCGAAAAATTTTAATATATTTAATATAGACCCTGAAAATGAAATCAAGGAAAATATTAAAGACAAGGGAAATACATTTAATTTATATAAATTAAATGTAAAAAGAGGAATGAATGGAATCAGCTATACAAATATCATTTTCTATGATAACCAAAATAAGACATTACCAATAGGGCAAGATGTTTCAAGTAAAATATTAGTTGATCTATCAAAAGTGGATATAAAATTAAAAAGTAGGATTTCATTTAAAATGACAGAAATAGAAGATGAAAAAGATGATTTTTCAAAAATAAATGTAAAAACAATTCATGTTTTTGAATATGATATAATTTTTAAAGAACAAGAGGAAAAAAAGAAAGAAGAAAACAATATAGAAAAAGGACTAAAAGGATAAGAGGTATGTGTGATGGTATATACCTTTTATTTTTTTTATTTAACAAATTTTCTTTTCAAACATAATATATAAAAATATTAGATTTATAAATTTTACAATGAAAATAAAAAGCCAGAAATATTTGGGAGGGATTTATGTTAAAAAAGTTTATATTTCTTATAGGTATATTTATTTTTGTATTTAGTATTCAAATTAATCAGGCATATGCATTGACACCTGCGACAAATTTAAGTTATGAAGGAATTGATGTCAGTAATTGGCAAGGATACATAGATTATGCAGAAGTAAAAAATGCAGGAATAGAAGTTGTATATATAAAAGCAAGTCAAGGAACGAATATAAAAGATACCTATTTTGATATTAATTATGAAAATGCAAAAACAAATGGATTGCGTGTAGGATTTTATCATTATTTAACAGCAACTAATATAGAACAAGCCCAAGAAGAAGCAAACTTTTTTGTGTCTGTTATTTCAGGAAAAACACCAGATTGTAAATTGGTATTAGATTATGAAACTTTTGGAGGAGTAAGTAGTGAAGAAATTAACAACATAGCCAGAACCTTTATGGAACGTGTAGAGGAATTAACCAATAAAGAAATAATCTTGTATAGTGATTTATCAAATGCACAAAATACATTTGATAGAAGTTTAGCAGAAGATTATGACTTATGGATTGCTTATTATGAGAACAGAAACAATTTAATAAATATTGAAACAAGTTGGAATACATATATAGGAATACAGTATACAGATAGGGGCAGAGTAAATGGAATTAATGGTAGTGTAGATAGAGATTTATATACACAAGAAATCTTTTTAGATGAAACGTCTGAAATTGCCAATAACAACGCAAATACATCTCCAATGAATACACAAAGTATAGAATATACAGTACAACGTGGAGACACTTTAAGTGCGATTGCCAGAAGATATGGTACAACTGTACAAGAATTGGTGGATATCAACAATATTCAAAATCCGGACTTAATTTATCCAGGAGAGAAGTTAAGAATACTTACGAATTCGAGCATACCAGGAAACGAAGAAAGAGGGACAGGAAGCATTATTTATACAGTTCAAAGAGGAAACACGTTATCACAAATTGCAAGAGAATATCATGTAAGTGTAGAACATATTGTGGAATTAAATGACATTCAAAATCCAAATTTCATTTATCCAGGAGAAAAATTAAGAATTACAGAAAGTGATGTTACAGAATTATCTCCAATAGATAATACAATGCAAGTATATTATGTTGTGAAAGAGGGCGATACATTAAACGGAATTGCAAGAAGATTTGGAATTACCTTAAATGAAATTTTACAATATAATGATATCCAAAATCCAAATTTGATTTATCCAGGACAGACAATTAAAATTGTATAAGATTTATTGCTTACATAGTGTTTTAAAAGAATAAAATACGTTTAGGGATGAATGAATACATGAAAATTTAAAAAAGTTATTAAATTATTCTAGACTTTTTCTAAGATATATGCTAATATATATTAGTATTTATCTTATGCCGATGTGGCGGAATTGGTAGACGCACTGGACTCAAAATCCAGCGGGAAACCATGTGGGTTCGAGTCCCACCATCGGTACCATCTATACTTTCACGAAAGTGGAGTATATTTTTTTATCCTAATAGCAATTGAATGAATATATATCCAAAATTATACAAATAATAATTAGGAATGGATACGATAACATGGTAACAATTAGAGAAGGGAGCAATACAATTTGCCGTGGAAAATAATATTTATTATAATAGGATTCATCCTTTTAATAAAAGGTGCTGATTTTTTAGTAAAATCTGCGACTAGTATAGCAAAAAAATTTGGTTTATCTGAAATGCTTATTGGATTAACAGTAGTTGCAGTAGGAACATCTCTTCCAGAAATCTTTATCACGATTACATCTGCTATAGAAGGACATTCTGATCTAATCATTGGTAATGCAATAGGAAGCTGTATATGTAATTTTTTATTAGTGATAGGAATGACGAGTTTAGTAAAACCAGTAAAATTTGATAAAAGAATTATAAAAGTACATCTGCCCATTAGTTTCATAACCACGATCGTATTATTATTTTTAGCAAATACAGATAAACTTGGAGAAGCACAAACAATTACAAGAATGCAGGGAATGGTATTACTTTTATATACAGCTGTATATATTATATATACAATATATGAGGAAAAGAAATTAAAAAATGAAAAGATAGATGAAGAAATTATAAAAGAGGTTAAATCTAAAGAAACGAATTCTATAAGTACCATTATTGTTTATATGATTTTAGGAATTGTGGGGTTAAAATTTGGTTCTGATTTTGTTGTGGATAATTCTATATGGATTGCCAAAAGCGTAGGATTATCTGAAAAATTTATAGGTATGACGATAGTAGCAGTAGGAACCGCTCTACCAGAAATGATTACTGGAATTGTAGCTGCTAGAAAAGATGAAACAGATTTATTATTAGGAAACATCACAGGTTCTAATATCTTAAATTTATGTTTGTTAATAGGGATAGGAGCGATTATTAATCCATTAACATTTTTAACAGATTTCAATAGTAGTATGATAATTTTACTAATTATAACAATATGTTTACAATTAGTAGTAATGATAAACAAGAAAAGTGAATTAAATAGAAAAATAGGTTTCTTTTTAATAATTGCTTATATTATTTATATTGGGAGTATAATGTAAAATGCTATGTAAAAAATAACAAAAAAATGTTGCAATCTGCATAATGTTTCTGATATAATAGTAAAGATATAAAATAAAAAAGGGAGTAAGAAGATGAAAAACTATTTGAAAAAAACAAATTGCATAAATATTTCAGCTGTTTTCTTAATAGTTGCTTTATTTTTATTTCCATTTTAAGTAAGGATTTTTGTTCCTTATTTTTTTTTGCATTCTAGAAAATTTACATTTTCTGAATGTCAAAAATATCAATCAATTACAAAATATACAAATTTAGCATATATGAATGGAGGTTAGTATGAAAGAATTCAACAAAAAAATTGTACTAGAAGATGGAGAAGAATATTTAGGATATGGATTTGGAGCTGATAAAGAAGCCATTTGTGAAATTGTATTTAATACCTCAATGGTAGGATATCAAGAAATTGTTTCAGACCCATCATATACTTATCAAATGGTAGTAATGACATATCCATTAATCGGAAACTATGGAATTACAGATGAAGATTATGAAACCAAACAACCAACCATTGGTGGAATGGTAGTAAGAGAATATAATGATTTACCAAGTAATTTCCGTTATACCAAAACATTATCAGAATATTTAGAAGAAAATGATATACCAGGAATTTCAGGTGTGGATACGAGAAAATTAACAAGAAGTATCAGAAATAAAGGTAGTAGAAAAGTTATTATTACGGATATTACAACAAGCAAAGAAGATGCGTTAAAAAAATTAAATACATATGATATCCCAAAAGATGCTGTGTCAAAAGTGAGTTGTAAAAAGAAATGGTATTCTAGAACAGCAAATTATAAATATAATGTAGTAGCAGTAGATTGTGGAATTAAGTTAAATATTATCAGAAGCTTAAATAAAAGAGGTTGTAATGTAACAATTGTGCCATATAACATATCAGCAAAAGAAATTGAAAGCCTAAAACCAGATGGCGTCTTTTTATCAAATGGACCAGGTGATCCAGAAGATGTAAAAGAAGTGATTAAACTTGTAAAAGAATTAAGAGGGGAATATCCAATTTTTGGAATTTGTTTAGGACATCAAATGATTAGTTTAGCATATGGTGCAAAAACATATAAATTAAAATTTGGGCATAGAGGTGGAAACCATCCAGTATTAAATTTGGAAACAGATAAAATAGAAATTACAAGTCAAAACCATAGTTATGCAGTAGATGAGAAATCTCTAGAAAAAACAGATTTAGTACCAACACATAAAAATATTTTAGATAATACCATTGAAGGTGTTGAATGTAAAAAGGATAAAGTATTTAGTGTGCAATATCACCCTGAAAGTGCACCAGGACCACAAGATAGTGGGTATTTGTTTGACAAATTTATTAGAATAATGGAGGGAAAATAAAATGCCAAAAAGAAAAGATATAAAAACCGTACTAGTAATTGGTTCTGGACCAATTGTGATTGGGCAAGCAGCAGAGTTTGACTATGCTGGAACACAAGCATGTCTTGCACTAAAAGAAGAAGGATATAAAGTTATACTAGTAAATTCAAACCCAGCAACCATTATGACAGATACAGCCATTGCTGATAAAGTATATATGGAACCATTAACATTAGAATATGTTGCAAAAATTATAAGATATGAAAGACCAGACGCTATTTTACCAGGAATTGGTGGACAAACAGGTTTAAATATAGCAATGCAATTATATAGAAAAGGTGTTTTACAAGAATGCCAAGTAGAGTTATTAGGAACAAGTAGCGAAAGTATTGAGAGAGCAGAAGATAGAGAAAAATTCAAAGAATTATGCCAAGAATTAGGAGAACCTGTATTAGAATCTATTATTGCAGAATCAGAAGAAGAAGGAATCGAAGCTGCTAAAAAAATTGGATATCCAGTTGTTTTAAGACCTGCCTTTACTTTAGGAGGAACTGGCGGAGGATTTGCAGATAATGAAGAAGAATTAAAAGATTTAATAAAACATGCGTTAAAACTTTCTCCAGTAAATCAAGTTTTGGTAGAAAAAAGTATTAAAGGATATAAAGAAATTGAATATGAGGTAATGAGAGACCATAATGATACAGCGATAACTATTTGTAATATGGAAAACTTAGACCCAGTAGGTGTTCATACAGGTGATTCTATTGTTGTTGCACCAAGCCAAACACTAACGAATAAAGAATATCAACTCTTAAGAGACAGTGCTTTAAAAATCATTAGAGCCTTAAAAATAGAAGGTGGTTGTAATGTTCAATTTGCCTTAGACCCACATTCATTTAACTATTATGTGATAGAGGTAAACCCAAGAGTATCTCGTTCATCAGCACTAGCTTCAAAAGCAAGTGGATATCCAATTGCCAGAGTTTCAGCTAAAATTGCAGTAGGAATGAGATTAGAAGAAATTCCATTAGCAAATACCCCAGCAAGTTTTGAACCAGCATTAGATTATATTGTTTGCAAAATACCAAGATTTCCATTTGATAAATTTACACTTGCTTCAAATAAGTTAAGTACACAAATGAAGGCAACAGGAGAAGTTATGAGTGTAGGAAGAACATTTGAAGAAAGTTTATTAAAAGCAGTAAGATCATTGGAAACAGGTGTATGTCATATTCATCATAAGAAATTTGATAAGATGGCAACAGAAGAGATGATGACATATATAAAAGATGGAACAGATGATAGAATTTATGCGATTGCAGAATTAATGAGAAGAGATGTTGATTTAGGACGAATTTATGACACAACAAAAATTGATATGTTTTTCTTAGAAAAAATTAAAAACATTGTGGAAATGGAAAAAGTGTTAAAGAAAAATGTAGGAGATATTGATACATTAAAGGCTGTTAAGAAAATGGGCTTTAGTGACAAATACATTGCCAAAGTATGGAAGAAAAAAGAAGCAGATATTTATGAATTAAGAAAGAAAAATAACATATATCCTGTATATAAAATGATAGATACTTGTAGTAGCGAATTTGAAAGCTATGTACCATATTTCTATTCAACATATGAAGAAGAAAATGAATCAATTGTAAGTGATAAGAAAAAGATTATTGTATTAGGAGCAGGACCAATTAGAATTGGACAAGGTGTAGAATTTGACTATTCTACAGTACATGCAGTAAAAACAATTAAAGAGGCAGGGTATGAAGCAATTATTATTAATAACAATCCAGAAACAGTTTCAACAGATTATACAACCAGTGATAAATTATATTTCGAACCATTAACTGTAGAAGATGTTATGAATATTGTAGAATTAGAAAAACCAGAAGGCGTTGTTGCAGCCTTAGGGGGACAAACAGCCATTAACCTTGCAGGACCACTTTCAAAATTAGGTGTTAAAATCATTGGTACAGATGTAAATGCCATCGAAAAAGCAGAAAATAGAGATGCATTTGAAAGAGTTATGAAAGATTTAAAACTATTACAACCAAGAGGAGAAGCTGTAACCAATATAGAAGATGGAATAAAAGTTGCAAGTGAAATTGGGTATCCAGTATTAGTAAGACCAAGCTATGTATTAGGTGGAAGAGCAATGCAAATTGTTTCTAATCAAAAAGCATTAGAAAAATATTTAAAAACAGCTGTTGAAATTAATACAGAACAACCTGTATTAGTAGATAAATATATAACAGGAAAAGAATTAGAAGTAGATGCAGTATGTGATGGAAAAGATGTCTTCATACCTGGAATTATGGAACATGTTGAAAAAACAGGAATTCACTCAGGAGATAGTATTAGTGTATATCCAACCTTTAGTGTTAGCCAAAAAGCAAAAGATACAATTATAGATTATACCGTAAAATTAGGATTAGGTATTGGTATTGTGGGACTATATAATATCCAATTTATTGTGGATGAAAATGAAGATGTGTATGTCATAGAAGTAAATCCAAGATCATCAAGAACCGTACCATTTATTTCAAAATCAACAGGTTATTCTTTAGCAGATATTGGAACATTAGCTATGCTTGGAAAATCTTTAAAAGAACAAGGAATCACGCAAGTATATCCAAAAGAAAAAGAGAAATGGTATGTAAAAGCACCAGCATTCTCATTCTCAAAACTATCAGGATTAGATGCGACACTTTCTCCAGAAATGAAATCAACAGGCGAAGCCATTGGATATGATAAAAAATTGACAAGAGCATTATATAAAGCACTACAATCATCAGGAATGAAACTTGCAAATTATGGAACGATTTTTGTAACAATAGCAGATAAAGATAAAGAAGAAGCACTACCATTAATTAGAAGATTTTATAACTTAGGATTTAATATAGAAGCAACAAAAGGAACTGCTAAATTCTTAAAAGAACATGGTATCAGAACAAGAGTGAAAAAGAAACTTAGTGAAGGTAGTGAAGAAATCTTAGAATCTTTAAGAAAAGGATATGTAAGTTATGTCATCAACACAAGAAATATAGACTCTATAGATCAAGAAACAGATGGAACATATATCAGAAGATGTGCAACAGAGAACAATGTACCAATGTTTACAGCATTAGATACCGTAAGAGCAGTACTAGATGTGTTAGAAGAAATTACACTTGGAATATCAACGATTGATGAATAAAGAAAAAAGTAAGGATATAGAATCATTTATATAAAGTTTAAAAATAAACCTTTTTATGACATTTCTATTTTGTCACAAAAAGGTTTATTTTTAAGCAAATATGTATCTATCTTAATAGTGATTAACTTAATAATTTAGTATTGCTAGTATTATCTATCATTTCAATTTTTTTAATTCCTATACTGTCTTGCAAAATATTATACTGTTTTTTAGCTATTGCATTTAATTTCTCAAGTCTTACATTTTGGGGGATTCCCTGAGCTATCATTTCACTATTTAAGTTTTCTAAAATGCTTAAAATTACTAGTTGTAGAATATTTGCATAATCTCGCATGTTACCAGCTAGAGAAGGATTTTTGTCTTTCCATTCCTTTGCAGTCATTCCAAATAAAGCAACATTTAAATATCTGCTTCATTTGCATAATTTTGTTCTGATAACTTTCATTTTGTTTTAGTCGTTGAAATTCCATGATTAAATATAGTTTAAATTCTACATTTAGCCAACTTGCAAACTCAAAAGCAATATCAGGATGTGCAAATGTTCCTATACTGTATTTTCCACTGCTTGGAATAATTCCAATAGCATTGAATTCTTTCTTCCAACGATTTGGTGTCATAGTAAAATGATTATATCCAACTTCATCAATTTTAATTCTGTGTGATTCCACGGAATTAAAATTTTCGTTATGCAATTCTTCCCAAAGATTATATAGTACCTACTCTCATCACTCTAACTAATCTATTATTTACATTCATTTGTGTTGATATCAATTTTTTTTTCATAAATATCACTTCCAATCCTTCTATACTACAAAACAAATGTTTGTAAAAGTCAAGCAAAAATTCTTAATTATTTTGTTAAGAAATAGTTCTATATTAAAGCAAAAAATATCAAAAAAACTATTGACACAGTGTCAGAAAAATGATATATACTAAATATACTGACATGGTGTCAGAAATAAAGATGTTAAAGAAATAAAATAGATAGTGTAAAGTAATCTATGAAAAAATAGAATATGAAAAAACTATCCAGAAAATGTAAAAAAGTACATTGAAAA
>CALXFE010000032.1 GCA_944387545.1 uncultured Clostridia bacterium | reverse complement strand
AGTTCAAAGTAGTCATATTGTGTATTTCAAACTATATATTTATCAATAAAGTGTGACATATGTTTGACAAACCTACACACATAAATGAAAGAAAATCTTGAAATTAATGGAAATATTCGAAAAAGTATGTTAAAATAGATACGTCAAGTAAAAAATATATGCATAATACTAGCATAAAAAAAGAAGGGATAGAAAGAAATCATGGGATTTTTTGATAAATTGAAAAATGGATTAAATAAAACAAAAAAATCATTTGATGAAAAAATTAACAATGTATTTAGTAGCTTTAGAAAAGTAGATGAAGATTTTTTAGAAGAATTAGAAGAAATTCTAATTATGTCAGACATTGGAATGGATACGTCTATAAAAATTATTAATCATTTAAGAGAAAGAATAAAAAAAGAAAAAATAGAAGATGAAGAAGATGTCAAAAAAGCATTAAGAGAAGAAATGAAAAAAATATTAGATGTCACAGATGTAGGATTAAAATTGAATACAAAACCTTCAGTTATATTAGTCGTTGGTGTCAATGGGGTAGGCAAAACGACATCTATTGGCAAGATTGCAAATCGTTTAGCAAAGGATGGTAAAAAAGTAGTAGTTGCTGCAGCAGATACATTTAGAGCGGCAGCAGTAGAACAGTTAGAGATCTGGGCAAAACGATCTGGAGCAGATATTGTAAAAAGAGAAGAAGGGGTAGACCCAGCATCTGTAGTTTATGACGCTATTAAAATCACGAGAGAAAAAAATGCAGATGTATTGATTGTAGATACTGCTGGTAGACTTCATAATAAAAAATATCTAATGGATGAGTTAAATAAAATTCAAAAAGTAATCAATAAAGAAATGGGAGAAGCTGATAAAGAAGTATTACTAGTGATTGATGGAACTACTGGACAAAATGCAATTTCACAGGTAAAAGCATTTAAAGAGGAAGCAGATATAACAGGATTGGTATTAACAAAATTAGATGGTACAGCAAAAGGTGGCGTTGTTATTGGTATTGTAGAAGAAAATAAAATTCCAGTAAAATTCATTGGCGTTGGAGAACAAATAGATGATATGGAAATATTTAATTCAGAGGAATTTGTAAAAGCGATTATATAGTCAATGGCAAGGAAAGAAGCTAAAGTTTAAGTGAATAATCAAAAATAAGGAGGAATTAGCCTTGGGAGAAGAAAAGAAAGAAAATGTAACACAAACAAACAATGTGAATACAGAAGTAAACCAAAAGAAAAAAAGCAAAGTTAGAATGATATTGGTAATACTATTTATATTGGTATTTGCAATTGTATCATATATACAAACAAGAGGAAGCTATTTAGAATATTTAGAATTAGGAGAAAATTACCTAGACATATTCTACACAAATCTTATATATAAATATGCAATTATGGCAATCAATTTTGTATTCTTATTCTTTGTGATTTATATGACAAATAGAGGAATCAAAAAAGGACTAAAAGTATTTTTTGACAAAGAAAAGAAAGAAATGCCAAAATTATTGAATAAATCGATTGCATTAGTTATTTCAATAATTGCAAGTGTAATCGCATCAAATGTAATGATGCAAAATATAATGTTAGTTATAGGAAATACATCTTTTGGAATAACAGATCCGATATTTGGATTAGATATTTCTTATTATGTATTCCAAAAACCAGTTATTGAGATGTTTGCATATTATTTCTTGGGAATTGTCATAGGGTTAACAATATATATGGCAGCATATTATATCATTGTATTTAATCGATATTTTGATGGTGTTGACAGCCAGATGCTAAAAGAGAGTTTATTAATGAAAAAATTAACAAGAAATGCTTTATGGATTATTATAGGTGTTGCTGTAATAACAATCTTAAGCACACAAAATTTAATGTTTGGAAAAATCTTAACAATTGATGATAATATAGAGATCAATGGTGCTGGAATGACAGAATCAACTATAAAATTATGGGGATATATCCTATTTGCATTTGTAATTGTCATTTTTGCATATAGAGCATTAAAATATTTCAAAACAGGTGATACAGGTAAGGTATTAAAGAATTTGGCAGTAATACCAATATATTTAGTATTATTATTTGTTGTTATGGCTGGATTTGACTTGATTTTTGTAAAATCTAATGAATTGGACAAAGAGAGAGGATATATTGCACAAAATATTGAAAATACAAAAAATGCTTATGGATTAGATATTGATGAAGAAAGTATAAGTTATTCGGGAACAGTAACGCAACAAGAATTAAATGCCAATACAAATATAGTTAATAATATACCCATTATAAGTGAAGAAGCTGTATTAACAACATTAAAAAATAATCAAACAAGTACAGGGTATTATACATATAGAACGGCAAATTTAGCAAAATATAAGATTGGAGAAGAAGAAAAGGTTGTATATTTATCTCCAAGAGAAATAACAAGTTCAGATAGAACATATAGTAATAAAACATATGAATATACACACGGAATAGGAGAAATTATTACATCAGCAACAGAAAGCTCAGAAACAGGAAATATAGAATATATCCAAAAAGATGTAGCAGGAGCAGATGAGGTTATCAATATAACAGAACCTAGAATTTATTTTAGTACAGATGATAATGCAATCATTGCAACAAATACAAAAAATAAACAAGAATATGATTATACAGATGAAAATGGTAATGATGTCACATCATCATATAGTGGTAAAGCTGGTTTACAATTAAAATTTTTAGATAGACTTGTATTAGGAATTTATAAAGGAAATATTAATTTAGCTTTTTCTAATGAAATAACAAATGAAAGTAAAATATTAATCAACAGGAATATCATTGAGAGAGCCAAAAAAGCATTACCATATTTAATGTATGATGAAAATCCATATTCAGTAATTAGTGATGAAGGAAAAATATATTGGGTACTTGATGCTTATACAATATCAAGCAGTTATCCATATTCACAATACACAGAAATTGAACATGACGGCGGAACAAGAGATATCAATTATATAAGAAATTCTGTAAAAGTTATCATTGATGCATATGATGGAACGATGAAATTTTATATTACAGATAGAACAGATCCAATTGCTATGGCATATAGAAATATATATCCATCATTGTTTGTAGATTTAGATCAAGAGATTCCGCAAGATATATCACAACATTTTGTATATCCAGAATTTCTATATCAAGTACAATCTGAAATATTAAAAATATATCATAATGTGAAACCAGATGTATTGTATAGATCAGATGATTTATGGGATTTTGTTAAATACAATAATTTAAATACAACAAAATCATCAGGAACGTACCTAGAACCATATTATATATTGGTTAGAATAAATAACGAAGATAAATTAGGATTGGTTCAAATTTATACACAAAACAATAGACAAAACATCATTTCATATCTAGTGGGAACAACAGAAGGCGGTACAAATAAATTAAAATTGTGTAAATTCTCAGCAGATAGTAATATTGTAAGTCCGACACAATTGGATAATCAAATAGAAGAGGATGAAGCAATATCTGCAGAATTAGAGACATTAGAAACTACAGGAACCAGAATAACAAAGAAAATGATAATTGTACCAATAGAAGATACACTATTATATGTTGAGCCAATATATCAAACGATGATAAATGAATCAGAAATACCATTATTAAAAAAGGTAGTAGTTGCATCAGGAAATAAAGTAGCAATTGGAGATACACTACAAAAAGCATTGCAAAATCTTCTTTCAAATTCAGCAGTAGATATAGAAATAGAAAATACAGAAGATATAGATGGCGTGATTGATTCTATTATTAAAGCAAATCAAAACTTGAAGGATTCTACAAATAATAGTGACTGGAATATGATGGGAAGCGATATTGAAAGATTACAAACATTAATAGATTCCTTAGAGAAGATAAAGAAAGAAGAAGATGCTTCAAATACAAATAATACAAATAATATAAATAATACAGATAATGCAAATTCAATAGACAATACCATAGCCAACGACACAAATCGTCAAACAAATCAAACAGCGAACGAAAATATTGAATAAAAAATATATAAAAAATCCACTCTATAAATAGGTGGATTTTTTATGTCAGGATTTTTTAATAAGATAAAAAATAAAAAGATAGAAATATTAAATAATTCTATCAATAATTTAATAGAAACATTTCAAAAATCTAATATTGAAGAATGGACATATATATTTGGAAGCAAAAAAGAAATCATAAAAAGAAATTTAATTGCAGGAATCTTTAGAGGAGTAGGAATTGGAATCGGTGTAACAATTATAACCGCAATTTTAATTATTCTATTACAAAGAATTGTAGCACTCAACATTCCAATTATAGGAGAATATATAGCAGATATTGTAGAAATTGTACAAAGAAGTAGGTGAACGATATTTCTATTGTTCTTGAAAAAATGTGGGGAGAGAATTTCTCGCCCCACATGAGTTTTATCATATATCATTTATTTTTCTAATTTATAAAATACTTTTTTACCTTTTTTCAAAATTGCATAGCCTTCAGAAAAATCACTTTCAGAAAGGTGATAATTGACATCAGAAATCTTTTCATCATTTAAAGAAATACCACCTTGTGTAATTAATGTTCTAGCTTGTCCTTTAGAAGGCGCAATTCCTGTTTGGACAATTGCGTCTACTATAGAAATATGAATATCATCTAATTTTATAGTAGGCATATTATCTAAACTACCAGTTCCATTAAATAAAGCATTAGAAGCTTCTTCGGCTTTTTTGGCTTCTTCTTCACCATGAATTAATTTTGTGATTTCATAAGCTGCTACTTTTTTAGCTTCATTTATTTTTTCATCTTTTAGATTTGCTAATTCGTTAATTTGTTCAATAGGAAGAAACGTTAACATTTTTAAAACAGTTTCTACACTACTATCTTCAATATTTCTCCAATATTGATAAAATTCATAAGGAGATGTTTTATTAGGGTCTAACCATAAAGCACCTTTTTCTGTTTTTCCCATTTTCTTACCTTCTTTTGTTGTAAGAAGTTTAAAGGTTAAACCATAAGAATCTTCTTTACCAATTTTTCTAATTAATTCAACACCACCAATGATATTAGACCATTGGTCGTTTCCACCCATTTCAAGTTTACAACCATATTTATTATATAAATATAAAAAGTCATAAGATTGCATTAACATATAGCTCATTTCAAAAAAAGTTAATCCTGTTTCTAACCTTTGTTTATAACATTCTGCAGCAAGCATTCTATTAACAGAAAATAAACTACCGATTTCACGAACAAAATCAACAAATTTTAAATCTAATAACCAATCTGCATTATTCACAATGATAGCCGCATTTTCTCCTTCAAAACTTACAAATTTTTCTACTTGTTTTTTGATACATTCTACATTATGATTAATTTCTTCTCTTGACATCATTCTTCTCATATCTGTTTTTCCTGAAGGGTCACCAATTGTTGCAGTACCGCCACCTACTAAAATGATTGGCTTATGACCACATTTTTGCATATGGCTGGCAACCATTAAAGAAACAAAATGTCCTACATGAAGGCTATCTGCAGTAGGGTCAATTCCAATATAAAATGGAACAGATTCCTTTGCAAATAATTCTTTAATTTCTGTTGGATGTGTTAATTGTTCAATATAATCTCTTTCGTCTAAAATATCAAAAACATTTTTCATCAAATTCATTCCTTTCAAAAATATTTATAAAAATTAATTATATAAAATATAATTTGTCTAATTAAATAAAAAAACGGATAAAAGATTCCGTTTTAAAAACTAATTTAACGTAATTCCATTATTTCCTAAATTACCTTTTTTACCAATATTACCAATTTCTGATTTATATGCTTTGAAATCTTCATATTCTAAAAATCTATTTAAATTTTTTACAGAAACACCGATTTGACCAGAAATTGTATCTAAAGAATCGTTTAAGCCATTTTCTTCTACATAATTTACAAAATTAGAAAATTCCATACCATCCTTAGCACTACACTTTGGACAAACATTACCTTGTGCTACATAAAAGCTTCCACATCTACTACATCTATTAAATTCCATAATATTTTCCTCCTAAACTTTTTCTTTTGGTGATTAAAATCGAACATATTGTATCACAAAAAAACAAAAAAATAAAGAGTTTTATAGCAAAAATTGACAATATATAAAAGATTATATAAAATAAAAAATAGGGAGGAAGAATAAATGAATCAATATATGGAAAATTTATCACCAACAATAAAATCCTATTTTCATATTTTATCACCAGAATTCCCAGAATTTTTATATGAATATATTGATACACCGGAAATGCAAAAACAAGGTGGAATTAGTGTATCTTGCGGAACAATCTATTCCAAATTATTTAATAGATTTTGGTATTCAAGCTTAGACCACAGTGTAGCAGTTGCCTTAATTATATGGAATTTTACCAAGGATAAAAAACAAACATTAGCAGGGCTATTCCATGATATTGCAACACCTGTATTTAAGCATTGTATTGATTTTATGAATGGAGATTATGAAAAACAAGAATCAACAGAAGAATTAACAACACAAATTATAGAAAAATCTAAAGAAATTATGAAACTATTAAATAGAGATCATATAAAAATTGAAGAGGTATCGGATTATCATATATATCCGATAGCAGATAATGATACACCAAAACTTTCTTCTGATAGATTAGAATATACTTTATCCAATGGACTAGGTGCAATAGAGAATTTATGGGATTTAGAAACTGTAAAAGAAATATATCAAGACATAAAAATCCAAGAAAATGAAGAAGGTATTCCAGAACTAGGGTTTAAACATAAAGAATTAGCAGAAAAATTTGTAAATAACATGAGTAAATTATCATGTATATATATCAGTAATAAAACAAAATTTTCAATGCAGCTAATGGCGGACATTGTTAAAAAGATGCGTGAACAACATTTAGTTAGCAAAAAAGATTTATATACATTAAGTGAAAAAGAAATTATTCAAAAAATAGAGAATTGTCCAATCAAAAAGCTTTCAAATTGTTTCAAAAAATGGGAGTATGCAACACAAATTAAAGAAAGTGATGAATTACCTCATGACAAATATGCGGTGAATATAAAAGTAAAACAAAGATATATTGTTCCACTTGTAGAAGAAGGAAATCAATTTGTAAGAATTGATAAAATTTCGGAAAATGCAAAAGAAGATATAAATCGCTTTTTAAATTATCAACCAAAAAAATATGCGTATTTAGATTTCAATTTGTAAAATATATCTAAGAAAAGGAAAGAAACAAAAACTAAAACATAGAAAAGAGAGGAAAAGAAAATGCCTGGAAATGAAATAGCGATACAAGAAATATTTTCAACAAGAAATATCATTATTTATTTTGTTGTAATAAATATTATTGGATTTTTAATTATGTTTATAGATAAGCAAAAGGCCAAAAGAGGCGCGTGGAGAATTCCAGAAAAAACATTATTTATCATAACAGCATTAGGTGGAGGAATTGGAACAACCGCAGGAATGTATGCGTTTAGACATAAAACACAAAAATTACAATTTATAGTGGGTTTACCATTTATAACCATTTTAGAAATTATATTAGCCATTTATTGGATATTTTTTTAGTACACTTAAAATGATTTAAGTGTACTTTTTTAGTATAGAGATAATCTTAGAGGGACAAGGAAAAAGACAATATACACTTTATTTTAAAAAGAAAAATAATAGGTACACATAATGAAAAAAATAAAGTAAAAAAAAATAAACAAATGAACAAAGAGAAAAATAAATGTGAACAACTTGTGAACGGACAAATAGTATTTTCAGTTATTCACAAAGTTATCCACAATATCCACAAGCGGTAAAAGTGGATAAATATTACAAAAAAATAGTTTAACAGATATACATAATATTTAAAAAGAGATGTGTTTGTAATCAATATGAAAAAAGAATGTAATAAAACGTTGCGAAAAATGAAGAAATTGAAAGAAATTTAGGTAAAAATATAGAAAAATAAACAATTTTAAGAAAACTAAATCATACATTTGAAATAAATACGTAATGAGAATGTCATTAGAAAAAAAGCAAAAAAAGGTAGAAAATGTAGAATAATACAATAAAAACACTGTGGATAAAAATGAAATATGTGGATAATTTTACTTACTTAACAACAAATAGACTTTATTAGAATATAATGTATATATAAGAAGATATTTGTATGGAGATGAGAGAATGATACGTAAAATAAAAAATATGATAAAAAATAAACTATATAGAGAAATGGAAGAAAAAGATATTACGTTAGAAGAGTTAAAACAACTTCAAAATGAAGGTGCTACCATTATTGATGTAAGAAGCCCACAAGAATATCAGGAAGGGCATATTGACGGAGCTATATCGATTCCAGAATATGAATTGAAAAAGAAAGCAGGAAATGTATTAAAAAATAAAGAAGCCCCAATCGTTGTATATTGCAGTTCAGGAGGAAGGAGTAAGAAAGCACAAAAGCTATTAAGAAAATTAGAATATCAAAATGTATATAATTTGTACAATGGTTACACAAACTATTGAGATTTTTACTAAATTATGTTAAAATGACAATTATCAAGATATAGATGGAGGAAAAATGGATAAAAGACAAGCACATATAAGGAATTTTAGTATTATTGCACATATAGATCATGGAAAATCAACACTAGCAGATAGATTAATTGAAATGACAGGCGTATTATCTAAAAGAGAAATGGAAAGCCAAGTATTAGATAATATGGAAATTGAAAAAGAAAGAGGAATTACAATAAAATCTCAAGCTGTTAGAATGATTTATAAGGCAAAAGATGGACAAGAATATACTTTTAATTTAATTGATACACCAGGACATGTAGATTTTAACTATGAGGTTTCTAGAAGTTTAGCAGCATGTGATGGTGCTATTTTAGTTGTTGATAGTAGCCAAGGAGTGGAAGCACAAACATTGGCAAATGTATATTTAGCAATTGATAATAATTTAGAGATATTACCAGTATTAAATAAAATAGATTTACCAAATGCTAGAGTAGACGAAGTAAAAAATGAAATTGAAGACATTATCGGGATACCAGCACAAGATGCTCCTTGTATATCAGCAAAAACAGGGTTAAATGTAGAAGAGGTATTAGAAAGAATTGTAACAGACTTGCCAGCACCTAAAGGCGATGAAACTGCGAAAACCAAATGTCTAATATTTGATTCTTATTATGACAATTATAAAGGTGCCGTAGCCTATGTTAGAGTTATGGATGGAACTGTAAAAGTAGGAGATGAAATCAAACTTATGGCAACGAACAAGACGTTTACAGTTGCAGACGTTGGGTATTTTGTTCCGGGATCTTATATGCCTGTATCAGAAATTAAAGCAGGAGAAGTAGGATATATTGCAGCAAGTATCAAGAGTCTATCAGATATTCATGTAGGAGACACCATTACCTTAAAAGACAATCCAGCAGACGAGCCATTAAAAGGATATAAAAAAGTTACACCTATGGTATATTGTGGATTATATCCAGTAGATGGTAGTCAATACGAAGATTTAAAAGAAGCATTAGAAAAGTTACAATTAAATGATGCAGCTTTAGAATTTGAACAAGAAACATCTGCTGCATTAGGCTTTGGATTTCGTTGTGGATTTTTAGGGTTATTACATTTAGAAATTATAGAAGAAAGAATTGATAGAGAATTTGATTTGGGATTAATTACAACAGCGCCATCTGTTATCTATAAAGTACATAAAACCACAGGAGAAATAATTGAACTTTATAATCCAGAAGATTTACCAACACCACAAGAAATTTCATATATAGAAGAACCTTATGTAACAGCTAATATCTTAACACCAAAAGACTATGTGGGAAATATTATGGAACTTTGCCAAAGAAGAAGAGGCATTTATATTGATATGAAATATTTAGATGAAAATCGAGTTACTTTGACTTATGAAATGCCATTAAATGAAATTATCTATGATTTCTTTGATAATTTAAAATCAAAAACCAAAGGATATGCATCTTTAGATTATGAATTTAAAGAATATAGAAGGTCTGATTTAGTAAAATTAGATATTTATATTAATGGAGAAGCAGTAGATGCCTTAAGTTTTATTGTCCACAAAGACAGTGCTTATGATAGAGGAAAGAAAATGGTGGAAAAATTAAAAACCGTTATTCCAAGAAAACTATTTAAAATTCCAATTCAAGCAGCGGTTGGAGGAAAGATTATTGCAAGAGAAACGATATCTGCTATGAGGAAAGATGTTTTAGCTAAATGCTATGGTGGTGATATTACTAGAAAGAAAAAATTACTAGAAAAACAAAAAAGAGGAAAGAAGAAAATGCGTGAAATTGGAAACGTAGAAATACCACAAGAGGCATTTTTAAGTGTACTAAAATTGGATGATGATAATTAAATTGTAAAAGAAAGTTTTTGAAAAATACTATTTTAACTAAATTAGTACCGTGAGAAGGGAAGAAAACCAATATGAAAAATAATAAAAGAAATAATGAAAACCCAAAAAAGCAAAATAAAATAATGCAAGAAGAAAAAAATATGATGACCAAGTAGAAGGAAGAAATGCAGTTATAGAATTATTAGAAAGTGGCAAAGATATCAACAAAATATTTATTACTAAAGGCGAAAAACATGGTTCTATTAATAAAATTATAGCAATGGCAAAAGAAAGAAAAGTCATTTTGGTAGAAAAGGATAAAAGACAAATGGAACAAATGGCACAAAATGAAAATTATCAAGGGGTTATTGCGATTGTACCACCGTTTGAATATTGTGAAATAGAAAATATTTTAGATAAAGCCAAAGAATTAAAAGAAGATCCGTTTGTGCTGATATTAGATGGAATCGAAGATCCACATAATTTAGGTTCTATTATCAGGACTGCTGAAACAGCAGGTGTGCATGGGATTATTATTCCCAAAAGAAGAGCAGCATCTGTGAATAGTACAGTCAACAAAGTATCGGCAGGAGCTGTTCAATATATGAAGATTGCAAGAGTAATCAATATAACAGATGCAATAGAAAAATTAAAAGCACAAGGATTATGGATTTGTGGAACAGATATTAATACGGACAAATATTACTATAATCAAGATTTAACAGGACCTTTAGGAATTGTCATAGGTAACGAAGGTGCTGGAATAAGTGAAAAGGTGAAGAAAAATTGTGATTTCTTAGTAAAGATACCAATGAAAGGAAAAGTAACATCTTTGAATGCATCTGTTTCAACAGGAATCATTGTATATGAAGCTGTAAAACAAAGGATAAAATAAAAAATAAGGAGGAAAAATTATGATGATGCCAAGAAAAAAAAGAAGAGCAATACTAATTTCAGTAATTCTAGTTATATTCGTAATGATATTTATCATACTTGTTGTATTATACAATACAACAGATATGTTTAAATCAAATGATGTATTATTTCGTAAATATGCAGGTCAACTATTAGATAATATCGATACAATGTTTAACGAAGAATACATGTCTGAAATGGAAGAGATATTAAATAACAATAAATTATCTTCAAATACCATTGCTAAAATAGAATATACTGAAAATGGAAATACAGATAATCCCATAAATAATATTCAAATGAATATACAAGGAAAAGAAGAAAAAGTTAGTGGTTATAAGTATAAAGATATCAAGTTAACACAAAATGAAGAAACATTAGCTGGTGTAGAATATATTGAAGATGGAAATATATCAGGCATTAGGCTAAATAGAATCAGGCAATATGTATCAACCAATATAGAAAATAATAATGATAATGAAATATCTACAATTTATAATATTGCTAATACAGACATGAAAGAATTGATAGGGTTTAGCAAGGAAGAATTGGCAACATTAAAAGATAAATATTTGAGAATTATAGCAGATAATCTTGCAAATGCAAGCTATACAAAGCAAATAGGAATTGTCTTAGAAATTAATGGGGTACAATATAATACCAATTCATATAGCGTGAAAATGACAAAAGAAAAATTTAATGATATATATATACAAATATTACAAGAGATACAAGAAGAAGACATCATTTTAACAAAATTAGAAAATATTGATAACAAGATGAATACATGTTACAATTTAATACAAAATGAAAAAACATCAAATCTTAAACAAGATTTTATAGATAAAATAAATGATAAAATAGAGGAAATACAAAATACAAATATAGGAAATGATGAAAGAACAATTAGTGTTTTTGAAACAGATGGAGTTGCAATTAGTTTATCTGTCGACACGGAAGAAAATTTTGTAGGATTAGATGTGGTTAATACAAATGACAGTAATTTTATAAATTTATTGGGAAATGAAAAAATAGAAGATGGAGAAAAGGAAAACAGCTTTGATCTTAAAATTCAAAAAACGCCAGTAACGAATAATGAAGAAATGATTATTAATTATAATGTAGTAGAAGAAGGAAAAGAAACAACCAATGAATGTACAATAAATAGAAAAATGGAAAATGCACAAGTAAATCACAATATTCATATTACTAGAAATGTTGGACAAAATACTTTAAATATATCTATAGACAAAGTGATTGATATTGTTAATGAGTTTAAGGAAAAAGAAGAATTAGTAGAAAATGAAAATAATATAATGATGGAAAATCTTAGTGATGAACAAAAAGAAACTGTAAGAAATAATATGGAAGGAAATATAACAAACCAAATAAATAACGTATTACAAGTAATCCCTTTAGAAAATATAAATAATATGTTGGTAAATTTAGGATTGAAAAAAGAAGAGGCAGAAGAAATATCAAGCGAAGGAAGAATTACAGATGCTGAAAGAAATAGATTTAATTCTAATTTCCAACTTTTTGAGGGAGAAAATGTTAATAAGGAAAGAGTAAAAGAGTTGATGAATTTTGCAAGAGGCAATCTTGAAGATATCAGAATAACAAAGTATGAAGAACAAACTAATACGTCTGATGAAAGAATACCACTAGAATATAGATTGAGTATAAAGAAAGACGTAGACAATACGGATTTAGCTGAACAATTTGTGAATTACATAGAAGAAGCTGATAAAGAAAATTTTTCAATAAGTTTAGAATATGATGAAACAACAGGATTGGTAAGTGATATATATGTAACAGTAGTAACGGATTAGTAAAAGAGAGTTTACATGATTTCATAAACTTAATACTAGAATATATGTCATGATAAAATAATATACAATAAGTATTTTAAAATGAGCCTAAGATTAGATAATGATACATAACAAGGCTCATTTTTTTTGAAATATCCTAATGAAATTAGGAAAGATATCCAAACAATTAAAAAGGTTTATATTTTTATAGTATATAGTATATTGTATATTTTTTATAGGATAGTATGTATTCTTTTTATAGGATAAGAATCTATATAACATCCATAAAATACACGCATAAAATGCGAAAAAAAGACATAAAATATTTTAGAAAAAACACCCTAATTGTAACGCGAAAAAATACTGTTTAAAAAAAAAATAAAAAAATTTAAAAAAAGTGTTGACAAAGATAATGGGGTGGTGTATAATAAAATTCGTTCTGAGAGAGAACAGAAAAAAGTACATTGAAAAGTAAACAATAAAATCCTTTAGAGAATAAACCGAAGCGGAGAATATTTCGAAAGAAATATTGTA
>CALXFE010000031.1 GCA_944387545.1 uncultured Clostridia bacterium | reverse complement strand
CAATTATAATTATACATTAACCTACAAAAAACTACAATACCAACGGAAGATTTTTTTTTTAAGTTTTTGTTACAAAAATGTTACAATTTTGTTACATTTAGTATTTTTTGCTTATTAATAGCTTATTATGCGTTTCCGTAGTTTTTATTCGTTATTGGTTATAAAAAAATAGAGTAGAAATTTTGTATTGTTATCTTATTTTAAATTCCAAAAATTCTACTCTTATTTTCATGCTTCATTTCTATAATACAGTTTTCATTTCTTCAAATCTTTTTACTTTTTGTGTTGTTGTTTTAATTAGTTCTTTATTAGTTACTGATATTTCTCTAACATATTTATATGCTGGCATTGTTTTATTAACTTTTTTTATTTCTTGCCAGATTTTTTCTTTTAATTCTTCTGGATTTTTTGTTCCAAATACTTCTTCTACTAATTCTTCATCATAAACAATCTTGGCACATATTTTGTAATCACCATCATCTTCTGGTTTTCCATAAACAAATGATTCTTTTATACCTTCAATTTTATTAATTAATATTTCGATTTCTTCTGGATAAATATTTTTTCCATTTTTTAATACAATAACAAATTTCTTTCTTCCAGAAATAAACATAAATCCATCTTTGTCAATTCTAGCTAAATCCCCTGTATGTAACCAACCATCTTCTGTTATCGTTTCTTTTGTTGCTTCTTCATTGTTATAGTATCCAAGCATAACAGATGCTCCTTTGACTAGTAACTCTCCAATACCTTCTTCATTAGGATTTTCGATTTTTACATCTAAACTTGGAAATGCTTTTCCAATAGAGCCTAATCTTTGATATTTATCATCTTCTACTGAAATGACTGGTGAACTTTCTGTTAAACCATACCCTTGACGTAATGTAAATCCTAGCTCATTAAATCCTTTTTCTGCTTCTGGATCAAGTGCAGCTCCTCCTGCTACAAGAACCCTTATATTTCCACCTAGTGTATCATGAATTTCTTTAAATAATTTTTTTCTGATATCTATTCCAAACTTTAATAAAAATTGGCTAATTTTGATTCCTTTTTGTACTGTTTTTAATTTTCCTTTCTTCTCAATTGTTTTCATTACTTTTTTATACATTGCTTCAAACAAAATTGGAACTGAAACCATCACACTTGCTTTATATTCTTTTAAATTATCCGCTATATGCCTAATGCCTTCGCAAAATGCAATTGAAGAACCTCTAGATAATGGATATAAAAATCCAGTTGTACATTCAAATGTATGATGTAATGGTAAAAAAGATAAAAATCTATCAGTATCATAAATTCTTAAAACAGATGTGATATCCATTATGTTTGCACATATATTTTTATGTGATAGCATAACCGCTTTTGACATAGCAGTTGTTCCTGATGTAAATAACATAATAGCCATATTTTCTGCATCAATCTTCGCGTCTAAAAATTCTCTATTTCCTGCTTCTAATAATTCTTTTCCTTGTTTGATTAATTCATGTTCAGAATATACACCATTTTCTTCTTTTTCTAAATCCATTGAAATAAAATATTTCACCTTTGTATTATTGGCATTTTTTATTTTATTCATAATTTCATCATATTTTTTAGAATACACTATCGCTTCCACTTCTGAACGAATCATTAAACTTTCTATCTCATTTTCTGGTAAAGACTTATCTAATGGAACAATAATACCTGTTCCTGTAACAACAGCTAAATAGACAATTCCCCATTCATATCTATTTTCTGAAATAACAGCTACTCTTTTATCTTTTAATCCCATGTTTACCAATTTAGTTCCCAATGCTTTTACGTCATCTCTAAATTCTTTATGTGTAATTTCTTTGAATTTTCCTTCCTTTTCTGTTTTGAAAACATATGCTGGTCTATCTCCATAAAGTTCTCCAGATTTTTCTAGCATATCTCTTAAATCTGTAAATTTCATAAATTCATGTATTGGTTCTCTCATCTTATATCCCCCATTTACTTTATTTTTAATCCTTCAATAATCGTATTTTCAAATTCTTTATATAAATGCATGATATCAATCTCTTTTTCGTTTCTTAATTTATATACTAATGTTGAACAAATAAGTCCATATATTTCAGAAGCAATTACTTTAGGATTTCCTGCTTTTATTTGCTTTTTATCTATTCCTTCTTTTACAATTTCTTCAATTTTTTTTATATAGTCATAAATATGTTTTTTACATTTTTGATTTCTGGCTTCATTCCCCCAGAATTGACTTAATAAAATTGTTATTAAATCTTCATATTTCATAACGATCTTGATTTGTATTAAAATAATTGCTTTTAATTTGTCTATATAATTGTCATACTTTGCTGTTTTTATATCTATACTATTTTGTAATAATTTCATACCTTCTTCTATTAAAAAATTAAAAATTTCTTCTTTGCTTGAAAAGTGATAATACAAGGTTCCTTTTGCCACACCTACTGTTGCAGTAATTTCCTCTATACTTGTCGCATCATATCCTTTTTCAGCAAATAATTTCATTGATGTTTCAAAAATTTTTCTTTTCGTTTTATTCATTTTCTAAACATCCTTTCAATATGTTATATCAATGTCTATATTATATATGTAAAGACTCAATATTGCAATATTTTTTAATGCTTTTATACTAATTATTCTAAAAGAAAAACGAGAAAAAACTCTTTTTTCACTTTTTTTCTTCTTATCTTATCAAACATATAATACAAAAAATTAGAATTTCAATTATAACACTAATGCATAATGCATAATTTGTGGCTCTTATTCCCATGTCATTTAATTTATCAAATTTATCTATCATACGATCTATTTCTTCTTGTGAAGATATTTTTTTATTTCCCATATATTCTTTTGCTAAAAACCTTGCTTTAATCATTGCATCATTTTCTAAATAACTTCTTACGAGATAATATATAAATCCCCCCATGATTAAGATAGCTAAAAACATCATCTTATAGGGTAATACTTTATATATCGCTAATATAGAAATGATTATAAAATATAGAATATATATATTCGAATAGATAAAGTTAAATAATAATATTTTTCTATTCTGTATAGAATGTAAACATTCATGTGCAATTGTTTGTATCCTTGTAAAACTTTCCTTTACATCTGCAATGATAATTTTATTAGATATTGCAATATATAAAGAATTGGTTGCATTTTTATCTTCTTCTATCTTTACTGAGGAATTGTTTAACATTTGTAAATATTCTTTGCAAATGTTTATATTATTGGGATATTTTTTAGCTATGCCATCCAATTCTTTATCTTTGGCAATTTCTTCAATTCTTTTTTTGCTACATCCAAATAAAATTCTTAACAGGATTGTCACACCAATAAAAAAAACAATTAAAATTCCATATTCCATATTCAACATCTCCTCTATTATCTTAACGTATATAAATAGAACGAATATATAATATACTCGTTCCATCCTAATCATTATTGCATAACATCTCTTACAGCTTCACCAATAATTTTATTTACGTCTGCCAATAAAATATTAAATTTTGTTTCTGCTTCAAAATATTTTTTAGCATCATCTAATTGTATCAATTGTGCATACAAATTTTTCATTTTATTCATTTTTTCTTCGTCTTCTTTACCTGTTTGCATTTGTGTGATTTGTTCTTCATATCTTGCTACTTCAAATTCTCCTATTTTCTTTTTTAAATCTGGATTTAACCCTAAAGCTTCTCTTGCCATTTTATAGTTTATATATTCTTCAGATTGTCTTATTTCTGTCGCTAATTTATTGGCTGTATCATATACGTTCATTGTTTACATCCTTTCTTTTCTTTAATTATTGTATTGTATTTCCTGTAGCTGTGGTTTCTTCTAATCCTTCTATTTCAATTTCCGCATCAGTTGGACATATATTAACAAATGTATTTCCGTCATTTACTTTGATTTCATTACCTTCCATATCTTGATAAATTGTCTTTTCATCTCTTGCATTTTTGATACATTGAATTTTAATTGCTTTACCATTTGTAATATAATATCCATCAAAAGTTCCTATATTCTTTAGCCCTTGTCTTCCTTTGTTTTCAGAATCTGATAAAGTATAATTATCACAGAAAGTTATAATGATATTTTTTGTTGTAACTGGTTCTTCTGTATCCCAGTCGGTTTGTTCTTTTCCTCTTGCATATCTTACATATACTTTATTTTCTTCATCATATTCATATTTTACTGTTTGTAAATCAGAATGTGGTATTGTAATTGTATTGGCTGTCTGACCCTCTTCTAAGTTTACTTCATCTGTTACATAATTTAATACACTTTCTTCTGTTGATGTTGTTTTATATTTTTTATTTTTTGCTGATGTTAGTAATTTTTCTGTACTAGTTACTGCATTATGTGGTGCATATTTATCTTTTACTCTCCAGAAAGTTGTTCCATCTTCTGATATTCCATTGATATCATCGATACTATATTTCTTTATATCACTTTGTGCTTGTGGACTTTGTCCAAAGTGCACATATATAGCATCATTTTCCATCGCATAATCTATAAAATAATGTCTAGCACTTCTTACTGGTCCTATCTTATCTAAGTCAGCACCTTTAAAAAGAGCCATTAGTCTTGTTTCTCCACCTTCAACAATCATTTCATATACCATATATGCTTGGTTCAATCCTGCTTGTGGCCATGCATCACTATGATTATCAATCATCACTGCTATTGGTCTGTCATTCCCACTATATATTTGAACTTGTTTTTCTTCTATTGTTGCTACTAATTCATTGTTGTCTTCTCCTGAAATTGCTTCTGTATTATTTTTATCTTGCATAATTTTATATGCCAATACAGCTCCTGCTATTATGATTAAAATAACCAATATTGCAATTAAAATCTTTACTCCGCCTTTTTGCATATGTATCTCCCTTCATTTTTCTTAGTTACCTTGATATCTTTAGCTCTTCTAATATCTTTTCTTCTTTTTTTCGCATTTCTTTTTTGTCTGTTTCCTCAATATGATCATAGCCTATTAAATGATAAAATCCATGTACTAGCATATAGCTTAGTTCTCTTTCAAAACTATGTCCATATTCTTTTGCCTGTTCTTCTACTTTCTGTATTGAAATGATAATATCACCTAATATATCTTCATGTAAAAAGTCTTTTTCTTCAATCTTTTTTTGTAATTCATTTTTTTCAAACATAGGAAATGAAAGCACATCTGTTGGCTTATCTATATTCCTATATTCTTTATTTATTTTTTGTATGTTTTCTGGATTTGTCAATGTTACTGTGATATATAATTTTGCATCTTGTAGATTTTCTTCTTCAAAGCATTTATCAAAAACTTTTTTTACAATTGCTTCGTAACCATCCTCTTCTTTAATATCTTTATATATGATTTCATATTTATCCATTTATGCGACTTCCTTTAATTTTTTTGAATACTTTCCTTGTGATATATATGCATTTTTTAATTCTCTCATTGCCCCATAGTCAATTAGTTTTCTTTTATAATATTTTATTAATTTACTATAATCTGTCTTCGTGTTTTCTTCTTGTAATTTTTGTATATCCTTTTTGATAAACAAGATTTCTTTTTGTCTTACATATTCTATAAAATTCGTTTCTTTTAATTTACATATTTCTTTGTATTTGTTCCAAAATGTTTTAAATTCTTCTCTATCCTTGGCATTATCCCAATATACTCTTGTGGATAATAGTTTTACATTATAATCTTCAAATAGATTTATAAGCATACTATATGCTCTTTCTCTTTTTGTAGCAATTTTTGTGTCTTGAACTAAAGTTCTAGCATCTTTTAACAATTTTTCATAACATTGTATTGCAACAATTAGTGGTAAACTATGTGTAAATAATTTTCTACTAATACTTAATAATAAAACATTCTTTTCAATATTGTCTTTTGTGTCTAATTTTCCTACTGTATATGTTTCATAATTTTCGTAATCTTTAATGACATTTTTTATTCCTTCGTCTTTTCCAATTCTTATCTTTAATGATAAAATATTTTGAATATATTCTTCTAATGTATAAAATATCTTTGTATATATCCATTCTTTTGATGTTTCATAAGTATTGGTTGTATCTGCAAGTTTTATTGAATAGTTCTTTAATATTGCTTTATATAAGGTATCCATTTTAGATATATAAAACGCATTATATCTTTCTATTAGTTTTTCTTTTCCAGACAATTGAATTCCATCATTATCTAATTCTAATAAGTATTTTTGTTTTCTATTTTTGTATTCTATGAACTCTGTTTCTTTCAAACTAGTAACTTCATAATATTTAGATAATGCATCTTTTTCAAAATCTGAAGCTGTGTTATTTTTTACTTTTTTATAAATTGAATCCATTACATATTTATCTAATGCTTCTAGATATGCTTCATATGTAGCATCATATTTTTGCTCAGCTTCTTTTTGATTATAATTTTCATTACTATTTTGATATATTTCAAATGCTTTTAACAAACTATTTCTTTTTATAGAAATTAACATTCCATTAATTCCAATTTTAGTTGGTATTAACATTTTGGTTAATGTTTTTGTAATTTTATTAAAAAATGTTTTATCTGTTCCTGTAATTCTCAAACTTTTTTCTTCCATTTATATCATCCCTTCAAAACACAATTTTTTCATTAGTCCCTATATTCTCAAGTACTTCATATGTAACATAAATATCGATACTATTTTCATTTTCGTAAGTATTTATATTTTTGTTTACAATATTTTCTTTATTTTCTATTTCATTTTCCAATTTTTCTTCTATTTTTTGTATCCCTAAGTTTTTCGCTTCTTCAACAGAATATGTTTTTTTCACTTCTTCATATTCTTGATTGGTGGTTTTTATGATAGAAATTGGCAAATAAAAGTTAGAAAATAGCCTTATTTTATTTTCAGTTTCTATTGTATCATAAAATTTAAATTTTGAAACCCCTTTCGGAAAATTTATTCTAAAATTGTTAAATTTTATTCCATAATTTGTCTCTACATTTCCTGTATTACGTTTTTCCGTAGTGTTATAGTTAATCGTTTCATGCATTGTATACCAAACTCTTGCTTCTATTTCTCCTTTAGCATGCACATACCTAATTCCTGTATATTTTCCCTCCATCCATCCATTTATTAAAATATCTCCTTCTCTTACAATATCTCCCACCTTAACATTAGCAGTTCCATCCTGTGCATTTATTTTTGTGATGACACCATTCTTATTTGAAACAATATTACAATATTCATCTTCATCGATAATTTCTGGTTTTTTTTCTGCTTTTACTAATTTTACAACAGCATTTGTCCCTTTTAATTCAATTCCCATCCATGCTATATCATCTCTATCTAATCTCACTTTATTAATAATTTCTTTTGCATCTATATGTGCTTTTAGCTCACCTATTTTTAATCCTGCTTCATTTATATCTTCCATTATATTTTCTATTTCTAATCCATTTTCTTCTATTATTTCTATATTCCATACAAAATTAGAACTAATGAAAATCCCCAAAATAACTACGATTAAAAATACTACAAACACTTTTCTTTTTTTATATTTGTTAATAAAAAATGGAAAACCTTTTTTGGCTTTTATTCTTGCTTTACAATGTGTTTTTTTAGCCACTTTACTGATTTCCTTGAAATCTTTTATTTCTATATTTAATTCCATCTTGATATCATTCTTCTTTTTTATATTCCACATCATATATTTTTTATTTCTACATATATTCATAAATCTTTCAATATAATAGCCTTCTACAACAATTCTCAAATATCCATATATGTAATTGATGATTCTTTTTATTATCATTTGCCTCTCCTTACATTTAATCTGTTATCCTTTCAAAATCAAAGCTTTCAATTTTTCCAGTTACTCTTATGTCATCATTTGTCATTGTCTCTAAATTCAGATTATATCCGTTAATACTGATAATTCCTTTATATGTACTGATTCTTACAAAGAATTCTTCATACTCAAGAATTCCTTTGTAATTTTCTATTATCATTTCATCAAATCCTATGATCGAAATCTTTGGTACATCAGAATAGACCTCTTTTGGAATTTCTAGAATTTTGTTTATTTTACTCATTCTATTTTTCTTCATATTTCACCTCTTACTATTTAAATTCATCAAGAGATTTAAATTCATATCCCATGTTTTTAGCTTCTTTTATAATTGTATCTAAAATATTGGTATTGGTTTTTGAATTTCCATGTAATAACATAATTTCTCCATTATGAAGATTATTCAAAATTTTTTCTTTTGCCATTTCTTCATCTGGTTGTTTTTCTTCATTCCAGTCTTCATATGCAAAAGACCACATAACCGTTTTATATCCTAATGCATTCGTAGTTATTAGTGTCTTTTCACTAAATTCACCTTTAGGTGGTCTTATATATTTCATTTCATAATGGAATTTCTCATATACAGCTTGATGCAAATCCATAACTTCTTTTTTTATCTCTTCCTCCGTTAAACTTGGCATACTTTTATGATTCACTGTATGATTTCCGATTATATGTCCCTCTTCTATCATTTGCTTTACCAATTCTTCTTGTGTGTTTACATAGTGAGCTGTCAGAAAAAATGTCGCTTTTATATCATTTTCTTTCAATATTTTTAAAATTTCATGTGTATATCCTGCTTCATATCCTTCATCAAAAGTTAAATATATTGCTTTTGTTTCATTATTTCCCAAACATATCCCTTTATTCTCTTCTAGTATTTTCTTGTTTTCATTTCCTACATCTGGTTGCTCATGATTATCATTTCTTTTTATACCCCATTCAATTTTTTTATTACTTGTCGTTGAATTTGTTTTTATCTCTTTATTTATAGATATATCTATTACTGAAAAAATAGATACAAATATAATTAATAAAAGTATTACAATCGGTCTAATCAGTTTTTTACTCATGGATATTCACTCACCTCATTTTTTATTTTTAACTGTTTAATTTTATGCATATTTTTTTATATTATTCTTGTCTTGTAAGACCTATTTCTTTTATTATTTTTTACTTTCTATATAAAAAACTCACTTTATGATTATTCATACACACATTTAATGGTATGTTGTAATATCTTCATTTTCACTTGTGTGCCTTAGTACTATCAATCATTTTACTCTTTTTATAAATTACTCTTAGAGTATTGACAATATGTTTTTTTTAGAATATATTGTTGTTACTACTGGAAAAATAAGGTAATTATTTTTTTGTTGTCGAAACTTATCACATTTCAACATAATATATTTTTTAGGAGGGATGTTGGTTATGTTAAATTTTGTAATTTGTGATGACAATTTGAATATTTTAGATAGATTAGAGAAACTTTTAGAAAATATATTTACAAAGAACAATCTTGATGGTCAAGTTTCTTTTAAATTCAATAATTTTGAAGATTTATTGGCTTGTTTTGACAATGAAAATGAAATAGACGTTTTATTCTTAGATATCAACTTAAAATCTAAAAAGACTGGTTTAGATTTAGCTGAGGAAATTAGGAAAAAAGATAAAAATGTTTATTTAATCTTTACAACTGGTCATTTAGAATATGCTATGATTGCTTATAAATATAAAACTTTTGATTATCTTGCTAAGCCTATTACCTATGAAAGATTAGAGGATACTGTAAAGAGGCTCTTTGATGATATCTATGGTTTACCAAAGAAATATATTAAAATTGATAATAAGAATACACTTGTAGATGAAGCACAAATTCAATATATTAAAAGAGATGGTATGAAGTTAATTTTTCATACCTCTTCTCGCGATTATGAATCTTATAGTTCTTTTAATAAAATCCAGGACAAATTACCGAGCAATTTTGTAAGATGTCACAAATCTTATATAGTTAATTTAGATAATATTAAAAATGTTGACCCAGTTTCTTTGACTATATATTTTAATCCTGACACTTTCTGTAGTATTGGACCTAAGTATAAAAAAGAATTTATGGAGGTTATTAAAAATCATGGAATTATTGAATAATATATGGAATGCATTAACTACACCCAATGAAACTTTAACTTCTCTTTTAACCATACCTTTATTTTTTATTGAAAATACACTTATTTTGTATTTAATTATATCCATATTTAAAATAGAAATAAAAAAGAATTTGAAAATAATTTATATTATAGTGGCTTCATTTATAAGTATAATATCGAATTTCCTTATCTCATCACCTATTAATATGATATTTAACTATGTTGCTCTATTCATACTTATTTATATTATATTTTCAATGAATAAAACAAAAACTCTGATTGCTATATTTTTACCAACATCTATTTTTGCTTTATTAAGTACTTTAATATCCAATCCATATATGGCAATTCTTGATATATCATTAGATGACTTATTAACCATACCTATTTACAGAATATTTTATTTAGGAATCGTTTATATAAGCATATTTTTAATAATTTTGATATTAAAACATAATCATTTTAAACTAACAACATTAAATAATTTATCTAAAAAGACTTCTCACATCATATTGGCCAATCTTCTTCTAGGTTTCTTTACCATAATAGTTCAATTAATAGTAACAACTTTTTATATTGATAAATTACCAATTATTGTTACTTTTTTAGCTTTTATAACTTTATTATCCTATTTTTCCATAAGTATATATAGTTTAACTAGAGTTATAAAGTTATCAATTACAACTCAAAAATTACAAAATGCAGAAGAATATAATAAAACATTAACTATTTTGCATGATAGTGTAAGAGGATTTAAACATGATTTTGATAATATTGTTACAACAA
Organism: uncultured Clostridia bacterium; assembly: GCA_944387545.1. GTDB lineage: Bacteria > Bacillota > Clostridia > TANB77 > CAG-508 > CAG-269. The sequence goes on along the minus strand of CALXFE010000031.1, from coordinate 3,772 downwards.
TTGGTGGCTATGTAAAAACAAATGATATCGAAGGTCTAAAAAAATATTATTTACAACTTGAGGATGACTGTCAAAAAGTAAATAACCTGTATACTTTAAATCCAAAATTAATAAATAATCCTGGTGTATATAGTTTATTAACAACAAAATATCATAAAGCTGAATCAAAAGATATAAAAATAAATATGTCTCTCCTACTTGATTTAAATAAACTAAATATGAAAATTTATGAATTTACTAGAATTTTAGGTATACTTTTAGATAATGCTATAGACGCAAGTAGTGAATGTGACGAAAAAATCATCAATATTATTTTTAGAGATGATACCAAAAATCACAGACAATTGGTAATCGTAGAAAACACCTATAAAGATAAAAATGTTGATACCGAAAAAATCTTTAATAAAGGCTTTTCTGGAAAAGAAAATCATACTGGATTAGGTTTGTGGGAAGTTAGAAAAATTTTGAATAAAAGTAAAAACTTAGATTTGTATACAACGAAAAATGAAAAATATTTTTCTCAACAAATAGAAATTTATTATTAATAACAAATAAAAATAGATAGTCTATCTATTTTTCACAACTCCCTTTTTTACTAACTCCACTAAATGGGGTATATATCAATTAAAGGGAGCTTTTTTTATGTAAAAAGAAAAAACAGCTTGCAAAAAGCTGTCTTGTATTGGATTGTAATATATAACTTTTTAAGTTATATAGGGTGGCAAAAACAATTCTTCGTTCTGTTTTTGCCAAGCAATTAATCTTTTTTTATCATGCTTGCTGGCATTTTTGGTTGATGAAATACAAATAATACTAAACAAGCAGTATTGGTTACTTTAGCATATTTTTCTGCTACTTTTGATAAGAATTTAAACATAATAGATTCCCCCTTTGTTATATATATTAAAAACATACCGGTACATGTTTTTAAACATTTTGAGTTGAAGCATCTCCATATACTTCATATCCATATTTATTTTTTGTTAATCTATATGCAAACTTAGTTATAGTCAATGTTTGTAAAAGATTTCCAAAAATCAATATATTCGAAATCACATTGTTTTGTATAAAAAAAGCCACAATCAAACCTATTGAAAATGTGATATATGCTATTGTTTTCTTCTTCTTTCTATCTTTTTTAGATAATATTGGAACATTTTCTGTATCTGCTGGTGCATAAAGTTTTATCATAATCATTCCAAATATCCATATAATTCCTATCAATATATATTTTGTTATATTTTCTAATACAATATGTTGTGAAAGAAATACTATTCCACAGTAAAAAGCCGTTGTTCCTAATATGCATCCTAAATGTGTCTTTAAATGAAAGCCTCCAGATGCACCTCTATATGGTGTTAATACAATAAACATAAATAAAACTTCTTTTAGCATTCCTAGAACAGTAGCAATAATAAATAATAGTAAAATCTTTGGTATTTCTCCTACTATATTTTGCAACCCATAGTTTATTACTTCTGCCCTCTCATCATCTATTTCAGGCATTTCTTTTCTGATTCTTTTCGTCAAGAATGTGCAGATTTTATCTATCATTTTCTTCACCTCTTCTTGCTAACTTGATTTTAGCACGCTGACTATTTTCCGTACTTTTTATTTTGCAAAAAAATCATTTTCTTTTATAAAAATTTATTTTCATCTGTTTTATAAAAAATTTTTCAAGAATATAAAAAAATATAGTTAAAGTCTTTAAATCTCTTCAACTATATTTTTATCATTTTTTAATATACACCATGTTCCAATAGGTTCTGGTAAATCCTTAAATATCATCTTTTCTTTAGATATGGGATGTTCTATTGTTAATTTGTATGCCCATAAAGCAATTTGTTTTCCTTTTCCTCTGGTTCCATATTTTTGGTCTCCAAATATGCTATGTCCAAAATGAGATAATTGCACTCTAATCTGATGATGTCTTCCTGTATGTAGATTTATTTTTACTAATGATAAGTTTTTTATTTCATTATATTTTAAAACCTCATAATCAAGTTTTGCCTCTTTTGCATTTTTCTTTTCTTTATTAACCACTTTACTTATATTATTTCTTTCATCTTTATATAAATAATCTATTAATATACCTTTTTTCTCATCAATCTTTCCATCTACAACTGCTATATATTCTTTTCTAAATACTTTCTCTCTTACCTGATTACTCAATCTTGATGCTGCTTTAGAGGTTTTTGCAAATATCATAACCCCACCCACAGGCCTATCTAATCTATGTACTAATCCTAAATATACATTTCCTGGCTTTTGGTATTTCTCTTTAATATACGCTTTAACCAAGCTTAACATATCCATATCACCTGTTTTATCAGCCTGCGAAGGAATATTTGGTATTTTTTCTACAACAATAATATGATTATCTTCATAGATTACTTTTAATTTTTGCATACATTTCTCCTTTTATTTTTCCCATCTTCCATAAATTCCACATGGCAAAATCAATTTAGAATTCTCCATTGGTAGTCCAATTTCTCCTGATTCTATTTTTCCTTTATATTTTTTGGGCATTGCTAATTGTAAGATATCTTCTAATACTTTACTAGATATCCCTGTTGTATAAGAATTTATCAAAAAGAATAACGGATTATCTGATAATACACTCATACATAATTCTACCAAGTCATAAATGTTATTTTCAAATTGCCAAACTTCTCCCTTAGCACCTCTACCGTAAGATGGTGGATCCATAATAATTGCGTCATATTTATTTCCTCTTCTGATTTCTCTATTGACAAATTTGACCACATCATCAACAATAAATCTGACTGGTCTATCTTGCAATCCTGACGAAGTAACATTTTCTTTTGCCCAAGTGGTCATGCCTTTTGAACTATCTACATGACATACCGATGCACCTGCAGATAGACAAGCCACTGTTGCTCCCCCAGTATATGCAAATAAATTTAATACTTTTATCTCCCTTTTTTCAGTTTTAATTTTATGTATCATCCAATCCCAATTAACGGCTTGCTCTGGAAATAATCCTGTATGCTTAAACCCCATTGGTTTAATATTAAATATTAGGTTCTTATATTTTACTTGCCATTGCGAAGGCATTTTTTTCTTAAAGTCCCATGAACCTCCACCAGTCTTACTTCTATTATATACAGCATTAATATCTTTCCATTTATTTGGAAAAGTTTTATTTTTCCAAATAATTTGTGGGTCTGGTCTAGATAATATAACATTTCCCCATTTTTCTAATTTTTGGCCATCTGCCATATCTAATATTTTATAATCTTTCCATTCATTTGCTATTTTCATAATTTTTTTAAGTAGCCTAGATAACTACTATTCCTCCTATTATTAGAATAGCACTATTTTATCATATTTTTTCAATTTTTCCAAGGGTATTTGGAGAATTAAATATTTTGTAAAATTTTAAAAAAATTATATATCATAATTGCATTTATACTAGATAATAGGATTAATGATACGATAACCATACTCACCCATTTATGTTTATATATTTTTTTTATAAACTGTTTCCCCTTTCTTTTTTCATTTATTTTTCTTAATTCTAAATTTAACAAGTTGTCCTCTGTATATTCCATTTTCATTCCTCCTTATGTTATTTTCATTATAAGATATTCACTTATACATATATATATTCCTTATTTTCAAATAACTTGTCAGAAATTTCTTGCCTTTTTTATATCAATCTCCAAAACTATAATTAGTGTCAAGAAGTTTCGGAAAATTTTTGTAAGAACTTAGAAATTAAAATCTAAGTTCTTAAATTTTAATGATG
>CALXFE010000030.1 GCA_944387545.1 uncultured Clostridia bacterium | reverse complement strand
AAAAAAGAGTAAATCTGTAAGCCGGGTTCTGTCGTTTAAAATAGTCATTTATCTAGGATATATATCACTATATACCTCAAGCCACGCAAGTCAAGAAGGCGCCAGAGCTGGCTTAATCTTCTTTATTAGGTGTTGCTCCAGATGGGGTTTACACAAACACAATGTGTCACCACATTGCTGGTGAGCTCTTACCTCGCCTTTTCACCCTTACCAAAAAATTGGCGGTTATTTTCTGTTGCACTTTCCTTAGGGTCACCCCCACTAGACGTTATCTAGCATCATTGCTCTTATGGAGCCCGGACTTTCCTCTCGTAATTCCTTTCGGAAATTTACCAGCGACTATTCAATTTACTCTGTTATATATTATATCACATATTATTAATTTCTTCTAGTAAGTTTTTATATTTTATCAAAAATACAGATTCGTTTTGTATATTGGCTGCATTTTTTAATTCATTAAGCATAACATATCCTTTATTAACGCTTGCTTGTTTATTGGATTCAATTTCGACATTGGTTAGTAAAGGTGTGTATACATTAATTGCATCTGTCATATCAGTATTTATCTGCTCCCAATTTTTACTATCCAACTTAGCATATGCCTTAAAAACATTCCATTTTGTTTCTAAAATGGTTTTATACAAAGTATCATTTACTATATTTTTTGCAAATTTTGGTATATACTCATAAATTTTAACTAGATTATCTAATGTCGCTTGTTTATCTTCTGCTTCCACACTAACTGTCAAATTGTCTACTTCTTTATTAAAATTTAATATATCGTCTTGTGCAATGTTTAATCCATATAAGTCTAAAGTGATTGTTGATATGGATGTATAGATCAATTCTAATTCATTTTTGCATAATGTCCAATCAATTTCACTTCTATCACTTGTTAATATTCCTGATTCTTTCATTTCGTAATTGTCACCAGAATTTTGTGTGGATGTATTATTACTTGCATTCCCTGTTGATGAATCACTTGAATCAGAACCTGAAGCTGAATCAGCATTTGCACTTGTGTTTGTATCTGTGCTTGCATTGGAATCTTTGCTTGAACTTTCTCCACTGCTCGTGTTTTCCTTTGCGTCAGATTCTTTTATTTGGGTTGTATATATTTTATAATTTCTTGTTTCAATATTATTCATAGTATTAAACAAATCTACCAATTTGCTATCTAAATATTTAATTTCTGATGTTGCTTTTCCCTTTTCATCCTCCTCATTACTCTGTGTTGCACTTGTATATACTGTTAAGGCTAATATGACTAATACAATCAGTAAAATAATATAGGAAATAATCTTAAATTTTTTCAAAAAAATCCCTCCATAATTTATTTTTCTTAGTATTTACATTTTTTTACTCGTTTATTCTAGGTATAAAAATTAAATATTTTTTCATAATAAATACTATAAACATTTTTATGGAGAATATTATGTATGTAACTGTTAATTTATATAGTCAAAAACAAGGAGAATTAAATCGATTTCTAAGTAAATTTTATAATACAAATCTTGAAATATATGAAGATTTAAGTTGGGAAAAACAATATAAAAATCCCATTGAACTTGCAGAAATTATCGGTGTTTTTATCGACAATATTTCCGATTATTATATTACAATGTGGGTTTGCCTTGACAAAAACATGTATATCCATATTAGCGAAAAAAATGGTAATGATATTATACGATATTTATATGAAAGATTTCCCTATTAAAAATTCTATTTTTCAATAATAATGGTAACTGGTCCGTCATTTAATAAACTTACCTTCATATCTGCACCAAATATGCCCTTTTCAACATGAATAGCATTTTTAGAACATTGTTCACAAAAATATTCATACAATTCATTTGCTTTGTCTGGTTTTGCTGCTTCAATAAAAGATGGTCTATTTCCCTGTGAACAATCTGCATATAGTGTAAATTGTGATACAATTAATAATTCGCCATTTACATCTTTTAAAGCTAAATTCATTTTATCATTTTCATCTGTAAATACTCTTAATTTACATAGCTTTTTTACTAAATAATCCGCATTCTCCCTTGTATCACTATGTGTCACACCTAATAAAACTAAAAATCCTTTTCCAATTTTTCCTACCGTTTTTCCTTCTACTTTTACTTCTGCTTCTTTTACTCTTTGTACAACAATTTTCATGTTTTTATCTCCTCTATTATCTAATATATAAAATAAATGTATTATTTTATATACCAATAATACATTTATTTTAAACCAATTAGTCATTTCCTATATTTTTTACCTCTTCATCTGTAATATCTTGTGCATCTGGATTAATTTCTATTTCTGTTGTTTTTTCAAGATTGGTTTGTGTCTCATTTGATTTTTCCATTTGATTCTTATCTTCTGAGCTTTCAGAAACAGGTGTATCTTCCAAAGTTTCAGGATTTTCTATGATTTCCACTTCTTTTACATCTTCTTTTTCTTGCTCTTGCTTAGCACCACACTCTGGACAGAACTTCATATCTTTATCGATTTCTTTAAAGCATTTTGGACATTGTTTTTTATCTTTTAATTCTAGACATTCTTGCAATATTCTTTCTATCTCTTCACTCATTTCATCAATTTTTTTACATTGTTCAGATAAGTCATTTGCAATTGAAATCTCTTCCTTTTCAACATGTTTTTCATATACTTTTTTCCCAATTTCTTCATATACATCTTGTATTTTTGATTTTAATTCACTCATTTTAAATTTTAGTTTTGTTTCTTTTGCAATCTTTCCTGTTTTATCTGCCGTAACTTTATATGCTTCTGTTGCTTTCTTTCCTAATCTATCAAAAAAATCCATTTACAACATTCCTTTCAATAACTTATATTCCTCTTTATTATTTCCTTTATATTCTATATTATTCACTTTTTTTAGCTCTTGTCATTAAATTATTGACTGCAACTTTAGGATCCAATTTTTCATAAATGACTTGATATACCGTTTCTACAATCGGCATATACACATTATATATTTTTCCTAATTCATATGCTACCTCAATATTGTCTATACTTTCAATTACCATTCCTACTTCTTTTTTGGCTTCTTCTAATGTTTTTCCTTGCCCAATCAATTTTCCCGCTTTTCTGTTTCTACTATGTTCACTTAAACAAGTAACAATTAAATCTCCTAAACCACTTAATCCATAAAATGTATCTTTTTCTCCACCTAATGCGACACCTAATCTAGTTAATTCTCCTAGTCCTCTTGTAATTAAAGCTGCAAATGTATTATCACCTAATCCAATTCCACTTGCGACACCTGCACAAAATGCAATGATATTTTTTAATGCACCTCCTAGTTCTACGCCTTTTACATCATTTGATGTATAAATTCTCATTTCTGGGCACATAAAGGTATCTTGAATTTCATTTAAAATTTCTTGTTCTTTTGATGCAATTACTAGAACTGTAGGTACTGCAACAGAAACCTCTTCTGCATGACTAGGTCCTGATAACACACCAATTCTAACGCCTGGTAATTCTTCTTCTAAAACCTCATCTAACGTCTTTAATGTATTTTTCTCAAATCCCTTTGAACATATGATTACTGGTTTTTGACCAACATATTGCTTATATTGTTTAAATGTATCTCTTGTGAATTTTGATGGTGTTACATGAAGAATATATTCCGCATCTTCAATAACATCTTTAAAATCTGTAAAACATTCTATATTTTCTGGTATTTCTACATTTGGTAAAAATTTGCATTTTCTTTCATGATTAATTAAATCTTTTTCATTCTCTGAAAATGACCAAATTTTTATATAATTTCCACATCTTGCTAGATGAATCGCTAATGCTACTCCCCAGCTTCCACTTCCAATAATTGCTATATTTTTCATCTTTATTTCTTCCTCCTAAAGTTTAAAATCTATTAAAATCCATATTGCTTTATTCTTTTTGCATATACTATTTTTTAAAACTAATTTTATTTTCTGTTCCACTTAAAATCCTTTTTATATTACTTCTATGATTAAATAAAACAATAACTGCTAATATGACACTATAAATAAAATATCCACTACCTTGTGAAACAATATAATTGTCTGCAATAAATAGTGTTAATACTGGGAATAGTACTGCGGCTGCGCATGATCCTAATGATACCATTCTTGTTAGTGCTATTAAGACAATAGCAAATACTAAACAGATTAATCCTATTTGCCAGTTACTCATAATTAAAATTCCCAAAGAAGTTGCCACACCTTTTCCACCTTTAAAACCAAAGAAGATTGGAAAAGTATGCCCTATGACAACGGCTATTCCCGCTATTTGAACAAGAAGTGATTGATTTTCTACTTTAAAAGCCCAACCGATAAACATGGCAATTAATATAGCCATAACACCTTTTAATATATCACAAATTAATGTGAATGCTGCTGCTTTTTTTCCGACAGAACGAAGCATATTGGTCGTCCCTGCATTTCCACTACCTTTTTCTCTCACATCAAATCCAGCCATTTTTTTACTCAATATAACTGAAAAATTAATACTCCCTATTAAATAGGCAATGATTGCTGTTATTACATTTAATACCATTTTTTACCTCCTTTATTTTTTCCTTATGGCTTATATATTCCACATAAGCATTAAACACTTTAAAAACACTTATTTTTAAAATTTAAACATCTTTTTCATTTTTTTCTCTTACAATGATTCTAACAGGTGTTCCTTCTAAGCCAAATTCTTTCCTGATTTGATTTACTAGATATCTTTCATATGAAAAGTGAAATAATTGTTTATTATTTACAAAAATAACAAATGTAGGTGGTTTTGTTGAAGCCTGTGTTCCATAAAATATTTTTAGTCTCTTTCCCTTATCTGTTGGTGGTTGTACAATTGCAATTGCTTCATTTATAACCTGATTTAATACAGATGTTGTTACTCTCATGCTATTTTGTTCATTTACATGATTGATCATATCAAATAGTTTGTTAACTCTTTGTCCTGTTTTGGCTGAAATAAATATTATTGGAGCATATGACAAGTATGATAATTTACTATAAATTTCTTTTTTATATTTTTCTAATGTTCCTGTCTCTTTTTCATATTCATCCCATTTATTAACAACAATAATAATTCCTTTTCCAGCTTCATGTGCCTCTCCTGCAATTTTCGCATCTTGGTCTGTTACACCTTCTAATGCGTCTATCATCATTAGACATACATCTGCTCTTTCAATTGCAAGCAATGTTCTCATGATACTAAATTTTTCGATAGATTCTTTTACTTTACTCTTTCTTCTAATTCCAGCTGTATCAATTAAAATATATTTTCCTTTTTCATTTTCAAATCTCGAATCAATGGCATCTCTGGTTGTTCCTGCAATATCACTTACAATTGTTCTATTTTCTCCTAATATTTTGTTAATTAAAGAAGATTTTCCTACATTTGGTTTTCCGATGACAGCGACTTTTATAATATCTTCTTCATCCTCATCTTTACTTTTTTCAGGAAAGCTTTCATAGATTTTATCTAACACATCTCCTATGCCAATTGCATTACTTGCAGATATTGGATATGGCTCTCCTAAGCCTAAATTATAAAATTCATAAATTTCTTCTCTATCTTTTTCAAAATTATCTGCTTTATTACATACTAAAACCACTGGCTTACCAGATTTTTTTAGCATAACCGCAATTTCTTGATCTGCTGCTGTAATCCCTTGTCTAATATCTGTTAAGAAGATAATGACATCTGCCATCGCAATTGCTAAATTTGCTTGTTCTCTCATTTGAGATAATATGATATCTTCTGAATCTGGTTCAATTCCAGCAGTATCGATTAATGTAAAATTCCTTCCTCTCCAGTTTGTGTCTGCATAAATTCTGTCTCTTGTAACCCCTGGTGTATCTTGTACAATTGATATTCTACTTCCAACTAAGTAATTAAAAAAAGTAGATTTACCTACATTTGGTTTTCCGATAATTGCTACTATTGGTTTTGACATTTTTCATAATCCTTTCTTCAATATATGTTATAGTATATCATATTTACTATAAAAATAACAAGAAAAATAAATTGTTTACACGAAAGAATTCTTTTCATTGTATGATATTTTTGTACGTCATTTTAATATTCTTCCTATTTACAATACTTTTTGCCTAACTTCTTCTATTCTTTCGTTTATATTTTTTATAAACGCTTCATCTTTTTCTATATATTCATCCCTTACATCATATTTTTCTTTTACATTTAATATTCTTCTAACACTCTTATTGATTCTTTTCATTGGTATCTTATTTTCCCTTGCTAATTTTATCATTTTTTCTATGACACGAATATCATTGTCATATTTAAATACAATAATATCATTACATGCTAAAAACGCTTTTTTAATCGCATGATTTTTTCCATATCGTATTCTAACACCTTTCATTCTAACATCATCTGTAATGATTAACCCATTATATCTGTATTTTTTTCTGATATATTTTGTGATAAATCTTTTAGACAGGGATACGGGAAGATTTCCTGTCACTTTACTGATTTTTAAATGCCCCACCAATACACCATCTACTCCATTTTTCATAGCGCTTTCAAAAGGTTGCATATCTTCCTTTTCTAAGGTTTCAATTTCGCATTCTATCTTTGGTAGTCGAAAATGAGAATCTTCATTTGTTGCACCATGCCCTGGAAAATGTTTTACAACAGATATCACATTATGTTTTTGTAAAGCTTGTATATATTCTATGCCATATGTAGACACTTCCTTTACATTTTCACTATATGCTCTATCTCCAATGGCTTGATTATCTTTAAACCTTTTAATATCTAAAACAGGTGCAAAGTCCATATTAATTCCTAACTTGTTTAACATCTCTCCAGTAATTTCCCCTGAAATTTTTACAAAATCTTCTTCTTTACTTTTATTTGCTACTTTATTCGCTGCTGGAAGATTCTTAAACTCACTTGCCATTCTATTCACCCTGCCACCTTCTTGATCAATGGATATAAAAATGGGAACCTTATTTTTTTGATTACATTCTCTTATTTTATTGATTAAATTTACCATCTCTTCATAATTTTTGTAATTTTTCTTATATAATAAAACGCCTCCCACTTTATATTTGGTTATAATTTCTTCAAGATGATTTATTGCAGAATCTGTATTTAATCCTACAATCATCATTTGTCCAATTTTCTCTTCTAAACTTAATTCATTTATATCATATTTCATAGGCATCTATCCTTTTTTTATTTTCTTTATTATATAATTAAAATATCTTTTAAGCAATAGATTTTTCTATGCAAATATGTTATGATAGATTTATTCAATTTTAAAATTTATGAAGGAGTGACAAACATGGCTTTTGACGGAATTGTTACAAAAGCAATTATAGCTGAATTACAACAATTAATTGGTGGTAGAATTGATAAAATATACCAACCAAATAAGAATGATATTCTTTTAGGTTTTTATTTAAATGGTGCAAATTATGCTTTAAATATATGTACCAATGCACAAAATTACAGATTGCATTTGACAACACATGCTAAGCCAAACCCCAAAAATGCATTAAATTTTTGTATGCTACTTAGAAAAAATTTAATGGGTTTACGAATCAAAAATATTATTGCCACAAACTTAGAAAGGGTTGTTACAATTGAATTTGAAGGTTTTGATGATGTAGATGATGTTATAACAAAAAAATTAATTATCGAATTAATGGGAAGACATTGCAATGTTGTAGTAGTTGATGAAAATAATATAATCATAGATAGTTTACGACATATTTCTTCTTCTGATAATACATTAACTAGAGATATTGTTCCTCATGTTAAATATGTTTATCCAACAACAAATAAATTAAACTTTTTAGAGGTTACAAACTTTCAAGATTTTAAGCTAAAGTTACATTTAGATGTTGACAAAACACTTGTCAGTCATTTGCCAACCTGTCTTTCTAATACATTTAATGGTATTAGTAAAAGTTTTGTAGATTATGCTATTTATGTATTAGATATAGATCGTTCTCTTAAAATAACTACGCCTATTCTAGAAAACTTGTATCAGTATATCTATGACATCATACATGACACTAATTGTTCACATTTAGGCTTTGCTATTGTAAAAGATGCTAATGGAAAGAGAAAAGATTATGCTCTAACGAAAAAAGAAACCAATGAGCCTTTTTCTCTTAATTTTTTCATTGATGATTATTATTTTACTAAAGAATTTTCAGAAGAATTTAAAACATATCAAAATAGCATTTTAAAGTTAATCCTAGATACTCTAAAAAAATACAATAAAAGACTTTTCAACATTAACGAAAAATTAAAAGAATGTGACAATATGGATACCTATAAATTGTATGGAGAATTAATTACTGCCAATTTATATAGAATACCACATGTTAATACAGATACCTTAACATTAGAAAATTATTATGATCATAATAATTTGATAACGATTCCGTTAGATAAGCGATATTCTCCTAGCTATAATGCGAAATTGTTTTTTAAAAAATATACAAAATTAAAAAATGCATTAATTGTCGTTGGTGAGCAAAAAGAAGAAACCATAAAAGATTTAAACTATATTGAAAGTGTCATTTATGAATTAGAAACCTGTTCTTCAATTGAAGATATCACAAATATTTTTGAAGAAATTTCTGAAAGTTCTGTCTTCAAAGAACGAACAGATAAATATAAAGAAAAGAAAAATCCTAAGATAAAAAAATCTAAATTAACCAAAAATAAATATGTTCATTTTAATCCTATAAAATACACGATTGAAAATTATACTTTTCTAGTAGGAAGAAATAATATGGAAAATGATTATCTTACTTTAAAATATGCTAAAAAAACAGATTTGTGGTTTCATACAAAAGATATTCATGGGAGTCATTGTATTTTAGTATTGGATTCGCATTCTACGCCTAATGATGATATTTTACTAAAATGTGCAGAAATTGCTGCCTATCATAGCAAGGCTAAAAACTCTTCAAATGTACCTGTTGATATTTGTGAAATAAAATATGTAAAAAAGCCAAATGGTGCTAAACCTGGAATGGTCATTTATAAACATCATAGAACACTGCATGTAACACCTAAAAAACCCCTTTAAATAAAAACGCCTATTATTAACAAATCTTCGTTAATAATAGGTTTTTTATTTTTGGCTTAGTTAATCGTTTTTTATTTTTGATTTATTAGATAGTTTTTTCTGATTTACCAGAATATTAATAAGGTAATCGCTGTTGCTAATACAACTTCAGAAGTTGACCATCCTTCTGGAAGAATTTCTATTTCTTCCCCTTCTGGTTTTTCATCTACTATGCTAACTGTATAATAATCTACATCTGTTAATTTAAATAAAATCTCAAAGTTTTGTGTTTCATTCTCCTGTAATGTATTAATCGCTATAAATTTCCTTCCTAGAAATACATCTCTTTCAGAATAAAAATCAAACTTTAAATATTTACCACTTAAATCTTCTGGTTGTGAATTGGTAATTAATCCCCTGATTCTTCCATTTACAAGAGTGGCTTCTGCTTGATATATATTTACCTGTGCTATATTGTCTTTTCTTTCTATTGGTTTATATGTTGAATTTAACCCAACATTTATCAAAAATTCAGAAAATATGATAAATAATACTACCCATAAAGCATATTTTAATAATGTTTTCGTTCTTTCCATTTTATTTCTCCATTTCTTTACAATCTATACATATTATACCAAAAGTAAACATAATTTTCAACCTATTTCAATTTCTTTTCCTAAATATACGGAATATATATATGTTTTACTTACTTTTTTTCCTAGACTTTCTTCTAATGCATTTTTATATAATTGTAATTGTGTAATATATTTATTTATCAATTCTTTTTCTTTTCCTTCTTCTACATAATCTGTTTTGTAGTCTACTAAAATTAATTCATCTTGTTGGTTTATATAATATAAATCAATAATTCCTTGAACTAAAATTTCTTCTTCTACCTCTTGATCATAGATTTCTTTTGCTGGTATATTTATAAAAAATGGTCTTTCTCTATACACTTTTTTAGCTGTTTTTAGCTGTTTCCAAATGTTAGACTTTGTAAATGTCACGATTTTATATGGATTAATATTTTGTGCTTCTATTTCTGTTATGATTTCTCTCTTTACTAAATCTTGTATTAAATCTTTTACCTTTTCTACATCATATTCTAATTTTTCATCTAATCTTTGCATACATAAATGAATTAATGTTCCTTTTTGTGCTCCAGTGAGTTTTTCTTCTTTGTCTTTTCTTAAAAAATTTGGTTTCTTAAATGTTATTTCTGCTAACGCTTGATCATCTTCTGTTAATTTATTTTCCTTTTTCATTTCTTTTATTTTCGTAACAGAAGTCATGGTTGGGATCATTGTTGCTAATGTATATGGATATTGATATTCTAAAATTTTATTAAGTTCATTCATCTCTTTTTCTTGTATCTTTGCATTATCTAGGATTTCTTTTATATTTACCCTTTCTTCTTTTGGCTTAGAAAATGATTTTAATACGTCTTGTTTGTTGAATATATTCAATTTTAATAAATCATTTGTATTCTGTTTTTCATATAAATATACCAATAATATCCAATCTAGATATTTTTTGTATTTCTTTACTAAAATGTAATTAATTTTATCATTTACTTTATTATATCGCTTTACTTGTTCTTGCATCTTTTCGATTTCTTTTTGATAATCTTTTTGTAAGCCTGTTATATATAACTTTTCTTTTGCTCTTGTTAACGCAACATACAATATCCTCATTTCTTCTGATAACGTTTCTGTTAAAATCTTATTTCTAATCGCTTCCTTAGTTAATGTGTCATATTGTACTTGTCTTTCATAATCTATATATTTTACACCAATCCCTAATTCTTGGTGTAATAATATACTTTGGTTTAAATCCATTAAATTAAATTGTTTACCAGTTGCTGATAAAAATACAACTGGAAATTCTAATCCTTTACTTTTATGGATACTCATAATTCTAATAACATCATCATTTTCTCCAATTAATTTAGCTGTTCCTAAGTCACCACTTCCTAAATGTAATTTTTCAATGAAATTTATAAAATTATATAATCCTTTGAAACTTGCTGTTTCATATTGTTTTGCCCTTTCAAACAACATTTTTAGGTTGGCTTGTCTTAGATCTCCATTAGGCATTAATCCCACATATGTATAATAATGGGTGTCTGCATATAGCTTCCATATAAATTCATCTAATGCTAAGTAGTCTTTATCTTTTCTCCATGTATCCAAATTTTCAAAGAATTTATCAATTTTTTCCTTTAATTGCTTACTAACATTAATTTTTGCCTTTTGCATAGACATATAAAAATTATCATATTTATCAGATAATCGAATTTCTACCAATTCATCATCTGTAAAATTCCCAATAGGTGACCTTAAAACCGTAACTAATGGAATATCTTGAATTGGATTATCTATGATTTTCAGCAAACTCATTATGGTTTGAATTTCTACAGAATCTAAATATTCTTGAGAACTTTCTGAAAATACAGGCATATTTAAATTGATGATTTCTTCTTCAAAAATTGGTGCATTGACTTTTGTAGACCTTAACAGAATAACGATATCTTTATAACGAATATCTCTAAATCCATTTATCTTTTTATCAAACACTTGGAACTTATTATCCACCAATTTTTTTATTTTATTTGCTACAAATCTTGCTTCAACTTGTATATCTTCTATGCTTTCCTCTTCTACTTCTTCTGTATCATCAATCCCCTGTGTCTCCTCTTCTGCTGTAAAGTCTTCTTTTTCTTTTAAATCAATAACATCTATTTCTGTTTCTAGTTCTTGTGGTGTTTCTTTGTAACTTGCTCCTAAATTCAAATATTCTTCTTTTGTATATTCTATCTCCCCAAGATTTTCACTCATAATATCTTGAAAAATTAAATTTGTAAAATCTAATACATTTTCTCTACTTCTAAAGTTTTTAAACAATTGTATCTTCAAATTGTCTTCTTCACTTTTTTCTTCTTTTAATTTATAAGTCCTATATTTTGATAAAAATAGCTCTGGCATAGCTTGTCTAAATTTATATATACTTTGTTTTACATCTCCTACCATAAATATATTATTTCCTTTGGAAATAGCGGTTAATATATATTCTTGTACCATATTGCTATCTTGATACTCATCAATTGCAATTTCCATAAATTTTTCTTTGTATGTTTTTGCAACTTCTGTCGGCTCTATTTCTCCTTCTTCCTCTTTTATTAAAATTTTTAATGCCAAATGTTCAATATCATTAAAATCAACTATATTTTTATTTCGTTTTCTTTTTGAAAATTCTTCTCCAAATTCCAGTATAAGTTGTTTTAATTTTACTAAAGTTGAATACATATCTGCTATATCTTGATTCGCTTCTTTGGAATTATAGATAAATATTTTATTTAATTTATTTGAAAATTTCTTTTTGATATCATCTCTTACAAGTTTTGCCTGGTCTTTGATTTCTGAATCGATTTTTTGTCTTGGCCATGTAGTAAAATTAAAATTTGTATATATTGCATATGCCTTATCCCAACTATTTAAATTCATTTTTAACATTTCTAATTTGTCAATATCATCATAAATCGTTTTGGTATATTTTTCTAATTCCGGATTCCTTTCTAATTTATCTTTTTGCTCTGTTAATGTATTGATATCATCAATTAATTCTTCTTCTACTTCGTTTAGTAAGATTTCTCCCCATGGATTTTTACTAAAATCTTGTTCTAATTCCTTTATATGGAACATTTCTATTTTGTCATTTAACCATTTATCAGGAAATGGATTACTTTGTATATAGGTATAGATTTTTAATATCAAATCTTTTAATGGTGTATCATCTCGATAGCTTGTATATGTATTGATTAAATCTGCAAAATCTTGTTCTTGATTTTCATATTTATCTTCAAATATATCCTCTAATATTTCTTGTTTTAATAACTCTATTTCGGTTGTATCTGCAATTCTAAAATTAGGAGATATATTATCTAATTCATAAAAATGATTTCTTACTACATCTAAACAAAAAGAATCAATTGTACAAATACTTGCTTTATTTAACAAAGTAATTTGTCTTTGTAAATTTTTATTTTCTGGGTCTTCATCTAACTTTTTATAAATGGCTTCTAATACTCTTTCTCTCATCTCTGCTGCTGCGGCATTTGTAAAGGTAACCACTAATAACTTATCAATATCTACTTTTTCATTGATTATTTTATTAATAATTCGTTCAACTAAAACTGCTGTTTTTCCACTACCAGCAGCTGCTGCAACTAATATATTTGAATCTTTTTCTGTTATTGCTTGTAATTGTTCTTTTGTCCACTTTACTTCTGACATATGTTTTCTCCCATTAATTATTTTTTTAAATTATACCATTCGTTTTTTTAAATTACAATCATAAAAAATCACATATCATAAGAACGCTTTCGAGAACTTTATATGTGATTTTCTAATTTTGTCAATAAATCTTGTAAAGCCAATCGTCTATGGCTAATTTTATTCTTTTCTTCTGTAGATAATTCTGCATAGGTTCTTCCATCTTCTAACTCAAAGATTTCATCAAAACCGAACCCATTATTTCCCCTTGGAGTTTCTACAATTCTTCCTTGTATCTCACCTTTACCAACTATATAGTTTCCATTTTCATAATAGGTGATACAACATTTAACACTTGCTTTTCTTTGATCTCTTGATAGACCTTTCATTTTTTCTAAAATATATGTATTTCTTTCTTTTGCTGTTGCATTTTCTCCTAGAAATCTGGCGGTATGTACACCTGGCCAGCCATTATATGTTTCTATACATAGACCACTATCGTCTGCTATACAAGGCATTTGCAATAATTGTGATATTTCTTGTGCTTTTTTTAGAGAGTTTCCTTCAAATGTATCTTTATCTTCTTCTATTTCTACTTTGCAGTTTACATCTTTTAAAGATAATAGTTGATATCCTTTTAATATTTCTCTTATTTCTTTTAGTTTTCCTATATTGTTAGTAGCTACAACTATTTTTTTCATCTCTTATCTTTCACTTTCTTCTTTTTCGTTTTTATGATATTTTAATACTTCATTTACATCTTTTCTTTTATTAAGTGTTTTACAAATATCTTTGACACTACTTTCTGTTCCATCATACCTGCCATTTACATATTCTAATATTTCTCTGAATCTTACATTTTCGATTCTATCACTCTCTGACATCATGCATAGGTGCCTTTGTTTTCTAATTTCGTCTAAATATGTAGCGATTTCTCTTAATCGTTTACCTACTTTTTCACCTTTTTGACTTGTTGCTCTATATGATAAAATTTTTATGTATGATGTTAGCTCTGCATATTTTCTTTCTGGGCTTTGTTCTTCCTTTTTTGTCTCTTTACTTTGTTCTTTCATTTTTTCTGGATTTTGTTCTTTCATTTCTTCTCTCCTTTTATGTTAATAATCATAACAGATTTTTTTCGATATTTCAAGTTTTCATTTATAAATGATAGCATAAATTTTTAGTAGGATTTCTCTTCATTAAAATCTTGAACTGACTTTGTTTCTTGATTTTTGAGAT
>CALXFE010000029.1 GCA_944387545.1 uncultured Clostridia bacterium | reverse complement strand
GGATTATTGTTGTATTATAAAAAACAGAAAACAGATATAAAAATGCAATAAAGAAAATGGCTAAAGGATAGTTAATAGAAAACGGTTTAGTTAGAGGATTATCTACCAAACCGTTTTTTATTTATGAAATACAAAGCAAAACGACTGTAATTATTTCCGCAAGGCTTGAAAAAACAGAAAAAATGATGTAGAATATACCATACATAGAGAGCTTAAAATGAAGGAGGAATGAACATGAAGGTCATATTAAAAGCAGATATAAAAGGAGTAGGAAAGAAAGATGAAGTCATTAATGCATCAGATGGTTATGCAAGAAATTTTTTATTCCCTAAAAATTTAGCGGTTGAAGCCAATAAAGAGAATATGAGTAAATTAAAAGCAAAACAGGATTCTGCTAAATATCAAAAAAATCAAGAAAAGGAAGAAGCATTAAGAATAGCAGATAAACTGTCAAAAATATTATTAAAAATAAAAGTAAAAGCAGGAGAAAATGGAAAAATATTCGGAGGCGTATCTAGCAAAGAGATTGCACAAGAATTATTAAAACAATATAAGCTAGAAGTTGATAAAAAGAAAATTGACTTAAAAGAAACTATTAAGACACTTGGTGTTCACAATGTTGAAATAAAATTATTTGAAGGTGTAGTGGGAAAACTAAGAATTGATGTCATTTCTGATAATTAATTTCAATAATTAAAATAGAAAAGAAAAATGCATAAATGCGTAAAAATAAAGAATAGGCAAGGAAAAATCAAATAACAATTGGAGGAACTAGAATGGAATTAGGAAAAGTACCACCACATGATGTAGAAGCAGAACAAGCTGTTTTAGGAAGTATGCTAACAGATAAAGATGCAGTTATTTCTGCTATAGAGGTTTTAAAAGAAGAGGATTTTTATCGAACAGATAATAAATCCATCTATGAAGCCATTATGAATTTATATAATAGAGCAGAACCAATTGATATTATTACAGTAAAAGCAGAACTAGAATCATTGGGAAAATTTGAGCAAGTTGGAGGTCTAGAATATTTAGCAAGTTTGCCAGATAAAGTTCCAACAACAGCAAATGCTATGAAATATATAAAAATTGTTGAAGAAAAATCCACATTAAGAAATTTGATAAAAACAGCCAATGAAATCATAGAATTAGGATATGATCCAACAGAAGATGTATCGGATATTATGGAAGGTGCAGAAAAAAAGATTTTTAATATTATGCAAAATAATGATAAAAAAAGTTATGCACCAATAAAAGATATACTGGTAGATAGCTTTACACAATTAGAAGAACTATATAATCGAAAACAACATATTACGGGTGTACCATCAGGATTTACAGAATTAGATTATAAAACAGCTGGATTTCATGGATCTGACTTAGTGTTAATTGCTGCAAGACCAGCGATGGGAAAATCAGCATTTGCCTTAAATATAGCAACAAATGCAGCTGTACGTGCCAATGTACCAGTTGTCATATTTAGTTTGGAAATGTCAAAAGAACAAATGGTAAACAGAATTTTATGTAGTGAAGCAATGGTAGATAGTAATAAAGTCAGAACAGGAAAATTAGAAGAAGATGATTGGACAAAACTAGCAGGCAGTATTGGACCATTATCAGATGCAGACATTTATATAGATGATACACCAGGAATATCTGTAATGGAAATTAGAGCAAAATGCAGAAAACTAAAACTAGAAAAAAATATTGGAATGGTTGTAATCGATTATTTGCAATTGGTACAAGGAAGCAATAAAAGAAATGGAAGCCGTGAACAAGAAATATCAGAAATTAGTAGATCTTTAAAAATACTAGCCAAAGAATTAAATGTACCAGTTATTGCATTATCACAATTATCAAGAGCGGTAGAACAAAGACCAGACCACAGACCAATGCTATCAGACCTAAGAGAATCCGGAGCAATCGAACAAGATGCAGATATTGTTATGTTTTTATACAGAGATGACTATTATAACAAAGACAGTGAGAAAAAAGACATAGCAGAAGTCATCATAGCAAAACATAGAGGCGGTTCATTAGGAACAGTAGAACTATTATGGTTAGGAAGCTATACAAAATTTGTTAATCTAGAAAAAAGATTTGATGATTAAATGTCCTTTTGGGGACGTTTCCCAATGGGACATTTTAGATAGTAATGAAAGATATAAGGGTGAAATTTTATGGCGCAAAGAGAAAAAAACACGCTAATACAGAAAGTATATAATACAATAAAAAAATATGATTTAATAAAACCAGGAGATAAGCTAGTTTTAGGAGTGTCAGGGGGGCCTGACTCTATTTGTATGCTAGATATCTTTATAAAAATCAAAGAAAAACAACATCCTCATTTTGATTTTGTTGTGGCACATGTCAATCATATGATTAGACAAGAAGCGAAAGAAGATGAAGCATTTGTAAAGGCATATTGCAAAAAAAATCAAATACAATTTTATGCAAAAAGTATAGATGTGCAAAAAATAGCCAATAATAATAAAATCAGTACAGAAGAGGCAGGAAGAAATGTACGATATAATTTCTTTGATGAAATATTACAAAAAATAGGCGGTAATAAAATTGCCATAGCCCATAATAAAAATGATAAAGTAGAAACAATCATCATGAATGAATTACGCGGGTGCGGTATTTCAGGATTAAAAGGAATAGAACCGATAAGAGATAAACATATTAGACCACTGATTGAATGTGAAAGAGAAGAAATTGAAAAATATTGTGATGAAAATAACTTACAACCTAGAATTGATAAAACAAACTTTGAAAATATTTATACAAGAAATAAAATTAGAAATGTAGTAATTCCATATATAAAAGAAGAATTTAATCCCAATATTATAGAAACAATCGATAGATTGTCTAAATTGGTGACAGAGCAAGAACGTTATATACAAAAACAAGTAGAACAAACATATAAAGAAATTGCAATAGAAGAATCGAACCAACAGTCAATTGTTCTTGACTTAAAACAGTTTAATGGTCAAGAAAAAGTAATAAAATCTAACTTAATTATATATATTATAACAAGACTTTTTCATACAGCCAAAGGAATTGAAAGAATACATATAGAAGATATTATTACATTATGTGAAAAGAATATAGGAAATAAATTTTTAATGCCAAATAAAAATTTAAAAGTTTTTGTAAAAAATGGAAAAATCAAATTTTCAAGGGAAGTATAAGTATCCGTAATACTTTAGAATTTTCATAAATTTTGTAATCAAAAAGAAATAAAAAAACTATTGAAAAAGAAAAAACAATATGATAGAGTGCTAAAAGATTAAAAATGTATGACTACGTGTATTTTTAGAAACATCTAGTATAAAGAGGAGGAATTATTTTGAAAAACGGAATAAAAACATTAGCCATGTGGTTAATTATTATTGTAATATTTTTAGTGGTATTATCATCAATTGTAGAAAATAGTAATTCTAAATTAAAATATTCAGAATTAATTACAAATATAAATAGCAATAATGTAAAATCAATTGTTATTGATGCTGATGGAAAAACAGCAGAGGTAGAATTAAAAGATGATAATGTAAAAAAAGAAACAAGTATACCAGATATGGGAAGCTTTATAACATACACGGAGGAATTTATTAATAATGGGAATTTCACTTTAGAAGAAAAAGCGGAATCTATATTTATGGCATTACTTCCATTAGTTACACCATTTGCTATATTAATCATATTCATGCTTTTCTGGTTTTTAACAATGGGTGGTTCTAGTAGTGGAAACCCTGGAAGTAAAACAATGACATTTGGAAAAAGTAAAGCAAGAATGATGACGCCAGCAGAGAAAAATAGAATTACATTTGACGATGTTGCTGGTGTAGATGAAGAAAAAGAAGAATTAGAAGAAATTGTACAATTTCTAAAAAATCCAAAGAAATTTACAGATATGGGAGCAAGAATACCAAAAGGCGTTCTATTAGTAGGGCAACCAGGAACAGGAAAAACACTTTTAGCAAAAGCAGTAGCAGGAGAAGCAGGTGTACCATTCTTCATTATTAGTGGTTCAGACTTTGTTGAAATGTTTGTGGGTGTTGGAGCTTCAAGAGTAAGAGATTTATTCGATCAAGCTAAGAAAAATGCGCCATGTATTATATTTATAGATGAAATTGATGCTGTAGGACGTCAAAGAGGTGCAGGACTTGGCGGTGGACATGATGAGAGAGAGCAAACATTGAATCAATTATTAGTTGAAATGGATGGTTTTGCAGAAAATGAAGGTGTTATTGTGCTAGCTGCAACCAATAGACCAGATGTATTAGATAAAGCATTATTAAGAGCTGGTAGATTTGATAGACAAATTGTTGTAGGATTACCAGACGTAAAAGCAAGAGAACAAATATTAGAAGTTCATAGCAGAAAGAAAAGATTAGCAGATGATGTAGATTTAAAAATCATTGCAAAAAATACATCAGGATTTGCAGGAGCAGATTTGGAGAATATATTAAATGAAGCAGCATTGTTAGCAGCTAGAAGAAATATGAACGAAATCGGCATGAGAGAAATCGAAGATGCTATGGTTAAAGTTACTATGGGACCTGAAAAGAAAACAAGAGTAAGAAGTGATAAAGAAAACAAATTAGTTGCCTACCATGAAGCAGGTCATGCAGTTGTCAGTCATTACTTAGAAACGCAAGACCCTGTACATGAAATATCAATCGTACCAAGAGGAATGGCTGGTGGTTATACAATGTATAGACCAACAGAAGATAAAAACTTTATGTCAAAAACAGAAATGGAAGAAAATATTGTATCACTTTTAGGTGGTAGAGTGGCTGAAGCACTTATCTTAAATGATATATCAACAGGTGCAAGTAATGATATAGAAAGAGCAACAAAGATTGCAAGAAGTATGGTAACCAAATATGGTATGAGTGAAAAAATTGGTGCATTAATGTTGGGGTCTAGCCAAGATGAAGTTTTCTTAGGAAGAGATTTTGGGCATACAAAAGAATATTCAGAAGAAACAGCAGCCATTATTGATGAAGAAACAAAGAGAATTGTGGATACAGGATATAATAGAGCAAAGAAAATTTTATCAGATAATGTTGATAAATTACACAAAGTTGCAGGAATCTTACTTGAAAAAGAAAAAATTACTGCAGATGAGTTTGAAGCGATTTTTAACGAACAATAAACATTTCAATATTAAAATGGGGACAGAAAACTTTATAAGTTATCTTCCCCGTTTTTTCTTAGAAGCAGAATCTTGTTTTTAGAAAAATAAGAATAAAAAAATAATCAAATTGTTATTGAAAATTTATATATAATATAATAAAATAGTAAATAATAAATAATGTATAAATAATGTATAAATAATGTAACTATTGAGGGAGTTTTATGAAAGATTATTACGGAATATTAGAAGTAAATCCAAATGCATCAAAAGAAATTATAGAAAAAGCCTATAAAACATTGGTGAAAAAATACCATCCAGATTTATATTCATCTGTTGAAAAAAAAGAAGCAGAAAAAAAATTAAAAGAGATCAATGAAGCATACAATATTTTATCAGATAGCTTTTTGAGGTCACAATATAATTTAGAAATACAAAAAGAGAAAAATACTACAAGAATAAATGAAAGCAGAATACAGGATAATACAAAAAACAATGAAAGAAATGTAAATAAAACAAATACCTCAAAAAATCAAAAAAACAATTCACAAAATCAGCATGTAAGAAAAAGAAGCAATGTTGGAACACTATTTGGAATTGTAGAATTAATTAAAGATTTATGGGCAAATAAACCAGAAAAAAGAGAAAGAAAAAAAATGAATCAAACAGACTGGTTAGCAGTGGGATTAACAATTGTTACACTAATTATAATAGGCGTTATATTATGGTTTATTCCATTTACGAATGGATGGATGAGACAGCTTTTATTTGAAAATCCTATATTTAACTGTATAGGAGGTCTATTTTCATAATTTATAAAGATATTTCTATTGACAACTAGAACCGTATAAGGTATAATAGATATCGTTAATTAGGGTTATCCCAACATACAGTTTTCGTATGACCGGAAGGAGGGGAAATTAAATGTTAGAGATAAAGGTTAATAATGGTAATATAGAAGATGCTTTAAAAAGATTTAAAAGACAATGTGCTAGAAATGGAGTATTACAAGAAGTTCGTAAAAGAGAGCATTATGAAAAGCCTAGTGTAAAAAGAAAGAAAAAATCAGAGGCTGCAAGAAAAAGAAAATTTTAGTACATATAAAAGCGGGATATTAAGAAAAACTTGATATCTCGTTTTTTTTGTCAAAAATAGTATCATATAGACAAATGCATATTATCTAAAAGATTACACAATTTCTGGGAGAAGGTATAATTTTAATAAAAAAATATAATAATAAATGTAATATTGTGCTATAATGATACATAAAGGAAGGGAAGGGAAAATATGAAATATACAGAAAAAACAATAAAAAAAGGAATGAAACTTCATATGATGCATACAGACAAATTTAAAACAAATTTAGTAGCAGTATTTTTAACGACTAAACTTGAGAGAAACTATGTAACAATGAATGCGCTTATTTCAGCAGTATTAAGAAGAGGAAGTTATACAATGCAAACACAAGAGGAAATTAGCAAACAACTAGAAGAATTATATGGTGCTAGTTTTGATTGTGGTATTGATAAAACAGGAGATAATCAAGTATTAAAATTTTATATTGAAGCCATTAATGATGCCTATCTACCACAATCAAATGAAAATGTTTTGAAAAAAGCAATGGAAAGTGTGTTAGATATTATATTTAATCCATTAATAGAGAATAATGCTTTTAAAAAAGAATATGTCCAGCAAGAAAAAAACAACATGAAACAGAGAATAGAAGGAAGAATCGATAATAAAAGAACATATGCATTAGACAGATGTATAGAAGAAATGTATAAAAATAAACCATTTGGACTATATCGATTTGGATATGTAGAAGATTTGAAAGAAATAAATGAAAAGAATTTATATGAAAGATATAAGAAATTGATAGACCAATGTAAAATAGATATTTTTGTTTCAGGAAATGTAAATGAAGAAATAGAAAATATTATAGATCAAAATGAAAATGTAAAGAAATTAGAGCCAAGAGAACCTAACTATAATAAAGAAAGTGAAAAAAATCATGAAAAACAAGGCGAAAAGATAGAAAACATGGATGTGACGCAAGGAAAATTAGTAGTAGGTTTAGATGTCAATTCAAGAGATGAGGATGAAAAATATAACGCCATTGTATATAATACAATTTTAGGAGGAAGTGCTAATTCTAAAATATTCCAAAATGTACGAGAAAAAGCAAATTTAGCATATGAAGCAGGTTCTAGATATTTCAAATACAAAGATAATATATTTGTGAATTGTGGAATTGAAATTTCAAATTATGAAAAAGCATTAAATTTAATAAAAGAACAATTAGAAGACATGAAAAATGGTGATTTTACAGACGAAGAAGTAGAAAATGCCAAAAAATCAATTATATCATCTATAAAAACAATTGATGATGAACAAGATACAGGAATTACGTATTATTTTGGACAAGAAATGTCTGGAAATACACAATCCATTGAGGAGTATATCGAAAGAATACAAAAAATAAATAAGGAAGATGTATTGCAAGTGGCTAATAAAGTAGAAATCAATACAATATATTTTTTAAGAAATTAATGAGGGTGGGAGAAAATAAATGCAAATTATAGAAAATTCAAAAGTAAAAGAAAAGTTATATATAGAAAAGTTAGAAAATGGCTTAACTGTCATGATCATTCCTAAAAAAGGAATGAAGAAAAAATATATGATATGGGGAACGAACTATGGCTCAAATGATAATGTATTTGTTGTTCCTGGAGAAAATACAAAAACAAAAGTTCCAAATGGTGTTGCGCATTTTTTAGAGCATAAACTATTTGAACAAGAAAATGGCACAAATAGTTTAGATACATTAACAGCATTGGGGGTAGATGCCAATGCTTTTACAACAAATGATATGACAGCATATTTATTTGCATGTACAGATAATTTTTATCCAGCTATGGATGAATTAATGGATTATGTACAAAATCCATATTTTACAGATGAAAATGTAGAAAAAGAAAAAGGTATTATTGGGCAAGAGATAATGATGTATGATGATTATCCTGATTGGAAAGTATATTTAAACGCAATGCAAATCTTATATCATAATCACCCAATAAAAATTGATGTTGTAGGAACGATAGATTCTATTAGCAAGATAGATAAAGAAATCTTGTACAAATGTTATCAGACATTTTATAATTTATCCAATATGGCAATCGTTGTATGTGGGGATTTTGAACCTGAGAAAATATTAGAAGAAATTAAACAAAGATTAAAGAAAAGTAAAGTAAATGGAGAAATACAAAGAATCTACCCAGAAGAGCCAGATACAATTGTAAAAGAAAGAATTGAACAGAAAATGGAAGTTAGCAGGCCTATGTACACAATAGCAATAAAAGTAAAACCAACAGACAATCCAGAAGAAATGGTAAAAAAAGACTTAGCTATTCAAATATTATTAGAACTTCTTGTAGGAAAAAGTTCACCTCTATATAAACAATTATATGATGAAGGAATTATCTCTGGGGGCATTGGAGCTAGTTATGAATTTTCAGAAAACTATGCACATGTAATGATATCTGGGCAATCAAATGAACCAGAGAAGATATATGACAATGTAAAACAAGAAATTGCTAAAATGAAAACAAATGGAATTCCAGAAAATGCATTTAATAGAATAAAAAAGAAAATATATGGGGAATATGTAAAAGACTATGACGATGTTGAAAATATTGCGAATATGTTTTTAACAAACTACTTTATGGGAATCAATACGTTTGCGTATTTAAATCAAATAGACAATATAGATGTAGAATATTTAAAACAAGTGTTAAATGATGTATTTAAAGAAGATAAAATGGTGATTTCTATTGTCAAAAATTAAAAAATGATGCGTTAAAAATAATATGGAAAAAACGGTGTTATTATAAAATAATGAATAATACTGTTTTTTTTCATTTTTAGGTGTCGAAATATGTAAAAATTCGTCATACGAAACTTGCCAAAAAGTATTGAATTTGCTTGACTAGAAGGATTTTGTGTGTTAATTTATAAATATACAAAAGATAAATTAAGAAAAAGGAGAGATAGATATGTTAAATGATGAAATTTGTAAATTACGTGATAAATTAAATAAAAGTATAGAAGAAGGAAAAGATTATAGTATTATCTATAAACTAAGCGTAGAACTTGATGAATTGATTGCGTCTTATTACAATAAAAATAATAAAAAAAAACCGGTAATAGTGGTAATTTAAAAAAATAATCCTCATAAAAGTCATTTGGTGGGGATGTTTTTTATTTAACTAGGATAATAAAAGTATGAAGAATATTTGCAAAAATATTCTTTTTTCGTGTTATTAGGAAACCTGATTATGCTTATACCATAAATTATTTGAGAAACCGATAAATAAAATATTTACGAACAAGAATACAATATGAAAACAACAGAAAATATAACAACAGGAAAATATGAAAACAACAGAAAGAACCACTTGAAAAAAATTCAAAAATAGTATATAATTTTTTGCCAAGTGAGAAGGAGAAAAAATATGTTAGTAAATAAAAATATAATACAAAATTTATGTGATGATGCAGGTATCTCAAGAACTAGAAAAGCAAGAGAATATAAAGAAGAAGAAAGAGTCGATATTATTGATTATGACTATCAAAATGCTTTAAATTTTGATATTAGGGGAAATGTATATGGTGGTCAAGAATATCATACATATTTATCTGTAAAAAATGGAGAAATACAAGATATAACTTGTACATGCCAAGATTATTACAATCATTATGGGGTATGTAAACACACACTTGCAATGATTTTAACATTTGCTGAAAATGACAAATTATCAATCCAAAAAGCAGAGGAAAAAGATAAAATATTAAATCAAGTCAATACACCTTCAAGCTATGATAAATATAGAGGATTTAAACAAATCGTTAATATTTTCTACAATGAGGAGATAGAAAGTATCGAAGAAGAAGAAACAGAGCTTAAAGAACAAGGAACGATCAAGTTAGAACCAGAAATATTTTATGATAAATTTACAGGAGATATGAAGGTTGAATTCAAAATTGGCAATAAAAAAATGTATAAAATAAAAAGTTTGTCAGAATTTTATACAAGAATGCTAAATAAAGAATTATATCGATATGGACAAAAATTACAATTTGTTCATACAAAGGAGAGTTTTGAAAAAGAAAGTCTACCATTATTAGATTTTTTAATAAAATATGCAGAAATTATAAAATATGCCAATTCGAATTCTAATAGCAATTATCGATTTTATGGGAATGCTTTAAGTGAAACAAATATTATATTAAGTAATAGTGGAATAGATGATCTATTTGACATATTAAAAGGAAAAAAAGTAAAATTTCAAAAAGAATATAATCAGACAGAAATAGAATTTACAGAAGAACAACCAAATATTGAATTTAAGTTAATAAAAAAAGATGAAGACAATTATGAAATTGTACCCAATATAGAAATCTATAAAATTTCTATATTAAAAGGAAAACAATATAAATATGTACTTGATGAAAATAAATTATATAGGTGTAATAAAAAATTCGAAAAATCAAATTTAAAATTACTA
The DNA here is from genome assembly GCA_944387545.1 of uncultured Clostridia bacterium. Classification (GTDB taxonomy): domain Bacteria; phylum Bacillota; class Clostridia; order TANB77; family CAG-508; genus CAG-269. The sequence goes on along the minus strand of CALXFE010000029.1, from coordinate 5,685 downwards.
GAAATTTTTAGACAAAATTATATGACAGAAATTATGTTAGGAAAAGAAGAATTATCACCACTTTTTTCTGTTATTATTCCTAAAGTAAAAAATGCTATAAAATTACAAAATATTTCAGAAGAAGAAATAGAAAAATATAAACCCAAAACATTAATTACAAAAGTGTATTTAGATTTTGACGATAATGATTATTTAGTAGCAGATGTGAAATTTTGTTATGATAACCAAGAATTCAATCCATTAGATGAAAAACAAAAAATAGATATACCAAGAAATATGATAAAAGAAACAAAAGCACTAAACATATTTAGAAAAACAGGATTTATGCTTGATGTAAAAAATGTAAGATTCATTCTGCCAGATAATGATAAAATTTATCAGTTTTTAACACAAGATATCCATTATTATATGCAAAATTTTGATGTTTTAGTAACAGATAATTTTAAAAAGAAACAAATTAGACAACCAAAGATGGGAACATTAGGGGTAAAGATTGAAAATAATTTGCTTTCAATAGACTTAAATAATTTAGATATAGATATAAAAGAATTAGAAAAAATTATGCAAAAATACAATCTAAAGAAAAAATATTATAGACTAAAAGATGGAAGTTTTCTAGAATTAGAAGATAACAAGGAATTAGATTTTATTGATAAATTAGTAACAGGAATGGATATCGAATATAAAGACTTAGAAGATGGTGAAGTGAATTTACCAATGTATAGAAGCCTATATTTGGAGGAGCTACTAAAAGGGACAAAAGGTAATCAAGTAATTAAAAACGAAACATATAAAACAATTGTTAACCAATTAAATAAAGATAACGAAAATGATGAAATTAAAATACCGGAGATGTTAGAAAATACACTACGATATTATCAAAAAATAGGATTCAAATGGTTAAAAACATTAGATAAATATAAATTTGGTGGCATTCTAGCAGATGATATGGGACTAGGAAAAACCATACAAATGTTATCTGTTATTTTGGATTATGTACAAAATACAAAAAAAGAAGAAAGAAAAACGAGTATGGTCATATCTCCAAGCTCTTTAGCGTTAAATTGGCAAAATGAAGCAGAAAAATTTGCAGAAGAATTACAAACGTTAGTTATCAATGGAACATTAGCAGAAAGAAAAAGAAAAATTTCAGAAATGGATCAGTATGATTTAGTCATTACATCATATGATTTATTAAAAAGAGATATAGAACTATATAAAGAAAAAAATTATCAGTTTCGATATATAATTGCAGATGAAGCACAATACTTAAAGAATAGTAATACACAAAATGCAAAATCAATAAAAAAAATAAATGCAGATACAAGATATGCTTTAACAGGTACACCTATTGAAAATTCTTTAGCAGAATTATGGTCAATATTTGATTATATTATGCCTGGCTACTTGTTTACATATAAAAAATTTAAAACATTGTATGAAACACCGATTGTAAAAGAGAATGATAAGAATGCAATACACAAATTAAAAATGCTGATAGAACCATTTATTTTAAGAAGAACAAAATCGGAAGTATTGACAGAACTTCCTGAAAAAACAGTTACCATATTAGAAAATGAAATGGAGGAAGAACAAAAAAATCTATATGTGTCTTACCTAGCAGAGGCAAGACAAGAGGTGGCAGAAGAAATTAACTTAAATGGTTTGGCCAAAAGCCATATTAAGATATTATCAGTTTTAACAAGATTAAGACAAATTTGCTGTCATCCAAGTTTGTTTATCAGAGACTATACTGCGGGAAGTAGCAAGCTAAATCAGTGTATGGAAATTATAGAAGATGCTGTAAAAGGTGGTCATAAAATATTGCTTTTTTCTGGATACACCTCTATGTTTCCAATTATAGAAAAAGAATTACAAAAACTAGATATAAAATATTTTAAATTAACAGGTTCTACAAAAGTAGACGAAAGAATGGATTTAGTAGATGAATTTAACGAAAATACCAATATTAAAGTATTTCTAATCTCATTAAAGGCAGGAGGAACAGGACTAAATTTAACAGGAGCAGACATGGTAATTCATTATGATCCATGGTGGAATTTATCCACAGAAAATCAAGCAACAGATAGAGCGTATCGAATTGGACAAAAAAACAATGTGCAGGTATATAAGCTGATAACCAAAAATTCTATAGAAGAAAAAATATACGAATTACAGCAAAAAAAGGCAGAATTAATTGATAATATGCTTAGTACAAAAACGTCATTTATTAATACATTATCAAAAGAGGATATTATGAAATTGTTTGAAGAATAAAGTTTTTATTTCATCAAATATTTATACATATTCACTTGATTTGATTGAATGATAGAAAATAGAAGAAAGGATAAAGGTATGAAAGATTATATAACCATAATCGGTGGAGGTTTAGCAGGTACAGAGGCTGCTTATCAGATTGCCAAAAGAGGCATAAAAGTCAAATTATATGAAATGAAACCAATAAAATTTTCACCAGCACACAGCAACCAAAATTTGGCAGAAATCGTATGTAGTAATTCTTTTAAATCCAATTTACTAACCAATGCATGTGGATTATTAAAAGAAGAATTAAGGAGACTAGATTCTTTATTAATTAAAATAGCAGATGAGACAAGTGTACCAGCTGGACAAGCTTTAGCAGTGGATAGAGAAGCCTTTTCGCAAAAAGTAACAAGAGCAATTGAAGAAAACGAAAATATAGAAATTATTCATGAGGAAATTACCAATATAGAAGAAATAGCAAAAGAAGGGATTGTCATTATTGCAACAGGGCCATTAACCTCGGACGAATTAGCAAAAAATATTCAAGAAATGACCACCCAAGATAAGCTATATTTTTATGATGCAGCAGCTCCAATTGTCAATAAAGACAGTATTAATTTTGACATTGCTTTTTATGGAGATAGATATGCACAAGAAAAGAAAAAAGAAGAAAGCATAGAAGAATGGAAAAAGAGATTAGAAGAAGAAAAGGAAGAACAAAGTTATATTAACCTTCCAATGAATCAGGAAGAATATGAAACTTTTATGAAAGAATTAATACATGCGGAGGTAGTAACTTTACATGCATTTGAAAAAAGAGAGATTTTTGAAGGTTGTATGCCAATAGAAATTATGGCAAAAAGGGGATTGGATACTTTACGATTTGGACCATTAAAACCAGTGGGATTTGATGATCCAAGAACAGGCAAAAGACCATATGCTGTTGTACAACTAAGACAAGATGATAAACAAGCAACTATGTATAATATGGTTGGTTTTCAAACCAATTTAAAATACGGAGAACAAAAAAGAGTCTTTTCTATGATACCAGGATTAGAAAATGCAGAGTTTGTAAAATATGGCGTTATGCATAGAAATACGTATATCAATTCTACAGAATTATTAGATGAAACATACAACTTAAAAAGTAATTCTAACATCTACTTTGCTGGACAAATTACAGGCGTAGAAGGATATGTGGAGTCGATTTCTTCAGGAATGGTAGCTGCTTTAAATGCAATAAAGGATTTTCAAAATAGGGATGAAACACATCAAACGCATAAAATTACCTTTTCACCATATACAGTTATAGGTAGTTTGGCACAATATATATCTACACCAAACACAAAATTTCAACCAATGAATGCTAATTTTGGAATCTTACCACAGTTAGAAGGAAAGAAAGTAAAGGATAAGAAAGAACGATATATGAAATTGGCAGAAAGAAGTTTGGAAAATTTAGATGTTAATTTAGATGTTAATGTTTAATATATATATAAAGATGGTATCACAAGGTGGTATCATTTTTATATTAGATAGTAGATGTTACGAATATTACAAATATATGACATTTTTATTAAAAAATGAATATTTTACATAAAATGTTGAAAAAAATGGTTTTTTTTGTTATAATTATTTATAGTGATATTATGAGAATATTATATTGGTATTCTGAAAGGGGTAGAATATGGATAAAAATAAAACAGAAGATATAATTAAAAACTATGAAAAAACAGAAAAGAAATTAGTAAAAACAGAAAAGAATATGGACTATTTAAATAAAATGAAAGATATAAAGGATGCACAAGTGGAGCTGAATAGACTTTCATTACATATTGAGAGACTTGGAGAAGAAAAAGACAATATATCTGATTTTCAGGTAAAAGAAGAATGTCAAAAACAAATTGAGAATACAGAAAAAGAAATAGAAAGCAAGAGAGAAGAAATTGAAAAGTTAGAAAAAGAAAAAGAGGCTATGCTAATTGAAAAGAAGAAAAATGAAAAAGCTTTAAGAGAGAAGATTTATAGAGAAGTTAATGATTTACAAGATAAAACAAGAAAAGACTTAATGCAAGAAAAGAAAATGACAGAAACTGAAATTGCCAAGAAAAAAATGGAACTTGAGGTAAAGAACTTTGAAATATCACAATTTACCTATAAATATGATGAAAATGGGGTTCCAACAAATGGAGAAGATTTTAGAAAACTACAAGAAGATGAACAATCATTATTTAAAGAAATTAAGGAATTAGAAGAAATATCAAAAAAAAGTGAAACTTATAAACAAAAGTTAATTAATCCTTTTAAAATGCCACCAGAATTACCAGATGATGAAATTTATGTGGGATTCCAAAAAGAAAAATCATCAAAAGAAAATGAGGAAGAAATTATTGATGAAATAAATCAAGAAAAAGCAGAAGGCAATGTTGAAGGTATTAATCAATCAACTGTGTCAACAAATAACAGGGATGAAAAAGTGAAAATACAAAAACCAACTGAGGATAATATTTCATCAAAAAAAGAAAGCTCAAAAGAAAATGCTCCAGAAGAAAAATTTGAGATAATAAAAGTAGATAGCAATGTTAAAGGTGTAAAACAACCACCTATACCAACAAACAACAGTGGTAAAAAAGATACTGATGAAAAGGGTCAATCCGAAAATAAAATAATATATATAGGTATATATGAAGAAGATGGTACAGTCTACTATGAAGATGAAAAAGGAAATAAGGATAACATTTCTATTGAAGAGGTTTTGGAATATAAAAAAGCGCAATTTAAAAGATTAAACATAAAGAAGATTTGTAGAGAGGTAGCAGGAGGATGGATAAAAGGAAAAATGCTTGGTAGAAAAGTAAATCCACAAATTGTAAATGCACTACAAAAAAATCCAGAACAACTAAAAGAATATATTACTAGTCTAAAAGATAAAAAAGAATTCTCATTTGAATTAGTACACAATTTGGAAGGAATAAGTCTTTGGGAGAAATTCAAATTGAATAAATATGCTAGAGCAGAACAACAATCAGGGGGAAAAGTAATAGGGAAATTATTTGATAAAAATGATGCATTAAATCAAGGAAAAGAGAAAGAATTAATTGAAGCAGCAAAAGAAAGCTATAAAAAGGGAGTAGATATTACAAAGGAAAATTCTGCAAAATCAAAAGAAGAATTTAAAAATTTTGTACCAAAGATAAATAATAGGGATTCACATATAGAAAAAAATGCACAGTTAGCAATAAAAGAAACACAAGAAAAAATGGCAAAAGAAATAGCAGAAATTAATCGTGATGAAGAAAGTCAAAAATAATTAATAGAAGCTTGGAAATAGAAAAAATTTCCAAGCTTATAGGTTTACAATAGATATGTCACACCCAAAGTAAAAAAATAAAAGTAGGAAATACCAAAAAATATGATAAAATA
>CALXFE010000028.1 GCA_944387545.1 uncultured Clostridia bacterium | reverse complement strand
ATTGGTGGTAACGAAATTATATTAGGAATTGGAGTAGGTTCAACAATAATTTTAATAGTAGATTATATTAATGACATCAATAACCATATGAATAGTTTATTAGAACATGCACATGGAGTTATGAATAGATACAATTGTTTTATAAATATTTTAGAAATTGTAGCTATTGATAAAGAAATAGATAAAGGAATCCAAAGATTAGATAAAATAAATTCAATAGAATTTAAGAATGTAAGTTTAAGTTATGATGGAATAAATACAATATTAGATAATATTAATTTTAAAATAAATAAACCTATACAAATAGCAATAGTAGGAAAAAGTGGAGCCGGAAAAACATCATTAGTTAATTTAATACCAAGATTTTATCAATTAACAAAAGGACAAATCTTAATAAATGGGTTAGATTATACAAATTATAAACTAGATGAATTAAGAAAAAATATTTCATATGTTTTTCAAGAACCAGTAGTTTTAAATATGTCTATTAAAGACAATTTGATGTATGGTAATGATAAAGTTCAATTAGAAGATGCCATAAAAATTTGCAAAGATATAGGATTAGACGAAAAAATAAGTAGTCTAAATAAAAAGTACGATACAATTATAGATGCCAAAAGTGATATATTATCATATGGTGAAAAACAATTATTAAGTTTCGCAAGAGCAATTTTGAAAAATGGTAGTATTGTAATACTAGATGAAGTAACATCAAATTTAGACTTAGAGTTTGAAGAAAAAGTTATGGAAGCGAATAAATTTATCTTAAAAAATAGAATCTCTTTTGTAATTGCCCATAGATTAAATACTATAAAAAATTCAGATTTGATTTTATTTATAGAGAATAAGAAAATTGTAGAAATGGGAACACATGATGAATTAATTAAGAAACATGGATATTATTACAATTTATATGCAAGTAAAGAAAATGTAGTAAAAATATAAAAAATAGAGATACAAATATGATGATGGAATAGTTGCATATCAGACTTTGAAAATGTACTGTTAGAAGAATACTTAAAACATGGATATTCAAAAATATCTAAACTATATAGAAAGATGAAGGTAAAGAAAAAATTATAGCAAAAAATAAACTATTAGGAGGAAAAAATTTATTATGGAAGATATAGAATTAAAATATATAGGGATGAACCAATTTAAAAAAGAAGTATACTTATATTATCTAGAAATATTTCCAGAAGAAGAAAGAAAACCAATAGAGTTAATACAATATTCATATGAAAAACAATATACAAAAATTATAGAAATTTTACATAAAAATAAGTTAGTAGGGGTTATGTTATTAAATACAGTTAAAGATAAAGGTTATGCAATATTAGATTATTTAGCAATATTACCACAGTATAGAAATAATAATTTTGGAACTCAAGCATTAAAAATTTTATTAGAACAGGAGAAAGAAAATAGAGGTGTTTTTATAGAAATTGAGAAAGTTGGTTTAGGTAAAAATAAAAAGGAAAACATACAAAGAGAGGAAAGACAAAAATTTTATGAAAAACTTGGCTTTAAAAAATTAAATTTTGATTTATGGTTGTTTGATGTTATATACACACCTTATTTATTTTCAAATTATGAGGATGATGAAAATATAATTATTGATGAAATACTAAAAATTTATAAATCAATATCAGGCGAAAAAAGAATTAATGAAAATTGCAAAATTATTAAAAAATTAAGATTTGAAGAAATTAATAACGACAATATAAAAATAGGAGCAAAATTACAATATGAAATTTTTCCTACATCAAGTGCATACTTGTTTTATAAAGCAAAAGTGACAGGAAAATGTAAAGACTTATATGAGGCATATATAGCGTATGTAGAAAATGAACCTATTGGAGTAACAGGAATTTATGAAATTCCTGGATATTCAGATACAGTTTGGTTAAGTTGGTTCGGGGTTAAAAAGGAATATCGAAAATTGGGATATGGTAAACAAATACTAAATTATACAATAGACGTAGCTAAAAGATATAACAAAAAATATCTAAGATTATATACTTTTGAAATTTGGAATAAAGAAGCACAAAATTTTTACAAGAAAAATATGGATTTAGGAGAATACTATTATAACGAAAAAGAACAAAAAGAAATATTCGAAGGAAAACCAAAGATATTCAGCATAAGTTTATGTGATGATAAAGTTGATTTATGGAATAATAAGTTTATTGATATATCAGCAGATGAAGATTCTCACGAAAAAGCAATACAAACGATGAAAGAAGAGGGGATTATAATTTGAATACTTAAAAAAGTAAAATATCAATGATTCTATGTTTAAACAAAAAAAGATTTTAGTATTATGATAATATGTCAAAAAATAGTTTAAGGAGAAAAATAAATATGAAATTATTAAGTTATAATATTTATGGAATAAAAAATGTTGAAAGTCCAACACCTAGTTGGGAAATAAGGCAAGAAAATTTATATAAAATTATAAATAAGATTTTAACAGATCAAGAAATTAAGGTATTATGTTTTCAAGAGGTAAATCAAAACAATATGATGTTAATTCAAAAAATATGTGATGAAAATAGTTTTAGTATTTTAGAGAAATTCCCAATGAAAACTAGAACAATAAATCAATACAATATTATTGCTGTAAAAAAAGATAAAGAAATTAATATAAAAAATATTTATTGTTTACCCCATGGCAAAGACGAAAAATATAAAGAAATTAAAAATCAAATTATTGATTATGGCATGAGTGATTATAGGACAACAGTTTTTATCTATTTCAACTATCAAAATAAAAAATATTTAATAGGTAATATTCACACAGATTATAAATCATCTGAAGGCAAAATAAAAGGTACAGTTAAATCTTTAGATTATATGGATAAAATTCCTGCAGATTATAAGTTAATAGTAGGAGATATGAATATGGTTTCTCATATGTCTGAAGCAAACGAAATTTTACAGCAAAAGAACAATTATACCACTATTTCCAAAAATACTATTATAGAAAATTCGTATCACGGGTATGGTGTAAATGAATCCGTTAATGTGGATTTTGCTTTTGTCGAAAAAAGTAAAATAAATAATTATAAATATGAAATTATAAAACAAAACGATATGATGAAAGAAGGTTCAGACCACAGACCAATTATTATTACAATAAATTAAAAATAAAGATAAAAAAGATTATTTGAAATATTACATAAAAAATATGATTAGAATGAAGAAATTAAAGAGGTATAAATATGAGAATTGGAATCGATATAGATAATTGCATATCAAATTTTGATGATGTATTATTAGAAGAATATATAAAACATGATAAAGAATTAAGAAATACAGGGATTGTAGATGAAAATCCTATATACATATCTATAGGTATGTTTGATTGGTCAAAAGAGGAAAATGACGAATTTTATTACAATAATATACAAAGAATAGCAATGAGTTTAAAGCCATTAAATAATGCAAAAGAAGTAATAGATAAATTAAAAGCAGACGGAAATGAAATCTATATTATAACATCTAGAGATAATGGAGAATATATAAATCCAGAAAAAATGACAAGAGAGTGGCTAGAAAAATATGAAATATATTTTGATAAATTAATACTAACTGGAAGATACGAAAAAGGACCTGTATGCAAAGAAAATAATATCGACATTATGATAGAAGATAGTATAAAAAATTGCGAAGATATAGAAGCAAATGGTGTAAAATGCTATATAATGGATACTAGATATAATAAACAAGAAACAAGATTTGAAAGAGTAAAAAGATGGAATGAAATATATTCAAAAATATCTAAACTGTATAAAAAAGATAAAAGTATAGAAAAAATAAATGTTATATTAGATACAGATACATATAATGAATGTGATGACCAATTTGCTGTTGCATATATGCTAAAATCGCAAGACAGATTTAATATAGAAGCTATTACAGTAGCACCATATCACCATGATAATGATATTAGCATAGAAGAAGGACAAGAAAAGAGTTATCAAGAAATCTTAAAAATTTGTAATTGGTTAAATTTCGATACAGAAAATAAAGTATTTAAAGGAAGTAACGGTTATATAGAAAATGGATATAACGAAACAAATGAAGCAGTAGAAAAAATAATAGAGATTGCAAAGAAAAATGATAAAACATATATTATGGCAATTGGAGCAATAACAAATGTAGCATTAGCTATTAAAAAAGCTCCAGATATTATAGACAAAATTGAAATTATCTGGCTTGGAGGACACAGCCCGATATGTAATAACAACAAAGAATTTAATTTTAGACAAGACATACAAGCTATAAAGGAAATCTTTGAATCAAAAGTAAACTTGACAATCATTCCTTGTAAAGGGGTTGCATCAAATTTAAAAATATCAATATATGAATTAGAACATTATATAAAAGGAAAAAATGAACTTTGCAACTACCTATGTAGTAGATTTTATGATGATGGAATACACGGAATTCAAACAAGAAGAGTTATTTGGGATATAAGTGTTGTAGCTTATTTAATCAATAAAGAATGGTTTGAAGAAAAAGAAATGGATTGTCCAGAAATTAATAAAGATTTAAGCTATACGTTTAACAAAAATGATAGAAAAATAAAGTTTGTAACTTACTTGAATTCTGATAAGATATATAAAGATTTATTTGATAAATTAGTAGAAAAAGGATAGAGATGGAAGGTTTATTAATTAAAAAAGAAGATTTAGAAATAGCACTAGAATTTTATAATATAAATATAGAAGATTATAAGGATAAGTGTTATAAATGTTTAGATGACATTAATAAAAATAGTGAATTAAAAAACAAAATAAATTATGTACTAAAATTATTATATAGCAATGAAAGTGAACAATTAAAATTATTATGGAATGAAAGTGATTTGAGTAGATTTTTAGGAGAATCCTATAATAAATTCATTCATAACATAATACTTTTGTCAGGTTATAAAATACATGAAGAAAATATGAATAAATATAACTTTGATACATATCAGGTTTTAGCACATAAAAATAGAGTTAGAGAATGTTTAATAAATGATATATATAATCGAAAACTAGAAGGAATTAGATTATCTCAACTTTTGTGGGGATTGTATTTTATAAGTATTAGATTAATAGAAGTGGGAAGATTACAGTTTGAATATTGTAATAACAAAGAAAGAGAATATATAAAAATACATATACCAAAAGGAGATAAGCTACTTTATAATGAAGTATTAAATTCCATAAAAAATTCTAAAAAACAAATAAAGAAATACTTTGAAATAGAAAATTACGAATATTATTGTGAATCATGGCTATTAAGTAAAGATATAACGAAACTATTAGATAGTAATTCAAATATTGCTAAATTCCAGCAACTATTTGATATAACTGAAGGAAAGGATGCTATTAAAGACATTTTGAATTTTGTTTTTGATTTGCAACAAATAGATAATTATTATGATTTGCCAGAAAGAACAAGTCTACAATCAAAAATTAAAGATTTATTGATTAATGGAAAAGAAATTCACATTGGAATAGGAAAATTAAAGAAAATATATAAAAAAGGATAATTAATATGAAAATATATGTAATTAGACATGGAGAAACAGATAGTAATTCCAAAAATATCGTTGGAGGAATTAAAGAAGATATAAATGAGAACGGTATTAAACAAGCAGAAAAAGCTAGAGAAGAAATAGCAAATTTGAACATAGATTTGATTATTTCCTCTCCAGCTGATAGAACCAAACACACTTGCAATATTATAAATAAAAATAATGTACCAGTTATATTTGATGAAAGACTAATAGAAAGAGATGTTGGCATTTATGAAAATAAAGATTGGAAGAATATAGATAAAAAAGAGTTTTGGAATTACTATTCTACAAAATATACAGGATTAGAAACAATGAAAAACGTATATAAGCGAGTAGCAGAATGTTTAAATGAAGTAAAAGAAAAATATAAAGATAAAACAATTTTATTGGTAACACATGGAGGAACATTAAGAGCTATCTATTGGTATTTTAAAGGAATACCTAAAGATGGAAATGTTGGTTATGATATGCACTCAAATTGCGAGATAAAAGAATATGAATGGTAGGAAAATAAAATGGAATTAGGAAAACTAATAAATAATTGTATAATTAATTTTGAAGGTAAAATAGCAGTATATTATGATGATTTAAAAGGAAATATACTTGGAATAAATGAAAATGAACAATATAACGGAGCAAGTTGCATAAAAATATTTATCCTAATAGAATTATTTAATCAGATATACAAAGGCATGAAATCAAGAGAAGATAAATTAAAATATCAAGAAAAGGATTATGTGGATGGTAGCGGGGTACTTCGTTATTTATCTAAAAATATTGAACTTCCAGTATTAGATGTTGCAACACTAATGATGATTATAAGTGATAATATTGCAACAAATATGCTAATCGATTATCTAGGAATAGAAAATATTAATAGAGCAATTAAAGAATTAGGATGCGAAAACACAAGATTATACAGTAAGTTTGAAATGGGTAAAAATGAAACATTTTCTATAACTACTGCTAAAGATTTTGGAATTGTATGGAAGAAAATAAATAATAAAGAATTATATAATGAGAATATATCAGAAGAAATTATTGAGATATTAAAAAATCAAAAATATCATGAAATGGTAGCAGATGGAATTGATGATTTCTATAAAAAAACGGACTATAAAATCATAAATTATATTGCAACGAAAAGTGGTAAGTACAAGAATGTCAGAAATGACGGAGGAATTGTATCTACAATTTATGGAGATTATATATTAACTATTCTAATAAAAGACTTTAAAGACGAATTTTATATGAATGATGAGTATATATATAATTATGGAAAGAAGATTAGTAATATTATATTCAATAATTATATAAATTCAATAAAATAGAGGTGAAATACTAATGGAAGAAATATATTTAACAGAATTACATTTACATACAAAAGAATCAAGTTCCTGCTCAAATATTCCTGCAAAAGAAATGATAGAGGCATATAAAAATAAAGGATATTCTACCATAGTTATTACTGATCATTGCAGTAAAGGAAAAATGGAAAGATTAGGAAATATTAGTTGGAAACAAAAAATGGATTATGTGTTTACTGGATTTGATATTGCAAAAGAATATGGAGAAAGTTTAGGATTAAATATTTTATTAGGAGTAGAGATAACCTTACATCAAACAGATAGTGATTATCTAGTATATGGGATAGACAAAGACTTTTTATATAACAATGAAAAAATTTATGAATATTCACTTCCGGAATTATATAATTTATGCCATCAAAATGATTACATACTAGTACAAGCACATCCATTTAGAGATAACATAGAACTTGCACCATTAGAATATGTTGATGGAATAGAAATATTTAATGGTTGTCATGATGAAATATCTAGAAATGAAAAAGCTGAAGAATATGGTATGAGTACAAATAAAATATTAACATCTGGTTCAGACTTTCATAATTTAGAAGATTTAGCAAGAGGTGGAATCGTAATAACAGAAGAAATAAAAGACATTAAACAATTAGTAAAAATATTAAAAAATAAAGAATTCAAAGTAATAAAAGATGGGAAACAGTAAAAATGGAAGAACTAAAAATAGATTATAAATTTAAATTAGAAGATTTTAAAGTAATGGAAGATATCGAACATTCATATTTTCCTAATGAAAATATAACACCAGCTGAAGAAGTATTAAAGTGGTATCAAAAAAATAATCTAACTTGTATAGGCGTTAGAAATAGTAATAATGAAGTAATTGCAAGTGTTAATATACTACCATTAAGCAAGAATACTTTTTACGACATATATGATAATAAGATGAATGAAGCTGATGTAAATGAATCTCAAATAGAAACATATGAGAACAACAAAGAATACTACTTGTACCTATCTTCAATATCTATAAATCAAAATTACAGGAATAACTATCGTGTAATAACAACATTGTTAAATGGATGTATTGATTTATATAAATTACTAATAGATAGAAACATCAAGATAATTAAAATCATGGCAGATGCAAGTACGGAACACGGAGAAAAAATATGTAAGAAATTATTAAAAATGGATTATATAACCAATACAAGCCATGATTCTAAAATCTATTGTATGGATGGAAAAGATTTTATGAAATCAATAATTAGAATCATGAGATATTAAAAGGAGTTTTTATATGAAACTAACAAGCCAAAAAACATTAGAAATGTTAGAAGAAATTAGAAAACAAGGAAAAAGTACAGGATGGACAGTAGAACATTCTATATGTGTAGGAAATACAGCAGGAAAAATAGCAGAAAGTTTAGGATTAGATGTAGATAAAGCAAAAACATTAGGATATATACACGATATTGGAAAGGGAGTAGGAGAACCACATAATCATGACATAAATGGATATAAATATATCAAAGAACTAGGTTATGATGATGAGTATGCCAATATTTGCTTAACACATTCCTACTTAAATAATGATATATATTGTACTGCTGGAGGGTTTCCAGAAAAAATACCATTTAGGGTAGAATTTATAAAAAATCATGAATACACAATATATGAAAAAATAATAAATCTATGTGACTTAATGTGTAAACAATCAACATTAACACTAGAAAAAAGATTGATTGATTTAATCTTAAGAAAGGGTGTACATGAAAATACCATCTATCATATACAAGAAGCACAAAAATTAAAAAAAGAAATAGATGAAAAACTTGGATTTAATGTATATAAATTATTTCCAAATATATTAGATAATTAATTAGAGGTAACAAATGAAAGAATGTTTTTACAAACCAGAATACAAATATATGTATTTAGCTAATGTATCATATAGCTTTGCAAATGCACTAAGTGAAACTTTTGGAACAGTAATGTTATATAAAAGTGGCGTACCCATATGGCTAATTTTACTTATATATGGTTTAAGATTTGGAATTACAGGCTTTTGCACACCATTATTTGTTAGTATATCTTCAAGAGTTGGTATTGCAAAATGTATATTAATTTCCAATATTTTTAGTATTATTAGTGCTTATATGATGTTAGATGGATCGAATATATATAAAAATATTATCATATTTATATTAGCAATGGGATTTATGGGAATTTCAAATCCATCTACTGATTCATTATCAAGTAAATATGTTGAAACAGAGCATAGAGGAAGATTTAATAGTTTAATAAATATTTCTAAAATAGTTGCAACAGCCCTTGCAAGTGGTGTAGTGGCTTGGGGCGTAATTTCAGATAATAATATTATTTTATTTGCTATAATTGCTATATTCTTTTTATTGCAATATTTATTTATAAGAAAAATAGATTATAAAGTTGAAAATAAAACGAATGCTTTTAAGGCATCAATGAAATATATAATAAAAACAAAAAGTAGATACAAGATTATTTATGCTTTAAGAACTAGTCATATAATAGAAAGGCAATTTGTTCCTTTATATTTATTTATTGCAGTTAAAGACTTTTCAGTATTTTCTTCAATAATAATAATATCATTATTATTACAAATAGTTACAGTATCATTAATTGGAAAATATACGGATAAAAATATTGCTAAAGCAAATACTCTAGTAACCATTATAAAAATCATTATAACAAGTGTATTCTTATTTGCTAAAAATAAAGTGACAATTGCTTTTAATAAAACATTAAATGATAATTTTGAGAAAGTATATGAAACTTCAATTAATACTTCAATACAAAATATTATAAAAGAATCCAAAGAAGACAATGACCTATTATCAGCAGTAGGGCAAATGAGCTTATGTTTTACAGAAGTGATCGTTTTTGCTTTACTTGCTATAATAAGTTCTTTTATGGGAGAAAAGGTATTTATTATCATTTTTATACTTTCAATCATTTCTTCAATTTTTATAAATATAAATATTAAGAATAGTAAATTGGACATTTATTAATGAATAGCAAAGGAACCAGAATACAAAGATTATATAAATTAGATTTGGAAAAAGCAAAATAAGTTAATGAATATAATGTAAGGAGTGTGAAATAAAATGTGTCAAGTTATCATAGGAATCGTAGCAAAGCATAGAAATGACGAAAAAATAAGAACGGATTCTTTAATTCGAGATGAAGTAAAACAAGCAATCTTTGATAATGGAGGAATTGCAATCGGAATATTGTCACCAAATGATAAAATTATATATTCAGGAAACGATTGGAAAGATTATGAGCATGAAATCAGAAAAGAAGAAATCATTAGCCAATTAAATTTATGTAATGGTATTATTTTACAAGGTGGCATTACTAATGAAGCATATGAGAGTTGGATTGCTAAATATTGCTATGATAACAATATTCCAATACTTGGAATATGTGCTGGACAAAATAATATAGCAAGAGGATTAGGCGGAACAACTTTTAAAATAAGTAATCCAGAAAAACACGATAAGAGTTTTGATGAATATGTGCATAGCATAAAAATTAATATAGATTCAAAATTTTATTCAATTATTCAAAAAGAAGAAATAATGGTAAATTCAAGACATAAAAATGCAATAAAAGATTGTCCAGGATTAAAAAAGGTAGCATTTTGTGAAGATGGATATCCAGATGTTATTGAAGATTCTAATAAAAGTTTTTATATTGGTGTAAGATTTCATCCAGAAAGTTTATATAAGAAAGATAAAAATATGAACAATATATTTAAAACTTTTTTAGAAGCTTGTAAAGAATCAAAGATGCAATATTTTAAAAATTAAAGTATAGAATATTTTCTTTTTATATGATATAGTTAGAGTGAAAATAATAAAGGGAGGATTTTTTATGAAAAAGAAAGTTTTAATTGCCATTCTTATGATTATAGTAATAGCAATTGGAGTAATAGGATATTTTGTTTTTTCAGATATAATGCAAGAAGATAAATTAAGAACAGAACTAGCAGAAATAAATGAATTAACAAATGCTGAACAAATTGACATGGATGCAATCAATGATAGACTAGATAGAATTGTTACAACAGGAGATTATGCAGTAGTAGAAGATGCTTTTAAATCATATTTAAAAGAAAATTTTGAAAATAACATAGAAATAGCCAACATCTTAAATGATGAAAAACTAACCAAATTATTAACAGTAGAAAATTATAAGGAAGATGGGAAAGATTTTACAGAATCAAAAAATTATATTACAACAACAAGAACAGCACTAGAAAATTGTAAGGCAAAATATACAGAATTTTTAACTGAAGATAAAGCAATGTCATATATTAATGATAAAGAACTAGATAGTTATTATACAGATTTATATAAAGAAGAATTTATAGGAAATATGGAGTCGGCAAGTCAAGACACAACAATACAAGATTCAATAGACGAAATAATAGCGATATTAAACACATCTGAAGAAATTTTAAATTTATTGTCTGCAAATCAAGAAGCTTGGGAAATACAAGGAGAAAACATAATATTTAATCGTGAAAATTTATCTAACCAATATGATGATCTAATAAATTCCTTATAATATAAATTTTTGGAGATTAGTTTGAAATATAACTAATCTTTTTTATGCTAAAAATAGAAAAAATAATATATTATCTGCTATAATAAAAGCAAAAAAATATAATTGTTAAGTATAGTTGACAAAGTTCCAAGCCTAGTTGGTAGTACGCAACTAAAATTTACAGTATAATTTAAGCAAGAAATTTGAAAGGAGAAAATGAAAATGACATTTGGGGAAAGATTATTAGGGTATAGGACCAATATTGGAATGAGCCAAGAAAAATTGGCAGAAAAAATAGGTGTATCAAGACAAACAATCTCTAAATGGGAAACAAATCAAAGTACACCAGACTTTGACAAAATAATACCACTTTGTGAAGTATTAGGTATTACAACAGAAGAACTTATAAAAGGAGAGAAAACTGAAACAGAAAACATAAAGGAAAGTGAAAAAACAAAAGAAAAAATAAACGAACTAGAAATGGAATATTCTAGAAAAAGAAATAAGAAAAAAGCAATTGTATTAAGTGTAAGTATTTTTCTTTATTGTATAGCAACATTTAGTTTGCCATACATGACAGAAATATTAAGATATGAAGATACTCATGCCGTTATGATTTGGGCAACATTATGCACAATTGCAACGGTTATGATTGTATATTTCTTTGTTGCATACCCAAAAAATACAGCTAAAAAAACAATAAGGGATAATGTTGAAGAAATAAATAATGTAATAGAAGAAATTCATAAACTAGATAATAATGGTGTAAAAATAAAAACAGTAGCTGTGAAGAATAAAACAGAAACATTAATAATACAAATCATTGCAATAGTAGTTTTAATAATTTATCTTTTAGTAAGTTTTTTAACAAATACTTGGCATATTACTTGGATTTTGTGGATAGTTTTTATTTTATTAGCATTGATTGTTAAATTGGTTTTTAGTATGAAAGGAGAAAAAAATGGAAAGTAAAGGGGCAAAGATTGCATGGATTATAATATTAGCTTTAATAGTAATAGCATTAATAAATTTTATGATTTATGCAATAATCAATAAAGATTCTAAAGCAAATTTTTCGTTAATTGCTTTTGGAGATAACACAGAAATAATTTTTGAAAAAGAATATAATCCAGAACAATTAAACAGTATATGTGTGGACGTTTCATCATCAAATGTAAAAATTGAAAAAGCAAATACTGACAAGATTAAAATCACAGCTTATGGAGATAGAAAAGACAAAATAAATGAAACAATTAATGAAAATGAACTTTCAATTATAAAAGAAAATTCAAAAGTATTTATTTTTACCATGTTTTATTGGTGTAGAGAAGAAATAATTATACAAGTTCCAAATAATTGTGATGAAACATTTAATATTCAAACATCCAGTGGAGATATCATAGTACCAGATTTAGATACGAATAATCTTCAATTAAAAACAAGCTCCGGAAAAATTGAATGTGGAAATATACATAATGGAAAAATAGAAACTTCTTCTGGGGATATTTTAATTGGTAATGGAAACGAGGTAACTATACAAGCAACTTCGGGAGATATAACTGCAGGAAATTTTAATAGTTTATCAGCAAAAGCATCATCTGGAGATATTGAAATAGGAAGAATAAACGAGGATGCAACAGTAAAAACTGTATCAGGTACAATAACGCTTGATGGGGCTAATAGATTGAAAGCAGAAGTAACTTCTGGAAATATAAATATAAATGATATAGAAAGTTACTGCGAATTATCAACAACATCAGGGAATATTAGAATAGACAAATTAAATATAACAGAAAATTCCAACATAAAAGTGAAATCAGGAAATGTGTTTATAAACAATAAAAATGATATATATGTAGAAACGAAAACTACCTCAGGGGATGCAGATATTCAAAATAATAATAGAATGTCAGAAATAGTCTTAGAAATTACAACAACATCTGGAAATATTAGAGTAAATTAATTGAACCATGATTTATATAAATATTCTATATTTAAGGATAAGTATAGAATATTTTTTCTTTTTAAATATGTATTATTATTTGAGAGTAACAAAACAAGAGTATAATCCATAAAATATATAAAAATGAAAGGAGAATATCGTTTATGGATTATGAATTAATGATGAATGGGAATGTCAAAATAGGACAACGAGCACCAGAATTTGAAGCCAATACAACCATGGGGAAAGTATCATTGAATGATTATACACGGAAAATGGTTAGTATTATTTTCTCATCCACGGAGATTTTACCCCGGTTTGTACAACTGAAATGATAGCTTTTACAAAAGCACATACATATTTTAAACAATTAAATACAGAATTATTGGGACTAAGTGTAGATAGCAATTCTTCACATCTAGCATGGGTATATGACATATATTGTAGAACAGGTATAAAAATATCGTTTCCGATAATTGCTGACAGAAATGGAGAAATTGCTAGAAGATATGGCATGATTTCAAGTGATATTAGTAATACAGAAACTGTGAGAAATGTTTATATTATAGATGACAAAGGAATTATTAGAACCATTTTAATTTATCCAATGAATGTGGGAAGATTTATTCCAGAAATTATAAGAGTTGTGCAAGCATTGCAAATGGCTGATTGTGCACAAGGTTCAACTGCAGCTAACTGGCTTCCAAATCAACCAGTAATTGTTTCGCCACCAAAAACTTACGAAGAACTTATAGAACGTGTCAGTGAAATAGAAAATAATAGAAATGGAATTAGTTGGTACTTAAGTTTTAAAGAGCCACCTGAAAAATGTATCCATGATAATTGTAATGATGAATAAGTGCATATTATAATTTAACTAGTATAAAACTATTAAAATCCTCTAAAAGTAGAATAGAAACAAAATTTTTTCACATACTAATAGTATGGACAAAAATAATGTTCATATACAAATTTTTGGAGGGATTAAGATGGAAGGAAATCAAAAAATACATTGTACAGTAGAAACATGCAAATATAATGAAAATGGGCAAAATTTATGCAAGTTGCAAGCAATTCAAGTAGAACCAACAAAAAATTGTAATACAAAACAACCAGAAGAATCTATGTGTTCAAGTTATATTTATGGGAAGGAATAATTTTCTTCTCATTTTTTCTTGACATATCTGTAAATTAGAAATAAAATAACCTTAGCAAAATCAATAGGGGAGTAGCCCCAAAAGGAGGAAAAAATATGTTAGTTACGACTAAGGAAATGTTTGAAAAATCAATGAAAGAAGGATTTGCAATAGGTGCATTTAATGTAAATAATATGGAAATTGTACAAGCTATTACAGATGCAGCACATGAAACACAATCTCCTGTTATTTTACAAGCATCAGCAAGTGCTATAAAATATGCAAGAATAGGATATTTAATGAAAATGGTACAAGCAGCAGTAGAAGAATATCCAGAAGTTCCAATTGCCATTCATCTAGACCATGGACCTGATTTTGAAACAGCAAAAATGTGTATTGACAATGGATTTACATCTGTTATGATCGATGGTTCAAAATATGACTTTGAAGAAAATGTAGCTTTAACAAAACAGGTAGTAGACTATGCACATTCGAAAGGTGTTGTCGTTGAAGCTGAGCTTGGAAAATTAGCAGGAATAGAAGATGATGTTAATGTAGCAGCTTCTGATGCTATGTACACTGACCCACTACAAGCTGAAGAATTTGTAAAAAGAACAGGATGTGATTCTTTAGCAATTGCTATTGGAACAAGTCATGGAGCATATAAATTTAAAGGTGAAGCAAAATTAAGATTTGATATTTTAAAAGAAATTAAAGAAAGAATTCCAAATACGCCAATTGTATTACATGGTGCTTCTACAGTTATACCAGAATTAGTTGATATGTGTAATCAATACGGTGGAAATATTCCAGGAGCCAAAGGTGTTCCAGATGAAATATTACATGAAGCAAGTGTATCTGGCGTTTCTAAAATTAATGTTGATACAGATTTAAGATTAGCCATGACAGCAGGGATTAGAAAAGTATTTGTAGAAGATCCAAGTGCATTTGACCCAAGAAAATATTTAACACCAGCAAGAGAATTAATCAAAGAAACAGTTGCCCACAAAATGAGAGATGTTTTTGGTTCAGCTGGAAGAATATAAATATAATAGGGGAGAAAATAAGGACTAGTATTATAATCTAGTCCTTTTCTTAATTTTTGAAAAACAATATTTTCTAGAAAGACTGCTTGTTTTTAAAATGAATAGCAATTTGTTTTTGAGCATCTTTTTTAGCGATATCTTGACGTTTATCATACAATTTTTTACCTTTTCCAATACCGAGTTCTAGTTTTACAAAATTTCCTTTAAAATAGATGCTAATAGGAATTAAAGCATATCCTTTTTGTTTGGTAAGTCCAATTAATTTATTGATTTCTCTTTTGTTTAAAAGTAACTTTCTATCTCTTAATGGATTTTTGTTAAAAATATTGCCATGCTCATAAGGACTAATATGCATACCAGATATGTATACCTCACCATTTTTGATATGTGCATAACTATCTTTTAAATTGACTTTTCCAGCGCGGATAGATTTGATTTCTGTACCATAAAGTACAATACCAGTTTCTAATTTGTCTTCTATAAAATAATTATGATAGGCAGTTGGATTTTTTGCGATTAATTTTGTATTCATATATTTACCTCTACTTTTTTTGAATATTATATCATATAAGATTCAATAATAAAATAGAACAGATAGAAATATTCTCATTTCTATCTGTTAACTAAATAGTTAATCTCTTCTTGAATGATTATTTTCAGAAGTGATTTGCATTGAATAATACCAAACAACAGCAATAATTGCAATTGCAGCAATACCTAGTATTAACCAAGTCCAAGCTGTTGCATTCATTCCCATAAAAGTTGCATTTCCATTAGTAGATGTTCTAGTAGCAGTATAGCCATCATTGTTAGTATTTGTAACTCCAGAAGTTGTATTTTTTACGTCTTTTTCTAATGTATTTCCGGTTCCTTCAATTTTATTACCCGCATTTTCAACAGTATTTTCTGTTTTTTCAGTAGAATCTTTAACAGCTTCACCAGCATTATGCATAGCGCCTTCAACAGCATCTTCTGTATTATTAACAGCATCTCTAACAGTATTTGTTGCATCTTTTAATACATCTTCTGCTGCAAAACATACAGAAAAAGAAAATACAATAGCTAGGATGATTGCAAATGTAATCCATAATTTCTTTTGCATAATTGAAAATCCTCCTTTAAAAAATAAATATATGAAAATAATATTAGGACAATATATTCTCATTAATATTATTTAAAAAAGAAAAATAATTTATACATGTAAAAATTACAAAATTACAAAAATACATAAATACATAATCATAACCACCAGTAAAACTGGTGGTTTGCTCTTAGCCTAGAAGGCTTTTGTACTGGCACTTCTGGGCTTAAGC
>CALXFE010000027.1 GCA_944387545.1 uncultured Clostridia bacterium | reverse complement strand
AGGTATATAGTGATATATATCCTAGATAAATGACTATTTTAAACGACAGAACCCGGCTTACAGATTTACTCTTTTTTTATTTTTATAAACAACTAGATACATTGAATTTGTAGACATATAAAATGCTAAAATACAATTTATATAAGATTTTGCATATCTTGAGGTAAAGAACAAGTAAAAGATTGTTCTTTTTTTGTGATTGGATGTATAAAAGAAATGCGATAACTATGTAAAGCTTGTCTAGAAATCAAATTAGAAGGATTACCATATAAAGTATCTCCTAATAAAGGATGACCGATATGACTAAAATGAACACGAATTTGATGTGTTCTACCTGTTTCTAAAATACATTTAACCAAACTATAATTTTCAAATTCTTTTACAACTTTATAAATTGTTCTAGAAGACTGACCTGCAGAATTTACATATCTTTCAATAATACTACCAGGCTTTCTAGCGATAGGTAAGTCAATCATTCCAGATTTTTTATCTAAAATTCCCTCAATAATACAAAGATATTCTTTTTGAAAAATGTTTTCATGCATTTGTTTACTAAAAGCTTCTTGGATATATTCGCATTTTGCAAAAATAACTAATCCGAGAAGTATGAAAATCTAATCGATTAACAGGTCTAATTTTTTTTTGTAAGCCAATAGAATCAAAATAAAATTTTACACCGTTAGAAAGAGAATCAGCATAATGTAATATAGATGGATGAATGGCAACACCAGCAGGTTTGTTCACGATTAACAACCATTCATCTTCATAAAGAATATCTAAGTCCATTTTTGTAGGAACGACATTTGCATTATCTTCAGGATAGTCAAAGGTAATTGTCAAAATATCGTTTATTTCAAATGCATTTCTAGTATCATAATTAGAGCCATTTAGAGTAATACAATTGTTTTTAATTAATTTCGTCAATAAACGATTAGAAATTTGCAAAGTATTTCTTAAAATAGCATGTATGGTTTCATAGTTTTCTTTATCTTCTTTTTTTATGATATATGTAAGATTCATAAAATTCTCCTTTTTTTAAGTATATACTATATTTTTTTCAAAATCAATGTTGATAATCGCATTTTAATAAGGTATAATACGAATAAATCAAAATAAATAAACAAATTTAATAGAAAAGGAAGAAAAAATGAGAATCAGATACAAAAAATGGGCAAGACCAGAATTAGAAGCAAGCCCCTTCTATATAGACAATCCAGAAGAAATGAAAGGAAAATGGAAAGAATATTTTGGAAATGACCATCCAATTCATTTGGAGCTAGGGTGTGGAAAAGGACAATTTATATCAGCGCTAGCATCAGAAAATTTAGACATCAATTATATAGCTATTGACTTAGTAGATGCTATGTTAGGATTAGCCAAACGAAATGTAGAAGCTGTATATAAAGAAAAGCATATAGAACCTAAAAATGTAGTATTAACTAGATTTGATATTGAAAGAATTTTATTAATTTTAGATGCACAAGATAAGATTGAGAGAATCTATATTAACTTTTGTAATCCTTGGCCAAAGGGAAAACATAGAAAAAAGAGATTAACCCATACAAGGCAATTAGAAAAATATAGAGTATTTTTAAAAGATAATGGAGAAATTTATTTTAAAACAGATGATGATGATTTGTTCCATTCTAGTTTATTGTATTTAGAAGAAGCAGGCTTTGAAGTTATAAAGAAAACCTATGATTTACATGCAGAACCTATATTTGAAAAAAATATAGAAACAGAACATGAGAAGATGTTTTCAGAGCAAGGAATCAAAATAAAAGCATTCATTGCAAGAAAAATTGAAAAATAGCTTGTAATTTGTAAAAATACATGTTAAAATAGAAATAGATTAAAAAAAAACCGATTTTGTTGGGGAATTTTTTTAATCTTTTTTTAATTGTAAGAGAAAGTTGGGAATTTCTTTACATAAAAAACTTTAAATAAAAATGATTTCCTATAAATGAAAATTCAGTTATTTTTTAGAAAGGGGTATTAAATGAATACAAAGTATATTTTTGTAACAGGTGGTGTTGTATCAGGACTAGGAAAGGGAATAACAGCAGCATCATTAGGTAGATTATTAAAAAACAGAGGGTATAAAGTAACCATTCAAAAATTTGATCCATATATCAATGTTGACCCAGGAACAATGAATCCATATGAACATGGAGAGGTTTTTGTAACAGATGATGGTGCAGAAACAGATTTAGATTTAGGGCATTATGAAAGATTTATAGATGAAAACTTAACCAAAAATTCAAGTATCACAATGGGAAAAATTTATCAAAGTGTTATTGAAAAAGAAAGAAGAGGAGATTACTTAGGAAAAACCGTACAAGTTATTCCACATATTACAAATGAAATAAAAGAAAAAATTTATGGATTTGAAGATACAGACACAGACATTGTTATAACTGAAGTAGGAGGAACTGTAGGAGATATTGAAGGCGTTTCTATTATAGAGGCTATTCGACAAGTAGGACTAGAAAAAAACAAAGAAGATGTTGTCTATATTCATGTTACATTATTACCATATATATTTGGTTCTAATGAAATTAAATCAAAACCAACACAACATTCTGTAAAAGAATTACAAAGTTTAGGTATTAAACCAGATATATTAGTTTGTAGAACAGAACAAGACATTCCAGATAATATAAGAGAAAAATTATCTTTATTTTGTAATGTAAGAAAATCAAGCGTTATTCAAAATAAAACAGCAGATTGTTTATATGCAGTACCATTAATGTTAGAAGAAGAAGGACTAGCAAGAGAGGTATGTAATCATTTACATTTGGAAAAATATATTCCAGGCAATACAAAATGGGAAGAAATGATTACACATATCAGAAATATTGATCAAAATAATATTGTGACGATTGGTCTAGTTGGAAAATATGTAAAACTAGAAGACTCTTATATTTCTGTTATCGAAAGTTTATATCATGCAGGCTTTGCAAACAATGTGAAAGTAAAAGTGAAATTAATTGACTCTGAAAAGATAACAAGGGAAAATGTAAAAGAACAATTAAAAGAATTTGATGGTATCGTCATTCCAGGAGGATTTGGAGACAGGGGAATTGACGGAATGATAGAAACTATAAAATATGTAAGAGAAAATAATATTCCATTTTTAGGAATTTGTTTAGGTATGCAAATGGCTGTTGTAGAATTTGCAAGAGACGTTTTAGGAATTGAAGATGCAGATTCGGAAGAATTTAATAAAGAAACCAAAAATCAAATTATTCATATTATGGAAGAACAAAAAAAGGTTCATAAAAAAGGTGGAACCATGCGATTAGGAGCATATCCTTGTGTTATAAAAGAGGGAACTTTAGCCAAAAAATTGTATGGTGCAACAGAAATTTCAGAAAGACATAGACATAGATTTGAGTATAATAATGATTATAGAGAAAGATTAGAAAAAGCAGGATTGAAAGTATCTGGAACTTCACCAGATGGATTATTAGTAGAAATGGTGGAAATACCAGAGCATCCATATTTTATCGGAGGACAATTCCATCCAGAACTAAAATCAAGACCGAATAGACCAGCACCATTATTTGTCGGTTTGGTGGAAGCAGCAAAGAATAGAAAATAAAGGAAAAGAATTTACAAAAAATATAATGTAAGTATTTACGAAAACAAATACAGTATGATATAATGTATAAGTACGAAAGCAAATCAGAAGGTGGTAATTAATTATGACAGTACTTATCATAACAATATATATATTAATACTCATAATTTTTGCACTTGTGGCATATGCTGTTATGCAAATAAGAATGTTTGGAATGAAAGTGAAGGATTTCTGGGGATTTATTGAAGCGAACCAGATGTTAGATAGATTATATATGTTTGCAAAACAATATGAGAAAATGACACCACAAGAACAAGTTATCTATTTATCAGAGGCAGAAAAAATTTTTAAAGCTTTTGATAAAGTACCAAACGAATTATGGGAAGAGGAATATGATAAATATAAAGAAGTGGTTAATAAGTATAATGATATAAGAATGCTTAGATGGACTTCTAACTAAATTTAAATTTTATAAAACATAAAAAATCCAGTTTTAAAACTGGATTTTTTTGTGTTGTATATGTATAGTATGTTTATATTATTCTTCAGCTTTTTTTCGTTGTTTTTGCTTTTTTATCATCTGTCATAACTTCTTTAATAGCACCTAAACTACTTAAGGCACTAGTTGCTTCAAATGGGATAAATACTTTATTTGCTTCACCATCTGCAACTTTCTCTAGAGCTTCTAGAGATTTTAATTGAACTAATTTTTCATCAGGGTCAGATTTTTTGATTGCATCATATACCATTTGAATTTCTCTAGCTTTTGCATCTGCAACTTCTTTTATTGCTTGTGCTTCACCGACAGCTCTTCTAATTTGGGCTTCTTTATCAGCTTCAGCTTCTAAGATAGCTGCTTGCTTTTTACCTTCTGCAATCGTAATAGCAGATTGTCTTTGTGCCTCAGCTTCCAAAATTAAAGCTCTTTTATTTCTTTCCGCATTCATTTCTTTTTCCATGGCATCACGAACATCAGCTGGTGGTTCAATATCTTTAATTTCTACTCTATCAATTTTACATCCCCATCTGTCTGTTGCTTCATCAAGAACAGTTCTTAATTTTGTATTAATACCATCTCTTGAACTAAAAGTTTCATCTAAGTCCATTTTACCAATAATATCACGAATGGTTGTAATTGCTAGATATTCAATACCTTTTTTCAAACTTTGAATTTCATAAACTGCTTTTGCAGGGTCTGTTATTTGATAGAAAACAACAGTATCTATTGTAATAGTAACATTATCTTTGGTAATAACACTTTGAGGTGGAATATCCATTGTTTGTTGTTTTAAACTTACAACGCTTCTGACATGATCAAAAAATGGAATGATAATGGTAAGACCAGCATCAGCAACCTTATAAAATTTACCTAATCTTTCAATGATATATACCTCAGATTGTTTAACGATTTTTATTGACATAAATGCTATCACTAAAATGATAACAAGCAATATTATTAAAAAAATCATAAAACTTCCTCCTTTTAAACATCCTTAATTTATTATAATATATAAAAATAATATAAAAATATAAACTATTTTTTGGTAATTGGTGAAACGATTGCTCTAACACCATCTATTTTTGTTATTTCAACTTCAGTTCCTTTTTCAATATTAGAACCGTTTATTCCTTCAGCAGACCATACCTCACCATCAACTTTTATTTGTCCTATACCATTAATAGAGTCTATAGATTTAATAACAATTGCTTTTTTTCCAATAATAGAAAAAGCGTTTGTCTTTTCAGTTACATCTTCCTTACTGACAAATTTTTTGACAAATGGTTTTGTAGCTAAAATGAGTATTGCAGAAAAAATTACAAATACAGTAGTTTGAATTATTAAGTTATCTGTAAAAAAGCTGACACACATTGTAATTAAGCCTGAAATACCTAACCAAAAAACTAAAAAACCAGTGGTTATAATTTCTGCTATAAAAAATATTCCCGAAGCAATTAGCCAAAATTGCCACATAAATAAACCTCCTTTATAAACTCAACTATATATATTATACTATAAAAAATGGCAAAAATAAAGACTTTTGGAAAAATTAGTCATAGTATTTATGCATATATATAATCCTATTCAAAGTTATACATATATATTATATATTTTACACATTAAAAAGAAATAAAAGGAAAGCCAAAATAAATCCTTTATATACTTGTAATTAAAGAGAAAAAATGATATAGTAGTAAAGAATTTAACAAAGGAGAAATGATATGAAAAATTTAGATAAAATCCATATAAAAAAACAAAAAGGAATAACATTAATAGCTTTAGTAATCACCATTATTGTATTATTAATATTAGCAGGCATAACAATCAATATGAGTGCACGAGGAACGCAAGAATCAGAAGAAGATGTTTTATTAAGTGAATTGGGTATGATTCAAAATGCTATTTTGCAAAGAAAAACAAAAGCAGATTTAACAGGAGAGTCTTATCCTGGAGAAACAATTACAAAAGCTGGTATCAAATTAGATGATGTAATCGCAAATATAAATGCCAATAAAGCTTCAGAAGAAGATACGATAACTAGAAAAGATACAAATGATGGACATTATTATGTGCTTACAAATTCCAATAATGGATTTAGAGATTTAGAAATAAAAAGTGCAAAAGATGAATATATTGTAAATTATGAAACAGGAGAGGTTATCAATTATACAACCAATGTAACGGAAAGTGGAAAACCATTATATATATATGCAAGAGAATTAAATTAGATGGTGGAGGGTGTTATGACAGAAAATTTAAAAGAGCAGATATTACAATTAGGAATCGCTAAAGAAAATATATTATTTGATGAACCAATGTCAAAACATACAACATTTAAAGTTGGAGGACCAGCTGCGTGTTACATAAAAATAGATAATGAAAAAGATTTAAGAACGATATTGAAATTTGCAAAAGACAATCATATAGAAGTAACCATACTAGGCAATGGAAGTAATGTATTAGTATTAGATAAAGGAATAAACGGAA
This sequence comes from uncultured Clostridia bacterium, assembly GCA_944387545.1. Classification (GTDB taxonomy): domain Bacteria; phylum Bacillota; class Clostridia; order TANB77; family CAG-508; genus CAG-269. Next base: position 12,126 of record CALXFE010000027.1, on the reverse strand, counting down.
TCGTATTAAATATTCGATTAAATAAAATAGAAATGATGAATTTTGGAGATAAAATCTATGCCAATGTTGGAGCTGGTGTTAAAATTTCCATTTTTGGGCATTTACTTTTAAAAAATGCCTTAACCGGATTTGAAGAATTAGCAGGAATACCAGGAACAATTGGCGGAGCAGTTAGAATGAATGCAGGTGCACATGGCAAAGAATTTAAGGACATTGTTAATACAGTAACTTGTATGGATTATGATGGAAACATAAAACAATTTGAAAATAAAGATATGGAGTTTGCATACAGAAGAAGCATGTTAAAAGATAAAAAATATATTGTTTTAGAAGTGGGTATGCAATTTCAAAAAGGTACAGAAAAAGAAATAAAAGGCAAAATGGACGAATATGCGACATATAGAAAAGAGAAGCAACCAATAGAATATCCTAGTGCAGGCAGTACATTTAAAAGAGGATCAGATTATATAACTGCAAAGCTAATAGACGAGGCAGGATTAAAAGGATATCATATAGGTGATGCAGAGGTTTCTAATAAACATGCAGGATTTATAATAAATAAAGGAGATGCAACAGCAAAAGACATATTAGAATTAATTACATATGTAGAAAATACAATATATGAAAAATTTAATAAAAAAATAGAATTAGAAATTGAGATAATAGGAGAGAATTAAGATGAGTGGTTTTATGCAATGGTTTAAGTCAAGTACAAAAATGAAAAGATGGGTATTTTTAATTTTAATAGGAATTGTATTATGTTGTTATGGAATAGCAGAAATATTAGTATTAAAAGAAATATCTTTTCAACAGGTAGGAAAAATCGTTGCCATTTTTGTAGTAGGATTTGTAGCAATTGTTATAGGTTTAGTATATATCAATAAAAGAACATTAGAGGTGTTAATTGAATCTACAGACAAAAGGATGGAAAACAAAAAAAATGTCAATATAAATTCACTAATATTTAATAGAAAAATATATGACAAAGGACCTAATATTGTTGTAATAGGTGGAGGAACAGGTTTAAATACAGTTCTTATGGGGTTAAAGAATTATACCAGTAATTTAACTGCAATTGTAACTGTATCAGATTATGGGGAAGAAATAACAAATTCAAGAAAAGAATTACAAACCTTGCCAATGAATGATATAAAAGATAGTATTGTTGCATTATCAAAAGAAGATGAACAAGTAGAAAAACTACTTAATTATGAATTTAAAGCAGGAAAATTAAGAGGGTTAGATTTTTCAGATATATATTTTTTAGCAATGAAAGAAATAAATGGTAACTTTGAAGATTCAGTTATTAAAAGCAATGAAGTTATTAATATGGTAGGAAAAGTTATACCAGTTACATTAGATGAACTAAAAATCGTTGCAGAATTGGCAAATGGATATGTTGTAGAAGAAAAATCAAGAATACCAGAAATAGTTTCTGAAAAATTAACCCAAATTAATAGAATTATGATAAGTCCATCAAATTGTAAACCAGCACCAGGTGTTGTGGAGGCCATTAAAAATGCAGATTGTATTATCATAGGACCAGGTAGTCTATATACAAATGTCATACCAAATCTATTGGTAAATGGAGTAAATAAAGCGATAAAAGAAAGTACAGCAATAAAAGTATATATCAGTAACATAATGACAGAACCAGGTCAAACAGATAATTACAGTGTGGCAGATCATATTAATGCCATCATTGAACATTGTGGACAAGGAATTATAGATTATTGTATCTATGATACGGGAGAAATTATACCAGAATTTATAAAAAAATATAATTTAGAAGGTCAAGATATTGTAGAGCAAGATGTTGATAAAATAAAAGGTATTAAGTTTTTACAAAGGAACTTATCTATGATAGATAATGAACATATTAGACACGATCCTAATTTAGTTGCTGCATCGATTATTGAATTAATATGTGATGACTTAAAATATCAGGATAAACAAAATGATCCACAATATTTAATGCTAAATACAAAATTACAAGAAGAAAAAAGAATTAGCAAAAAGAAAAAAGCAACAGAAAAAAGACATAAAAAAGAAGGAAAAGTAGGCAAAAGAGTAAAAAGAGGAAAAAGTAAATTCAGTAATAAATATAGTGAGAGAATTGCATCTATAAAAGAAGCAGATGAAAAATTTAAAAACAAAAGAAAAAACAATCGTTAAAAAATAATAAAATACGGAGGATATTATGAAATTTACAAAGGAAGATTTGAATCTAGAAACAGGAACTAATAAAGAATGGTTGATTACAAATGGAATTGGTGGTTTTTCATCATCAACTATAATTGGTGCGAATACTAGAAAATACCATGGACTATTAATAGCACCATTAAACCCGCCAGCTAATAGGTATCTCATTTTATCTAAATTAGATGAATCCATTGAAATAAGAGGAAAGAAATATGATTTATATACCAATATATGTGAATCTTATATTTCTCATGGATACAAATACCAAGAAACATTTGAAAAAGACGACTATCCTACCTTTAAATATACAGTAGCAGGTATTGAGATAGAAAAAAGTATATGTATGGAATATAATGAGAATACAGTAGGTGTTTATTATAAAATAAAAAACGGAAGATATAAAGCAAAATTTACATTAGCACCAATTGTTAATTTTAGAGATTTTCATACAATGAATACAGGACACAACTTTCATATAAGGCAACAAGTAAATGATACAAAGGTAAAATTAGTCATAGATGATAAATCACAAACCCCTGTCTATATGAATTTATCAGAAGGAGCCTATATTCCTCATGAAAATGATACGTTTCATAAGATGTTTTATGTAGAAGAGGAAAAAAGAGGTTTCTATCCAGAAGAAAATCATGCGGTTCCAGGTGTATATGAAGTAGAAATCAAAGCAAATGAAGAAAAAGAGATTTCTTTTGTATGTTCATTAGAAGAAAATATAGATGAAAAAGATGTAAAATTCTTAATGCAAAAAGAAACCGAAAGAATTGATAATGAAATTCAAAAATCAGGTTTACTATCTGAAAAAGATAAGAAAACAAAAAAAGAATTAAACCAAGAAGAATTAATAAAAACCTATTTGAAAGCAATCGACAATTTTATCGTATATAGACCAAACTTTAGATTACATACAATTATAGCAGGGTATCCATGGTTTTTAGATTGGGGAAGAGATACATTAATTGCATTTGAAGGATTATTATTAGTAACCAAAAAATTCGATATTGCAAGAGAAGTTTTATTAACCATGGTAAGAGATATGAAATATGGATTGGTTCCTAATGGGTATTCTGGATATGATAATAGACCGTTATATAATAGTGTGGATGCTTCATTACTATTATTTGAACAAGTACAAAAATATTTGGAATATACAAGAGATTATAGATTTGTAAAAGAAAAAATATATCCTAAACTAGAAGATATCATTAAAAATTATGTTGAAGGAAACAATGTAGATGGAAACAATATATATTTAGATAGAGATGGACTAATCGTTTCTGGAACAGATGATACACAAAATACATGGATGGATGCAAAAGTTGGAAATATGCCAGTTACACCAAGAAATGGGAAAGCTGTTGAAATTAATGCGATGTGGTATAATGCCAATATGATAATGGCAAACCTAACATTGCGAATAGGGGATTTATTACAAATTAAGAAATATAAAGATTTGGCAAAAAAATGTAAACAAGCATTTGAAACTAAATTTTATAATGCAGAAACCAAATGTCTGAATGATGTATTGGGAGATGAAAAAATCAGACCAAATCAATTATTTGCATTAAGTTTAACTTATCCAGTTATTGATGTTGATTCAGAAATGGCTAAAAATATAATACATATTGTAGAAAAGAAATTACTAAATAATTATGGCTTAAAAACACTAGCAAAAGGTGAAGAAAACTATGTTGAAATATATGAAGGAGATAGTTTTAAACGAGATAAAAGTTATCATCAAGGAATTACTTGGCCATGGTTATTAGGATTATACTATAATGCATTAGTTAATATGAAAGATAGAGCAAAAGAGGAAGAAAAAGAAGCATTAGAAAATAAGATAGAAAAATTTGTGGAGAAAACCAATAAAACTTTTAAAAAAGAAATCAATGAAAACGGTTGTATCGGAAGCGTGTCAGAATTATATGATTCAGCAAAACCACAATTGCCAAAAGGTGCTATTGCACAAGCATGGAGTGTGGCAGAAATATTTAGAATTATTATGCATAAGAGAAATAAAAAATAATATATAATAAAATTTATTACATTCCTCGGCTAACATTACATCATAAAGAAAAATAAAAGGTATCTAATAGGACCTCTCAAAATAAATTTGAGATTCTCCTATTAGATACCTTAATTTTTTCTAATATGATTTCATTCACATTCGTCATTCCATAAATTTTATTATATATTATTTTTATAACTAAAATCTTTCTAAATGTCCCAAACAGAAACGTCCCCAATTGGACATATTTTCATTCATTGTAACAGGATAAATAGTTTTAAAATAAAAAAAGTAATAAGAAAGAAAACCGGAGACTTGAAATTAAAAAAAAGTATGATATAATGTGAACAGAAATTCGAAAGAAGAGGAGATACATATGAGAATATTAGGAGTTGACCCTGGTTTTGCTATAACAGGATATAGTATTATTGATTATATAGGAAATAAATTTCATTTGGAAACATCTGGTGCCATATTGACAGAAGCAAAGACATCATTTCCTTTGCGATTAGAAAAAATTAACAAAGAATTAGATGATATTATAAAAACATATAAACCAGAGGCAATGGCAATAGAGGAATTATTTTTTAATAATAATGCAAAAACAGCAATTAATGTTGCACAAGCAAGAGGGGTTATATTAATGACGGCAAGACAAAATAATCTAAATATATATGAATATACACCACTCCAAGTAAAACAAGCAGTAACAGGATATGGTAGAGCTGACAAAATTCAAGTGCAAAGAATGGTAAAAATGATTTTAAATGAAGAAAAATTACCAAAATTAGATGATATTACAGACAGTATGGCAATGGCAATTTGTCACGCACATTCATCGAGATTTGCACAAAAGTTATAAAAAAAGAATAGAAAAATCTTATATAGAACCATTATATAAGTAAAAAACTATCTAATATAATGTAGATATAAAACTTAGGTGGAGGGCTTTTATGTTAAAAATAGAAGAACTAGAAAAAGAATTAAATAATGGTATATTAAAAAGTATATATGTATTATATGGCGAAGAATTATTTTTATTGGAAAATTCACTAAGAAAGATAAAAAAATTATTTGGAGAATGCATAAAAGGTATCAATTATATTCCAATTGATGATACAAATATTGCAGAAATTATATCCGATATAGAAACACCAGCTTTTGGATATGAAAAAAAATTAATCATTGCTAGAAATTCGGGAATACTAAAAAAAGAAGGAAAGAGAAAAAATGCAGAATTAGCTAAAATAAAAGATAGGTTGGCAGAATATTTAGAAGATAATCGTAAATTCATAGAAGAAAGTGTTGTTTTAGTATTTATAGAAGAAGACATAGACAATAAAAGTAAATTATATAAAACAATAGAAAAAATAGGTGATATTTGTGATTTTGCATATCAAAAGCCAATAGAGATAGAAAAAAGAATAAAAACAATCTGTAACGCGTATAAAGTAAAAATAACAGATGCAGATTTAAGATATTTCATCGAATCTTGTGGTACCAATATGCAAGAATTAATTAATGAAATTAGAAAACTAATTGAATATGCAGGAGAAAATGGAACCATACAAAAAGAAGATATTGATAATTTATGTATAAAAAAATTAGAGAGTGTTATATTTGATTTGACAGATAATTTAGGAAAAAAAGAAACTGGAAAAGCCTTGCAAGTTTTAAAAAATTTAATATATGCAAAAGAGCCCTTACAGAAAATTTTAATTACGCTATATAATCACTTTAAAAAATTGTACCTTACCAAGATAGCTGTAAAAAATGGTAAAGATATCATAACTAGTTTAAATTTAAAACCAAACCAAACCTTTTTAGTAAATAAATATAAAATGCAGGCAAAATATTTTGAAGAAGAAGAATTAAAAGCCATATTACAAAACTTAAGAGATTTAGATTATCACTATAAAATAGGCTTCATTGACTTACAAATTGGATTAGAGTCAATACTTTGCCGATATTGTTCTTAACGAAAAATCCACCAAAAACGTATAATAAATCCCAAATATGCTAAAAATAACTGTAAGAAATTTTTAGTAAAAGGTGATTTATTATGAAAACAAAAAGTAAAAGAAAAATACTATGTATTTCGATAATATGTTTGAGTATTATAGGAATCATGTTCTATATATTTTTTAAAAATGATGAAGTAGAAGCCTTATCAAAATATGGTTCTAGAGGGGACGAAGTCATACAAATACAAACCAAATTAAAACGATGGGGATATTATAATGGAAATATTGATGGTATATATGGAAGTCAAACACAAGAAGCTGTTCGATATTTTCAAAGAAAAAATGGATTAGCAGTAGATGGAATTGCAGGACCTAAAACATTAGCAGCAATGGGAATCACAAGTTCTTCATCTAATTCGTCATCTTCTTCAAGCAATACAAGCAATGTCAATTTATTAGCAAGACTAATCTATGGAGAAGCAAGAGGGGAACCTTATACAGGACAAGTAGCAGTAGGAGCAGTTGTTATGAATCGAGTAAAAAGCAGTTCCTTTCCCAATAGCATTTCTGGAGTCGTTTATCAATCAGGCGCATTTGATGCAGTAAGAGATGGACAAATCAATTTAACGCCAGATGCAACAGCTAAAAAAGCAGCACAAGATGCTATCAATGGATGGGATCCTAGCTATGGGGCAATCTATTATTTTAATCCATCAACAGCAACTAATAAATGGATATGGTCAAGACCAATGACAGTAACCATTGGAAGACATAGATTTTGTAAATAATTTTATATAAAAAGAAGAGGGACGGTATAAGCCGTCCTTAAAAATATAAGAAAGTGTTTGAATATATATGAACAGTATGTTAGAATGAAGAAAAAAGTGAGGAAAAACCATGATCGATTTAGAAAAAGATGTAAAATATATAAAAGGTGTTGGACCCAATAGAGTAAAATTATTGAACAAATTGGGAATATTTACATTAAAAGATTTAATTACATATTATCCTAGAACATATGAGGATAGAAGTAAACCAAAAAATATTATCGAATGTATAGATGGGGAAGAAACATTAATAGAAGCATATGCGATAGGAAGAGTAAGCGATGTAAGACTTAGAGGCAAGACAATGCAAAAACTAGTTATCAGAGATGAAACAGGTGTCGTAACAGCTGTCTGGTTTAATCAAAGCTATTTAAAAAATAAATTTGAACAAGGAAAGAAATATACTTTTTATGGGAAAGTAAATAATAGATTTGGAAGAATTACCATAAATTCACCAGCTTTTGATGAAGAAGGAAAAACATCTAACACAGGAAAAATTATTCCCATATATCCATTAACATTTCGTTTATCACAAAATACCATTAGAAAAATTATGGAAAATGCCATAAAAGAAATAGATGGAAAATTAGAAGAAACTTTGCCTGAATATATAACAAAAGAATATAAATTAGAAGGTATCAATGAAGCAACCAAAAGTATTCATTTTCCAAAAGAATTTAAAGATTTTAATATCGCAAGAAATCGACTAGTTTTTGAAGAATTATTAACCATGCAATTAGCCTTACTAGAATTGAAAAATAGCTACATAAATGAAGAAAAAGGTATTGGTTTTAGTAAAGATGCACATATGTCAGATATCATAAACAAATTACCATTCCGATTAACCAATGCACAAAGAAGAGTTTTAGAAGAAATTGATCATGATATGGAATCAGAAAAACCAATGAATCGATTATTACAAGGAGATGTTGGTTCGGGAAAAACCGTTATTGCCATGTGTGCAGCATACAAAGCAGTAAAGTGTGGTTATCAAGCAGCCATTATGGCACCAACAGCAATTCTTGCCACACAACACTTAGAAAATTTTAAAAACATATTTGATGAATTAGATATCAAATGTGAACTATTAATTTCAGCAATGACCAAAAAGAAGAAAACAGAATTATTAGAAAGATTAAAAAATGGTGAAATTGATATCTTAATTGGAACACATGCCTTATTACAAGAAAATGTAGAATTTAAAAATTTAGGACTAGTTGTAACAGATGAACAACATCGTTTTGGTGTAAAGCAAAGAACAACGATTGTTGAAAAAGGGCAGAATCCAGATGTATTGGTTATGACAGCAACACCAATTCCTAGAACATTAGCCTTGATACTATATGGAGATTTAGATATATCTATCATAGACGAATTACCACCTAATCGAAAAAAGATAGATACTTTTGCAGTAACAAAAGGAATGGAAGAGAGAATTAATAACTTTATTAAAGTACAATTAAAGGAAGGTAGACAAGCATATATCGTATGTCCTTTAGTAGAAGAAAATGAAGAATTAGACTTAAAATCAGTAGAAAAGTTATACGAAAAATGTAAAACAGAAATTTTTCCAGAATATAGAGTTGAACACATACATGGAAAAATGAAAGCCAAAGATAAAGATGAAATCATGATGAAATTTAAAAATAAAGAAATTGACATATTGATTTCAACAACGGTTATCGAGGTGGGAGTAGATGTACCAAATGCGAATATTATGGTCATAGAAGATGCACAAAGATTTGGCCTAGCACAATTACATCAATTAAGAGGAAGAGTAGGAAGAGGAGAATATAAATCCTATTGTATCCTAAAATATGAAGGAAAAGGCGAGACTGTAAGAAAAAGAATGAAGGTTATGTGTGATACAAATGATGGATTTATTATTTCAGAAAAAGATTTAGAATTAAGAGGTTCTGGAGATTTCTTTGGAACCATGCAACATGGATTACCAGAATTTAAGATTGCCAATTTATTTGAAGATATGAATATATTAAAGCTAGCACAAGAGGCAGCAATCAAAATTATTAATGATGACCCTAAATTAGAAAAAGAAGAAAATGCAAGATTAAGAAGATTAATTAGAGATAAGTTTACAAAGAGAATAGAGATATAATTTGAAAAATTAATAATTTCAACTCTTAAGTTTCATTTCTAGGAGAAAAGGGCGTAGCAAAACACCCTTTTCTTTTTGTATAATAGAAAAGAATAAATGTAAAAAAATGTAAATACGATATATAATAAAAAGAGAATTTTATAAAAAATCAAAACAAACAGATGTAAAATATTGTAAAATAAAAAACATAGTCAAGTAAAGTAACTTTAGAAACAATCAAAGCTAAGGAGGAAAATGATGACAAAAGAAGCAGGATTAATCGCACTAAAAGAAGAAAGTAAAGCACGGTCAATAACAGCACAATTAGGGTTAAGCAGAGAACTAAAAGGAACTCACCTTATTCAAGAATTTGTCATTGGAAAAAGAAAAACAGAGAAACTAAGTGATTCAGAAGTAGATATGGTTCTTAGTGCATGGGAAACCAGATATTATGTACCAAGAGCATTGATAGCACAAGGCGAGAAGATGCAAGTGTTAGTCGATAATTTGAATTTGACAAAAGAAGAAGAAGAAACAGAGGAGGAGTTTAACAGAAGAAAAGTAAAAATGATTGAAAGATATGTAAAAACGATTCTTGCTTAAAATAATTAAGTCATTGAATAGGCGTTAAGGTTATCTTAACGCCTATTGACTTTTTATAAAAAAAATATTAATATATACCTATAAAATAAAAAAGGATGTAGATATAAATGTTTCAAATTATTGTAAAACTAATAGGTGCATTAATACTTTTAAGTGGTGTTATTTTAATATATGATGCAAGAATTATCACAAAAAAATTTTTTGGATTTGGAGACCAAAACGAAGGTTCCAATGGACTAAAATTTCTAGGATTTATACTAACAATTGCAGGTGCTTTAATCATATATTTTTCAATGTAAGATTTTATTAATGATTCATTAAGTCGCCGGTATCAATTTTTTATAAAGCAAATTAGGTTATACTTAAATTTCACTGGAAAATGTTAAAAAACTATTGACAATAAAAATAGATTTGTGCTAAGATAATTATTGTTATTATATATGCGGATGTGGCGGAACTGGTAGACGCGCTGGTCTTAGGAACCAGTGCCAACGGCGTGGGGGTTCGAGTCCCTTCATCCGCACCAATGACGTTTCTGTTCGAACTAATAGAGCAGAGTTGATACAAAATCAATCAGAAAATAAAATCTGGTTGATTTTTTTGTTGCCTAAAAACAATATTAAAATCATCCAAACGAAAGGATGGTGTAAGAAAATGAAGATAATTAAGAAAGAACTACAATTTGAGGAAGGTTTAAAACAGAGAATTAAATTTATATGTGAGTTTTCTAAAGTTAATCCTACTTTTATCAATGGTAGCATTAGAAAATTAGAAAAAACTAACCTTACATATATTGAACCACATAGAGTAATAATTAAAAATACCACATTCTTAGTTTTTAATTATTCAAATGATGTTTATATTTCTAATCTGTATAAAAAGATTAAATTATCTGAATTAGAAGAATATTTGAAAAACATATAATTGTAAACAATTGACATTTCCTTAAATCGTGATATAATATAGGCAATTGATTATGTATAGTTGTTCGTAAAGAACTATACAATTACGTGTACTTTGAAAAATTTATATTATATTACAATTATATTGTATTTTATTTTGTGATAAACGGATTTAAGAGATGTCAATGGTACTCGTATTGTACTTTGATGTCTCTTTTTTGTTAGATTGGAGGTAAAAAATTGAACGAAGAAAAGAAAAAATGTGGCTTATATATGAGAGTATCAACAGAAGACCAAGCACGTGAAGGATTTAGTCTTCCAGAGCAAAAAGAACGATTAGAGTCTTTTTGTAAATTTAAAGGTTATGAAATAGTAGATTACTATGAAGACGCTGGAATAAGTGCTAAAACTGGTAATCATAGACCAGAATTTGAAAGATTAAAAGATGATATAAAGGCTAAAAAAATAAATACTATTGTTGCTTTAAAGCTAGATAGAATAACTAGAAGTATTTATGACTGGGAAAATTTAATGACATTTTTAGATGAGAATAATGCTTATTTAGATTGTGTAAATGATGAAATAAATACTACAAGTGCAAATGGCAAAATGATTTCAAGACTTTTAATGAGTGTAAGTCAAAATGAAATTGAGAGAACTAGCGAAAGAACTAAAGTTGGTTTAGCTGGTGCAATTAAATGTGGTCATATTCCTCATATTGCTCCATTAGGTTATAAACATGAAGATAAAAAATTAGTAATTGATTATTCTACTAAAGACATTGTAGTTAGAATATTTGATTTATATTACAACGGTTATTCTTATCAAAAAATCAGCAATTTATTTAATGAAGAAAAAGTATTAGGAAAAGAAAATTGGAGAGATTCCACTATTGTTAATATTCTTGAAAATGAAATATACAAAGGAGATTTTGTTCACGGTAAAAGAACGAAACACCCTACCTATTATGAAGACGTAGTAGAGCCTATCATATCTAAAGAAATGTGGGAAGATTGTCAAGTACAAAAAAAGAAAAATTCAAGAAGTTATAAAAGGACATTAACCTATTTATACTTACAGAAATTAAAATGTCCTAAATGTGGCAGGATTTTAGGTGGTAAAGCCACTACAAAGAAAAATGGTAATACTTATTTTTATTATTACTGTAATGACTGCAAAATCGAATTCAAAGAAAAAGTTATAAATGATTACTTTAGTCAATTTATAGATGAATTAACAGAATATGACTCTGTTGTAAATCAATTCTTTTTGCCTATGATAAAGCAAAAATTTGATGAACCTAAAGAACAATTAGAAAAAGAAATAAATGAACAGAAAAATAGACTCGAAAGAATTAAAAAAGCATATATCAATGGAATTTTTGAATTAAAAGAATATAACGATGAAAAGAAAATAGTTGAAAAAGCAATTAACGAACTAGAAAGTAAATTAGATACTACTGATTGTGTAGAAGAATTAAGATTTACACCAAAAGATATATTATTAAAAA
>CALXFE010000026.1 GCA_944387545.1 uncultured Clostridia bacterium | reverse complement strand
TAAAAATATTCTATCAAATTGGTATCTCTTATTCAATTTTTTTATCAAATTTTCCCTACTAAAAGTTTATACTAACAGCATATAAAACTTGACAATATTATGTAAATATACTATCATATATGTAAGACTAAATAGTATATTTGGAGGAATCATATGCGCAAAGAAATAATCAAAGAATTTAAAAAGCGCAAAGCTATTGCATGCGCAACTATCCGCATTTCGCGGAGAAGGGAAGAAATAGCTCATCTATATCTTCAAGAAGGATGGTCAATTGAAGAAATTGCAGAATGGTCTACCTACTCTGCAATCACAGTTAATAACGATGTGGCTTATATAAAAGCGCATATTGAAGAATTTTCTATCTATTAAGAAAAAAGGAAGACTGCTTAGATTCAAATTCTAGCAATCTTCCTTTTTTATATCTATATAATTACAATCCCCAAATAGCTGCTGCTAAGTTTGATATCCATCCTCCTACAGCTTGAATTCCTGGTGTAATAATATATGATGTCAAACCTGTTATCCATAATACAACAAATACGATGTAAAATATTTGTTCATTGTTGATAAACCATTGTTTTGCATTAAATGGTAAAAATGGCATAATCACTTTTGAACCATCTAGTGGTGGTAATGGAATTAAGTTAAATAAACCTAATCCAATATTTATGGATACGGTTGTGCTAATTAAGTCCATAACAATTCCACCTATTGTAGAATACATAAATGAAATACCTGCAAATTTTAAAATTCCATAATATAGAATAGCAAAAATAATGGCAAGTAAAAAATTCATTACCGGTCCTGCAATAGATACAAGTGCTTCTCCTTTTTCCATTGACATTTTCCTTGTATAATTTCTTGGATTTACATGTACTGGTTTTCCCCAACCAAATCCTGCAAATAGTAATAATACTGTTCCAATTGGGTCTAAATGATCAAATGGATTTAGGCTAAGCCTTCCTTCTCTTCTTGCTGTATCATCGCCTAATCTATCTGCTACAAATGCATGTGCAAATTCATGGAATGTAATTGCAATTAGTACACCTGGGACACTAATTAATAGTGAAAATAGCATTCCTGGATTTGCTAAATATTGTACGACCATGGATAAAACCATGATTCCTAATATGATATAAATAATTCTTTTATCAAATGAAAAATTAAACATAAATCCTCTCATTTCTCCCTTTTCATTTTCATATTATATGCATTAATTTAGTGGTTTCATCGTTGGGAATAATAATACATCTCTGATTGTTGCAGAATCTGTTAATAACATAATCATTCTGTCAATTCCAATTCCTAATCCACCTGTTGGTGGTAAACCAATCTCTAAAGCTTGGATATAGTCTTCGTCCATCATACCAGCTTCTTCATCACCAGCATCTCTTGCTTCCACTTGTTTTTTGAATCTTTCATATTGGTCAATTGGGTCATTTAGTTCTGAGAAAGCATTTCCATATTCTCTTCCACCAATAAATGCTTCAAATCTTTCTGTCATTCTTTTATCTTTTGGGCATCTTTTTGCAAGTGGTGAAATTTCAATTGGATAATCATATACAAATGTTGGTTGAATTAATGTTTCTTCTACATATTCTTCAAAGAATAGACTAATAACATCTCCTCTTGTTTCTTTTGTTTTATCTGGAATTTCTATTTTTCTTTCTTTCGCTAAAGCGACTGCTTCTTCATCTGTTTGAATTTCATTAAAATCAATTCCTGTCACTTCTTTTATCGCATCTATCATAGAAATTCTCTTCCAACCTGGTTTTAAATCAATTTCTTGTCCTTGATACGTAATTTTGGTTGTTCCTAAAACTCTTTCAGCCACTTTTGAGAATAATTCCTCTGTAATATCCATCATATCATGATAATCTTGATATGCGGCATATAATTCTATTGATGTAAATTCTGGATTGTGTTTTTGATCCATTCCTTCGTTTCTAAAAATTCTTCCCATTTCATATACTTTATCATAGCCACCAACAATTAATCTTTTTAAGTTTAATTCTGTAGCAATTCTTAAATACATATCAATATTTAAAGCATTATGATGTGTAATAAATGGTTTTGCGGTTGCTCCACCAGAAATCGTATTTAACATTGGTGTATCGACTTCTAAATATCCTTTTTCATCTAATATATTTCTGATTTCTTTTATAATTTTACTTCTTATAATAAAGGTTTCTTTTACTTCCGGATTCATGATTAAGTCAACATATCTTTGACGATATCTTAAATCCACGTCTTTTAATCCGTGAAATTTTTCTGGTAATGGTCTTAAAGATTTTGAAAGTAATGTCACTTCTTTTGCGTGTACAGAAATTTCTTCTGTTCTTGTTTTAAATACAAATCCAGTTATTCCAATAATATCTCCTATGTCAAATGTTTTAAATGCTTTATAACTTTCTTCTCCCAAGTCATTGATACTTACATAACTTTGAATTTTTTCATCACTATCTTGGATGGTACAAAATGATGCTTTTCCCATAATTCTTTTGGCAATAATTCTTCCAGCAACTGTTACATCTTTTTCTTCAAACTTTTCATAATTTGCTTTGATTTCACCTGCTGAATTGGTTCTATTAAATTTTGTAATTTCAAATGGGTCTTTTCCTTGTGCTTGTAGTTCTGCTAATTTTTCTCTTCTTACTTGCATTAAATGATTTATATCTAGTTCTTCTGTTTGATTATTTTGATTGTTTTCTTGCATAAAAATCTCTCCTTTTCAATCTTGTTAACTTGTTACATTATATCCTAATTTTACCAAAAAGTAAAGAAAACTATTCTGAAAAATCAAAATAGTTTTCTTGGTTTATTGTTCTTTTCTTTATTTTAATTCATACGGACTATCCGATGTTCCTGCTCCTCCTGCTATATTAATAGCAGAATTTAAGGAAACAATAGGGCGAACGCCATAACTTGG
The DNA here is from genome assembly GCA_944387545.1 of uncultured Clostridia bacterium. Taxonomy (GTDB): domain Bacteria; phylum Bacillota; class Clostridia; order TANB77; family CAG-508; genus CAG-269. Next base: position 16,225 of record CALXFE010000026.1, on the reverse strand, counting down.
TGTAACACTAATCCCACCATTAGAGTAAAATAAATTATGATCATCTACACAACCATTATATGCTCCATATAATCCAAAGTAAATATAACCAGAAAGCGTTCGTACATATTGAGAAGCTAACCAGTAATATTGCTCATTTGTTGTTCTTTCAAATAGCATCTCATATTCTATACTATCTGTTGCTATCCCCACTGTGTCTCCACTTGAATTTGTTGCTAATGTGTTTGGATAATAATAATATGATATACTTTTAAATTTTTGTTTGTTCCCTTCTGTTAATGTTTCCCAAATCTTCTTATCTTCTTTATAATATCTAAATATTGTGTCTGACGTTCCATATGTCCCACTTTTATTATTTAATGTATCTTGATAACTTATATTACTTGCATTTTTTGTATAAGTTACTTCATTTCCATATTCATGTATTTCCCCATCATAACATTGTGCTGTTTCTGGATTGTATCCTGTTATTTTATTGATATCCTCTACTGTAATGCTTCTTGCTCCATTTGCTCCTTTTCCTTGTCCATATATCGCACATATATCATTTAATTCTTTTACACCCCATTCATATCCTGTCTGTCCTCTTATGTAAAATAGCTCATCTTCTGTTGTTTTTACGACATCTGTTGAAATTAGTAATATTTCTCCTGTTTCTTCGTCTACTCCTAGTACTCTCCATCCATTCGTATTTACATTTACGCTAAATGTTTGATCTGCATATCCATTTCCTTCTACCATATTTTCACTTGTATCTGCTATGGCTGTTGCTTGATCTGTATGATATGTTCCCTGTGGTGATGTATATGTTGTCGTAATTGTCCCTCCATTTGTTGGGTCATAGTTTATATAATCTCCAACTTGTAATACATGTGCTACTTTAATTTCTGATACAATTTCATCCCCATGGATAACTTGTATTTCATACTCCTTTAAAAGATTCTCTATTGGGACATCTATTGTAAATTCATTTCCTGTAAAATCTTCTGTTGTTGTCCATGCATTTTCTTCTTGTCCTTCTTCTTTCAATCTATATCTTACTTGCCATTTATTAACATATTGGTCATAACTAATATTTACAATATGGATTTTTCCCTGACCATTTTTTACTTCTGATGTTGTTTCAAAACTCAAATTTCCATCTACTTTATTATATTCTACATTATATAATCCATTTGGCAATTGTTCTAATGTATAATATTTTTGTCCCTCATATTCATAGCCTTCTACACTTATGACCTTTCTATTAGCAACATTGATAAAGAATCCTCCATCTACACCATCTATTTCTAATGCTTTTATTATATCTTGATCGTAATATCTGTATCCATTCTCATCCGTAATATCAAATCCACTGCCTGAACTTGCCTCACTTAGTTTGTCTTGAGGAGCTGAACTTAAATCTTTTCCAATTGTCTGTATTCCTGGTTTAGCTTCTACTCCTTCTGTTGATTCTTGCCCTTTTCCTGTATATTCTGTTCCATCTACAGTTATAGATTTGTTATTTGTATAACTATCATACAATTCATTTACTTTTAATTGCATGATTTTCATTTCTGTAGTAAACTTTGTCATTCCAGATGATTTTATTGTATCAATTCCACTATTGACGCCTATTGATGCTAATATTAATAATACAATAATGGTTATAACTAAACTAATTAAAGTGATACCAGCATTATTTTTTTTCATCCTTTGTTCCTCCATATTTTGGGCTGAAAATTATACTCCCTATGTGAACTTTTTAAGTTCATAACAAGTAATTTTGGCTGGGGTACTGTGATTCGAACACAGGAATGTCGGAGTCAGAGTCCGATGCCTTACCACTTGGCGATACCCCAATATACTCTTATATTATATAGTTTATATTTCATTTTTACAAGTATTTTAGAAGAATTTATTAGAATACTATTATCACTTATTTTGTAATAAATTGTAGTTTAGTATATATTCTAACTTTTCCATAAAGCTTATGTATAATAATAGTATTCTAATAACCTTTTACATATATTGAAAAATTATATTCTCTAATTTTCTTTGCTTCTATTGTATCTTGCTCATTATTTTCTTTACTGCTTTCATAGCACCATTCCCAGTTTATATGTATTACCTTTTTTTCATTTTCTATAATTCTTCCTTTTAATGTATCATCTAATTCTTCTAGCGTTGCATATCTTTTATTGTTTGCTGATGTATAAAATTGTAAATTTGATGGTTTACTATTTTCACTTTTAAAGTTGATTTCATAATTTATATCTTCTTTACTATTTAGTACAATATCAAAATCACCACTTGTTCCTGGTGCTATTTTTTCATACACCAAAGTTTTATTATTAATTGTTTCCAATAAGTTTACATCTTTTAGTTGGGTATCTTTATATCGAACATTAAAACCAATTTGCATGATATTAGACTCTTTTATTTGTAAATTTTTATCTGTCGAATTTTCAGTTTTTACTTGTTCTTTTATGTTTGAATTTTCTGATTTATGGATAGAATGAAAAAATTGAAAAAATAATAAATCTTCTTGTAAGAAATTGTATTTTATAGAACTTAAAATAAACAATATGATAAACAACACTATTAAAAAAATGATTATCATAAATTTCTTCTTTTTTTTTCTCATATTATCACCTATATTTTTAATTGTTCTGAGTGGATTTTTATCTGTATATCTTGCATGATATCACCTATATTATTTTTAGTAGAATCATATTCTACCTTTAATGTATAGATTTGTTCTTCTTTTCTATCTTTGTTTAATTTGATTTCTTCTGTTTTATTATCATTTAGTTTCATTTCTTCGTTCTCTTTATATAAACTATAGCAAATTGATTTATCTAAATTGTCTTCTAGTATTTCTATATAATATTTCAAATCCACCTCTGATATTTCTTCTAAGTTGTTGTAGTTTTTTACTATAAACTGATATTCTCCTCTTTTATTATCTTCTGTTATCATAATTTCTGAATTTTTTTCTACCTCCAAAATTGGTTTTGCAATTTCTGTACTGTTTTTTATATTAGCATTATGAATGGCTTTTCCAAAACTTACGCCTGAAAAAAATGTTATAAATATGCTGATTATCATAATGAACATGATGATTTGTTTTGTATAATGTTTTTCCTTTTTCTCTTTCTTGATATCTTTTAACCCTATTTTTTTCGGCCTTATATGAAAATTAAATTTCAATTTTGTGTTTCCTCCTTGTATAGTATTTATTCTATTATTTAGGGCTAAATTAAGAGGCTTTCAATCCTCTTAATTTAGCATAAAGATTATTTTGCTATATATTTTTTAATAATTAATTTATATCACCTTTGGTATATTTCTTGTTTTTACTCTTTTGTTATTACATATTTTCTATAACTTATTTTTAGAGGATTTCATCTCGATTATCAAATTTTGATCTCAAAGATTTTGATACAAAATCATATATTTTAATTTATATATATTTTAAAATTCATCATATTCATAATATCTTATATTGTTTTATTTTTTCTTATTATGCAGGCATTACTTGTGTACCTATAACATTTATATCAAAAGTATAGTTTTGTAATTCTTTTGCATTTTTAGTGTCTATTTTGTCATTTTCGTTAATTTCATTTGCATTTTTTCCCTTTTCATATTGCCATTCCCAATTAATTGTAATTGTTCTTGTTTTATCTTCATCATTTGCATTGATTGTTCCTGATAATTCTTCTTCTAGTTCTTGTATGTTTGTATATGTATTATCGTTATATTCAAACATTAAGTTTTGTGGCTTTTCACTCTCATTTAAAAATTGTATTTTATAGTCCACGCCAACTTCAGAACCAGTTGCATCAACAACTATATTAAAGCTTCCACTTGTTCCAGGTGCCACTTTACTATTAATTAATGTTTCATTATTATATGTAGATAATAAATTTACACTCTGTACCAGGTCTTCTTTTCCATTTACTTTGAACACCCAATTGGCTATTTCAGCAGTTCCTTTTCCTTGTATTTCTGATGCATATTTTGAAAAAGTTTTACCACCAATAAATGATAATATAATTGCTAACAAAATTAAGAAGATTAATAAAACTTTCTTCTTTTTACTCAAATAGGCATACCTCCTTTTTTATTTTATTTTTGTTTTTGGATAGTTGATAGATTTTTTTGAAATTAAAACTTGAATAAAATTATAGAAAAAATGTGATTAAATTATAATTCCCTATTTTACAATTGTCAATTATTTATGACAAATTCACAAATCTTTTCATCGCAAAATTCGACAAATAAAGACTATCAAAAGAAATATATTTTCTTGATAACCTATGATAGTCTATTGACTTTTTATGTATACTACTATATAATCGATGTATTCATATTCAAATATTTTATTTCGTATGATTAAAATTCCCAATAAATAAGTCGTTCTCAAAAATTGACGTGGCAATCTTATTATGATCATTATTCAATGACAATAAATTTATTAATTATATAATTTTATAAGGAGGGATTTTTTGAATAAAAAAATTATTATATTTTTCATAGTTTTTATTCTTCTATTGGCATTTCCATTTTTTTATCAGTCTGTTTTTTCTAAATATATTTTTGATTATTCTTTTGTATCTGCAAAAATCTTGATTGATAAAAAACCTGAAATAGAAGTTTTATCTGTTTCTAATACAAATACTGGATATGAAAAATATGCAAATAAGACTCACGAAATTACTTTAAAAGTTAAAGTAAAAGAAAAAAATATCACCATTAATCATTTTAATCGTGATACGATAAATGTTTTAATCAATGATGAAATGATGCATCCATTTATGGAAATAAATGAAATTTCTAACCATAATGGTGAAATTATTTATCATATTCTACTTTCTAATCTGACCGGCAATGGAAATCTAAGTATTGTTTTTCCTGAGGGTATCATTCAGGATCATTTAAACCAGAAAAATGATTTTCAAAAATTTGATACCGGTATTCTTATTGATAATATTGCTCCCAATAGTACTTGCGAAGAATTATCAATTGAAAATAGTAAATCAAAATATACAATTACCTCTAACGAAACTTTAAGACCTATTGACAGTTGGGATATTTCAGAAAATAATATGTCTCTATCTAAAATATTCTGTTCGCCTGTATCTTATCCTATTTTAATAACTGATTATGCTGCAAATATATCTGAAGTTTTTGTTACGATAAACAATGCTAGAAATATTATGTTATATTATGCAAATTATAATGGTTATCCCATTTCTAAATTCAATCAAAATGGGGAAATTTCTGGAAAACAATCGATTCTTGATAGAAGTAATAAAAAGTCAGAAATGCTTGTTACCTATCTAGATGGTGAGATTGATCATTCTATGTTGCAAGCTCGAATCTTTGATTATACCTATTGGGGCGAAAATACAACTGCTGTATGTGATTATTCTGAAATTGATTATCAATATGGTTACAGCCCTAGCACAAGTAGTTGGTATGATATCAACAGCAAAAACGCAGTCCAATTTTTAGGAAAAATTGCACTTCAACTAGGAGGTCAAGGACATAATTCAGCCAATAATTCTTGTACTAATTTCAATAACCCTATACCTCCAGATGTTGCCAACAAGTATTTATATGGAATTTCTGGAATCGCACTTCATTTAAAAAACTCTAATGAATATTCCATTGTTTATCAAATTTATGTGCCAGATATAGGTTGGCTAAAAGCTTCTGCTGATGGTGAAGAAACAACATATTCTCATGATAAACCTTTTTCTGCTATTAGAATAAATATTGTTCCTAAATCAGAAAAACGCAATTTAATGAATTATTGGAATCGTGCTATGTATACAAATTATACTGATTAATCTTCTATCCATTGTTTTTTATTCCGTTTTTCAATTCAGTTTAAACTTGCCTTTTGAATGCTTATCTTTTTAATGTTTATTATTTAGAAGCAATATTAACCCCTATAATTCCCCCTAATATTCCAAAGGCAATTCCTGTTACAACCATAATGATTGATTGCATTGTTAATGAAAAATTTTCATTAAATACACTTGAAAACAAATATAATAGTACAATATATAATCCACCTATAATTCCACCATTTATCAATCCATTCTTTTTTATTTTCATATTACTGATAGAACTACCTATTAATATACTTATTGCTGTAATTATGATGATTGTCGGATTGATTATATTCTCAGAAGCACTTGTATAGGTTAACACAATTGATAAAATTAATAAGAAAATAAATGTTGATATTAATGCAATTCCTAGCCCTTTTAATATATTTATGTAATTTTTATTATTGACATTATCCATATTTTCCATTTTTCTTTTTATGATATGTAAATATCATATCTCCTTTCTTTTTTATTTTCCTTTTTAATTTATATTTATCAAAAAAAGAAATAGAACCTAGAATTCTATTTCTTTTTCTAATCTCTCTATAAAATTCTTTATAATGTCTTCCCTTACAAATTCTTTTCCATACTCTTTTTTTAGGGATGTTGCAATCTTTTCTGTTTCTTTTGAAAACTCATCTTCATTTACATTAAAGCCTAAGCTAATTAGTAAATAATTAATCTTTTCTGATATTGTATTAATTTCTGTAAGAATTCCACATATTTTTTTATGATTTAAAATTAAATCATTTGGTTCTTTTATTTCTAAATGAATTTTATATAAATCATAAATTGTTTTTTTCATACATTCTGCAATTTTGATTGTCAAACCTTCCAATTTGCTTATTGTGCATTTCGGTTTTAAGATAATTGTCATAGCTATATTTTTACTTTCTCCCGTATACCAGTTTCTTCCTTTCGTGCCTATTCCATCTGTTTGTCTTTCAGCTATAATTATTTCTCCTTCTGAATTCTCTTTTAAGGCTATTTCTTTTGCATATTTATGTGTTGAATTTATTGTTTCAAAATATGCTATTTCTTTACCTATTTTTTTCGTTTTTACATTTTTTATTGCTTCTAAATTCATTCTAGTCTCCTATTTTAACACTTTAGCTTTTAATCTGTTTTACCTTCTTTTTTATCTTTTATTATTTTACATCTCATAGTCTATTGCTTGCCTATCAATTCTAATAGATTTGCATAGGTTCGATACTTTTATATGTTCTGGATGATTTTTATATTTTTCTAAATCTTCCATGGTTTCAAATTCAGAAATTAGAATTGCATTATATTCATTCTTAGGATTAATGTTGATACCGGTTTCCATATATTTTATTTCTGGAATAATCGGTTTTAAGCTGTTCAATCCCTCTAAGAATTTTTTCATATTTTCTTCTTCGTTTTCTTTAAATTTCCACATCACAATATGTTTTATCATTTTTTACCTCCCAAGTTTTTTATTTGTTCCTAGTATATCAAAAAATGACAATATATTCAACTTGTAATTTGATTCAAATTTTAAAATTGTTAGTATTTTATTTTATATATTGATATTAAATAGTATTTTTTGCATTTAATATCAATTTAAAATCTATATTACTTATTATTTTCCCAATAAAAAATATATTTTATCTATTTAAATATAATGTAATACGAAAACCTAGTTCAGTACCACTGTAGGAAGAACCATACCTATTACTCGTTCGATTAGAAGCTGGATTGTCAATTCCAGACCCTTTATGGCTTCCTCCTCTCCATACTCGGCGATTAGATGAATACGACTCCATTGACCACTCATATACATTGCCGGCTAAATCATAAATATTTTTTACTCTATTTTTTGCCTCGCCTAAATTAGTCCCTGTTGAATATGGTGAATTCCCACTGTACCATCCCATCCCCGTGCTATCTTGTATATATTTTCCACCTGTTAAATTTTGTACATTTTCCATCCATTTCATCGTTGTATCCCACTGAACCCCATATATTAATGTACTTGTTACACTTGTATATTTGTTTGCTGTATCAAAATTTCTTGATACTTCTACTGCTCCTCCTGTTGTTCCAGTTGTTTCTTGCATTCCATTTGCTGACCATTTTATATTATTATATACTCTTACGTTTTTTTGTATCACCGCATTACTATTCGTGCCTATTCCTGTTTCATATCTTCCTATATAGAATCCTTCATTATTATATACACTTTCATACATTTCTTTTACTTCTGTTTTAGTTGTTTCTGTCTCTTTTACATTACTATTTGTATTCTCTCCTGTTTCACTATTCCCATCTGCTTCACCATAATTTGGAGATAGTCCTTGCTCCCCGCTACCATATCCTTCAATTCTTACAAATTCTGTATCAAAATTTTCTCTATTTACTGGTACCCATACAAACTCATTTCCTATACTATTGTGATTTTCATCTATTTTATCTGTTATGACTAATCCATTTTCTATCGTATTTATTGTATTACTTGTTCCTACTGCAAATCCTTCTGGTATCCATGCGGTCTGCCCATTTTTTGTATATGCTTGTGTACTTGTATAAATATCTGAAAATTTCTCTACATACTTTCCATTTGTTATCTCTACTGTATGTATTGTCTTTCCTCCATTACTTTGCTCTACAACAAATTTATATTCTCCATTTTCTTCTACTTGATATGTTGTTGTAGTTGTATTTTCTACACTTGTTCCATCTGGTTTTGTTATTTTTGTTATCTCTCCTTCTGTTGGTGTTGCATTAATCGTTATGGTTATTTTCTCTCCTTCAGTCACTTGTGTTTCTGGATTGATTGTATGAGTCACAATTGGTGCTGGTATCATTTGTTCTACTTTTCCATTCTTGTTTACAAAATACCTTCTTCCTGTATCTGTTATTGTTACGATAAATCCTTGCTCTCCATTGTTTTGTCCTTCTTCTAAGCTATACTTATTTTCTCCAAAATTATTTTCTAATTCTGAATTCAAATATTGCTCTAATATCTCTTTTCCATTATTATCTATTAAAGCTGCTTGTGCTGCTAATACTACTTTTTCTTTTTCTTCTGCGACATCTGTTTGTTCTCTTGCATCTGTTGCTCTTCCTAATATTCCATTATCTCCTGTTAACGCTGCTATAGTTACGCCTGCTAAGATTAATAATATAATTATCGTAATTACTAATGCAATTAATGTGATACCGTCGTTTCTTTTTATATTTTTATTCATTTTGTTTTTTTCTTTTTCTACATTTCTTGTCATTCGTTTTTTCCTTCCCTTTCTTTTTATAATTTATATAATATATATTTTAATATAAAAAATTTTTTAAACACAAAAAAGACAGCAATATAAACCTATTTTCATAGGTCTATATCACTATCTTTTTTTATTCTTATCTATTGATTTTTTTATTATTTTATTCTTTAAATATATTGTGTGTGTGTGTGTGTGTGTGTGTGTGTGTGTGTACAGCCTCAAGGCTTACAGCTATTGTTTTCATTTTTCTCTACTCCTCTTTTGTTTTTCTTCTATTATATATCATTTTTAGTTATATATTGTCAATATTTTTTTGACTAAAAATAAAAAGCAGGAATAAACTGCAAATTCACTCCTACTTCCGACTATGTAATGTATACCTCTAGTCTTTGTCTTTGTTTGTTTCTTCGGCTTTTGACTTCTCTGCTAAAAGCATATCTATCAATTGCCAAATCAAGGTATTTTATCTTCTAGTCTAAAAGTTGTCTAACAAATTCTCTTATTGTATTTGTTTTTAAAGATTATTGAAAATTATTACTAATTAATAAAAATATTTATTAAGTTTTTAATTTGTTAGACATTTTGTTAGACAGGCAAAAAATAACAACTTCCATTTTCTGAAAGTTGCTATTTATTTTGGCTGGGCTGGCTAGATTCGAACTAGCGCATGCCAGAGTCAAAGTCTGGTGCCTTACCGCTTGGCTACAGTCCAAACTCTGAATCCCTTTTCCATCAACCATTAAAATAGTATAATCTCTTCTATAATCTCCCTTTTTATTACAATAGGGGCATCAGATTTTGTAAATTTATATTATCACAAATTTTATTATTTGTCTATTCTCATAAATGTCCTAAAATTATGTATTTTAAAGCCGACCATGCTAATTCAGCACTTGTTTGATTAATAGTATTATTTTTATCTCTATATTCTTTTCCAGGGTGTATAAAATTTCTAAACCCTCTTATTGCATTTGCTAAATCAAGAGGAATCTTATCAATTAATTTTTCTTTTTCTGCAACATAAATCAGTTCTGATAAATCCATTTTATTAACAAGCACATTTTTGTTTTTTATTTCATATTTAGTGATTTGCTTTTCAATAACTTTATCTAACAAAATATTTTCTATCATGCTACCTGACAAAATTAAGCAGGTTTTATTTGCTCCTGCCAAATATGCTATTAAATTTTCTTGTAAATCTCTCCTTAGCATATCTTTCAGCTCAATATTTTGTATATTATCTATACTTGACAACATTTCTAAATAATTAGTCTTTTGAATAACTTCTGCATTTATCCTTGATATTCTATCTAAGATATCACTAAATATTTTATTTTTTTCTTCATATATGTTAATTTCTTCTTCAACAAACTTATTTACTCTATAAACTGACTTTTGAGTATCAAAGTTATGATTCTTAATTTTAATTAAATATTCATTATTTATAGTTTTATCAATAAATTCTTTTGCTTTATCTGGTCTAACTTTTAAAATATTAATCAAATCATATTGTGACATGATGATGAATCCTGATTCATCCTGCAATTCATATATTTGCTTTAATTTCTCAATATACCAATATCCTTCTAATGTAATTTTATTCTTAGCCAGCATCATACTTTCTTCTAGTTTCATTTGATTTTTTTGAGATTTTTTACAACGTTTCAAATTATTTTTACATTTTTCAATTTGTTCTTCTGAATAACCTTTTTCTGAAGTGTATAACTGAAAAGCCTCTTCTAATAAATTAACTGCTTTATCAAAATCATTATTTTGTTCATATATTAAAGCTAAATTATTCATTGCTGGTGCCAATGCTTCCTCTTTTTCTATACATTTTTCATAATATACTTTCGCTTTTTCTTTATTATTTTGTTCACCATACGCATATGCTATATCAAATAGCATATAATCTGGAATTTTTTCATCTTTTTGTATGACTAATTTTTCAATCAATTCCGTTAGTTCAGCATATTCTTCTTTTCTTTTATAATAAAATATAAATTTTTTTAATATCTCTTCAAAATTCTTTTTATTATAAAAATATATACTTGAAAATTTATTATTTATTTTTTCCATTTGCTTTTCTGTGAATTTTTCCATATATATAAATTTAATGCTTGATATCCAATCATCTGAATTGGGATTATTGTCCAATATTAAATTAAAAGCTTTATAATAATCCTCATTTTCCATGTATAAAAAATACAGCGTTTTTAACACTACTTTATTTTTTTCTTTTTTTGAAACCTTTTCTATGAACTTTATCATATTTGGGATTTCTTCTTCAATCATGCTCTCAGAATCATATTTAAATATTATCGATAGGCATTTCATTTTAGTACATAATTGTTCATCTTCTAATAATATAGTCTCTAACTTATTAAATAATTGTATAAAAATATCATCTATATTAAAAGTTATTGGTGGATATCCATAGTCAAAATTAACATATTCTGTAGTTTTTATTTCTGAATAACCAATATCTTCCAAAATTTCCTTATAATTATCTTCCCCTAACTGAAAAGCTAAAATACTCTTAAATATATTAATAAACATATCTATCTCTTTAGATATATAAATATTTTCAATTTTTTCTAAGAGAATTTTTGCATTATCATATTCTTTAATTTCATAACTACTTATCGCAATTACAAGATATATTATTGGCAATATTCCTTTATTGTCTATCTTTTCAAAGTCTATTGTAGCAAAATCATATAATTCCTTATATTTTTTATTATTAAATAGAAACTCTATTATATAAACAATAAATGACTCCTGTAAATTTTTTTCATTTTTATCCTTTATATATTTCACAAACAAATCATACTTACCTTTTGAATTAGACTGTAGAAATAATTCTTGAACTATTATCAAGTTTCCATTTGTTGCTTCTAATCCCCTTTTTAGTATTTTCTTAGATTTGACTTTATTATTTTGATATTCTCGTGCCATAAATATATAAGGATACGAATACAATGAATAATCTCTCTCAACAAGATAATTGAGATACTTTTTAGCCTGCTCTTTATCCTCTTTTATAACACCATAAAATATTCCTAATAAATAATTGTTTTCTAAGTCCATATTATCATTATATTGTTTTTTTAATTCTTTTTCTATTTGATTTATTGTTGATTTTTTAGGATTTTTCTTGATTTCATTAATTAGTTCTTCTAGATTCATGACTATACTCCTTTAATATCCATTATTTTACCACATATTTCAAATATTAACAATCATTAATATAGCATGTTTTTTCCTAATATGATATAATTTGCAAAAAAGGTGGTATTTTTATGAAAAATAAATATTTATCTGAGGTAATTGAAGAATACAAAGAAGAGATATTAGGAAATAATGATATGATTTTAATTAGTGCTGGTGTAGGAGCTGGTAAAAATACTTGGGTACAAAAAGAATTGGTAAAAGAATTAAAAGATGATGAAACCATTCTGTTTATAACTTCAAGAAAAATGATACAAGAACAAGCTTTAAAAAATTATGCTTTTTCTGATAGTTTAAAAATATGCATAGAAAACCACTACCATTTTGTAACAACTCATCAAAAATTATCTGCTATACTCATTAATGAAAATGATATTTATGAAAACATAAAGAAACTTGAAAAACTTAATTTTAAATATATAGTAATAGATGAAGTACATTCATTAATTGCTGATTCTGGATTTGCTGATTCAACTTATTATATTTCTATGTTGATTAATTATTTTCTAGCTCAAGGTAAAAAAATAATATGTATGTCAGCAACGATTAATTCATTATCTCCCTACTTTAGAAGATACGGTAATTATAAATCTTTTGATTTTAGTAATGAATGTTATAATGTTAAACCAAAAAATGTAGAAATCATTAATAAAGAAAAAGCTTATGAATTACTTTCTCAAGCAAACCCAAAAAATAAAATGGTATATATGGCAAATTCAGCAACAGATATTTGTAAGAAGTTTGTTCCTAATCTTATAAAAAATTATAAGGTAGATAAGAAAAATATTTCTATCTCAATTAGTGATACAAAAAAAGACTCATTAAAACTAGACTCTAATACTGCTATAAAAGAAATATTAGATAATATGAATACAGTAAATGATTATATTGTCAATAATGAAACACTTCCAGAAGATATTAACCTTCTTATAGCCACTTCAAAGATAAAAGAAGGTATTAATTTAACAGATTCTAATATAAAAGCTATGTTTTGTGAATCTCATAATCCTATTGATATTATTCAGTTTTCTGGTAGATATAGAAAAAATGTTGAAAATTTTTATATTATTAATAATTCTTATAACCAAATACAAGAAGAAGATATATTGTCTATGAATATAGAATATGATTTATTACACAATATTTTTCTTGAAATTATTAATTTATACCATTCTATTTTAATATATAAAACAACTAAACATATAAATCATTTTCTTAAAATTTATATGGAAACTCACCATACAGATATTGATACATTAATTAGTAATATGCATTTTACTAATGCAACTACAAACTTAATAACTATGTTAGAACCTAATGTAAATAATAAGAATAAAAAGGAAAAAAATATAATAACAAAACCTAAATCTAATAAGAACTATACTAAGTCTTTAAAAAATTGTTATACAATGCTTGGATTCGCTTACAATAAAGAATTAAATGATTTCAAAAAATTCATTACCAACAAATTTTCACTTCTTCGTTATAATCCAATTTTGGATAAATATGAAATATATTCTGAATCATATTATTATAAGCTAGATTCTTTTGAATCTTATAAAAAATATCAAGAAGATTCTGAAAAGTTTATAAAAGATGTTCTACAAATAGATAATGTTTCAAAAAATTTGCCAAAATTCACATCAAAAGATAACAAAAAATCTATAAAAAGAGAAATACTAAAATTACTTTCTGATAATAAGTGGCTTAATATTAGATTAAATAAGGAAACACAAAAAACTATTCTTGATAAAATTAATCATACTATTCTAAATAAAAAATATCAACAATTAGGTAGACTTCTATCAGCTTATGATATTTCTTTTGAAAAACCTGGTGCCAACAAAGAAAGTTATATCTTAATTACTGAAACATTTAACTAACCAAACATACAAAAAAGGAAATAACTAATAATTCTTATAGGAATAAATAGTTATTTCCTTTTTTGATAGTTCTTTTGTTGTATTTTATATAATAACATATTTTTTCACATTCCAATGCTATTTCATCAATTTTAAATTTGTTGTTACCTTCGAATTTTGTTGAAATTTTTTTATGGTAAAAATACTATTATCCCTTGTTATTTCTGAATTTATTCGAATTAATTAAATTAAAATTGTATATTAATGGGCGGGTACATGTCAACTCTTAGAATTTTATTTTTCTTATAAAGTACCTTTAGCATATACAGTCTTTGAATATAATATATAACCCGAAAAATTGACTTTTATTTTTCTTTTATTTCCGCTTCTTTTTTCTAGCAACAAAGATACATTGCTTAATAATAAAATTAGCTTAAATTTAATCCTCGTGTTTCATATAAGTATATAAAAAGCACACTACTTAATTTGTAATGTGCTTCATTTCTATTCTTGTATTGATGTTACTATTCCATCTTCAAAATAAATATATTTATCCCCACTATAACACCATTGTTCCCTTGTTCCATATCTTGTTGTTGTTTTATTTATATCTTTTGGTTGTCCCCATGTACTATTTAAAACCTCCTCTTTTGTCATTCCTATTTCTGGTTTTTAATACCTTCAATTTCTATAATTTCATAATTTTCTTTTGTATATGTACTAGGATAAAAATGTTCTGCATCTAAATAAGATATAATTGTCTTACTTTCATTATCCCATTCAAAATTCATACTAGTAATTTCATTATCTTGTTTCAAATTCTTCCTTTATATTCTTTTATTCTTTTCCTTTGCTAACTATCACTTGAACGGTACTTCCTTCTTTTACATTGTAATTTGAAATATAGGTAGGGTCTTGAGAGAGAATATATCCTTCTGCTACATCATCATTGTATTCTTCCTTCTCTATTTCAAATCTTAATCCTACATTTTCGACTTTTTCTTGTGCCTCCTCTACTGTTAATCCTACAACATCTGGTAATTCTACTTCTTTTGGACTTGTAACACTTAAAATAAAACTTCCTCCTAGTGGTATTACAACCACTATTATCGTAATTATAATTGCCAATACCAAACTAACTATACTTAAAACTATACCTGCTGTTACAATTCCTTTGTTTTCATTTGTTTTCTTTAACTTTTTTCTAGCTTTTACACTAATAATTAGTGCTGTTATTGATAAAATCAAACCCATTATTGGAATGGCACAAAACAAAAGTGAACATATTCCCAACACTAAACTTGCAATATAAATTGTTTCTGTAATATTTTTTTCCATAATCCTACTTCCTCTCCATATTAATTTAAGATTTACGATTTTTCCTTTTGGTGTATATCGTATAAATAAACATCTACTAAAACTAATTCAAATAAACCTATTAAGAATAAAAAATTATTTTTTCTGTTTGTGATAAAGTAGTTTATTCAACAAATGTATTTCCAAAAGGACACACATTTTTTACCTCCTTTGGAATAAGTATACACTTTATATTAAAAAAGTGCAACATTTTTGTTTCAAAAATAATTCATTTATGAATTATACATGTTTTATTACTTTTTGTAAAATTATAAGTAATGTAAAAATAATTCAAAGGTGGTGCATAATATGAAGTTTAAAATACCTAGTGGAAGTGATAAAGTTCCTTTAACTATAAGAATTGATGAAAAGAATTTTGAAATAATTGATAAATTATCTAAAAAGAGTAGAAAATCTTATAATTATATTGTTAATAGCATGATAGAATTCGCTATTGACAATATGGATATGACAGATATTAAAGACATAAAAAATTAATAATTTTATTTAAATAAAAAAATGATACCATAATGTTATAAATCAAATTATTGAATATGGATTAGAAAATTTAGAAGAATATAGGTTTACAATAGATATGTCACACCCAAAGTAAAAAAATAAAAGTAGGAAATACCAAAAAATATGATAAAAT
>CALXFE010000025.1 GCA_944387545.1 uncultured Clostridia bacterium | reverse complement strand
ATGGGAAAAATTATAGGAATTGACTTAGGAACAACAAATTCATGTGTAGCAGTTATGGAAGGAGGAGAACCAGTTGTTATACCAAATGCAGAAGGAAATAGAACAACACCATCTGTTGTTGCATTTTCTAAAAATGGTGAAAGACTAGTTGGACAAATTGCAAAACGTCAAGCAGTTACAAATCCAGAAAATACTGTTATATCAATCAAAAGAAAAATGGGAACAGCTGAAAAAGTAAATATTGATGGAGAATCATTTACACCACAAGAAATTTCAGCAATGATATTACAAAAATTAAAAGCTGATGCAGAAAATTATTTAGGACAAAAAGTAACACAAGCGGTTATTACAGTACCAGCATATTTCAATGATAGCCAAAGACAAGCAACAAAAGATGCAGGTAAAATTGCAGGACTAGAAGTATTAAGAATTATTAATGAGCCAACAGCAGCAGCACTTGCTTATGGAATGGATAAAGAGCAAGATCAAAAAATATTAATCTATGATTTAGGTGGAGGAACATTTGACGTATCTATCTTAGATATTGGTGATGGTGTATTTGAAGTTTTATCTACAAGTGGTAATACACATTTAGGTGGAGATGACTTTGATAATGCTATTATTGATTACTTAGTTGATGAATTTAAAAAATCAAATGGAATTGACTTAAAACAAGATAAAATGGCAATGCAAAGGCTAAAAGAAGCAGCAGAAAAAGCAAAAATTGAGTTATCTGGTGTTCAACAAACACAAATTAACTTACCATTTATTACAGCAGATAGTACAGGACCAAAACACTTAGATGTTACATTAACAAGAGCAAAATTTGAAGAATTAATCCATGACCTAGTAGAAGCAACAGCAGGACCTGTAAATCAAGCATTAAAAGATGCAGGAATTACAGCAAATGATATTCATAAAGTATTATTAGTTGGTGGTTCTACAAGAGTTCCAGCTGTACAAGAAGTTGTAAAAAGAATTACAGGAAAAGAACCAGATAAAGGAATCAACCCAGATGAGTGTGTTGCAATTGGTGCAGCTATTCAAGGTGGTGTTTTATCAGGAGATGTAAAAGATTTAGTATTACTAGATGTAACACCATTATCATTAGGTATTGAAACATATGGTGGAGTATTTACAAAATTAATTGAAAGAAATACAACAATACCAACAAAGAAATCACAAATATTCTCAACAGCAGCAGATGGTCAAACATCAGTTGAAGTTCACGTATTACAAGGTGAAAGAGAAATGGCTGCATATAACAAAACATTAGGAAGATTCCAATTAACAGGAATTCCAGCAGCACCAAGAGGTGTACCACAAATCGAAGTAACATTTGATATTGATGCTAATGGTATTGTTCATGTATCTGCAAAAGATATGGCAACAGGAAATGAACAAAATGTATCTATCACAGCTTCAACAAATCTAACAGATGAAGATATTGATAAAGCAGTAAAAGATGCAGAAGCACATGCTGCAGAAGATAAGAAAAAGAAAGAAGAAATTGAAGTTAGAAATAATGCTGAAAGCTTAGTATATAATAGTGAAAAAACATTAAAAGACTTAGGAGACAAAATTAGTGGAGAAGAAAAAGCAAAAGTTGAAACAGAAATCGATAATACTAAGAAAGCATTAGAATCAAATGATACAGAAAAAATCAAAGAAGCAACGGAAAAATTAACAAAAGTATTCTATGATATGTCTGAACAATTATATAAAAATGCAAATCCAAATGGAGCACAAGGAGCAGATCCAAATGCTGCACAAGCTGGAGCAGAGGATAATGAAAATGGAAATAATACACAAGGAAATGACGGAAATGTATATGATGCAGATTATAAGGTAGAAGATGACAACAAGTAAAATCGAATGAAAAACTTCGTCTTACTTCGTTAAGTTTCGAAAAAAATCTTTCGATATACAAAATGTATTATCTTAAGATTTTTTTCTTACTTGATTAGTAATACTCGTTTTTGATTCGATTTATAAAAGAGTTTGGAGGAAAAGTAATGGCAGGAAAAAGAGATTATTATGAAGTGTTAGGTGTCAATAAAAATGCGACAGATGACGAATTAAAAAAAGCATATAGAAAACTAGCAAAAAAATATCATCCAGATGCCAATCCAGATAATAAGAAAGAAGCGGAAGCCAAATTTAAAGAGGTCAACGAAGCATATGAAACATTATCAGATCCACAAAAAAGAAAAATGTATGATCAATTTGGACCAGATGGCCCACAAGGATTTAATGGAGCAGGAGGACCATTTGGTGGAGGAAATGGGTATTATTCATATACAAGTTCAGGATTTGATGGGTTTGGTGATTTTGGTGACTTAGGAGATATTTTTTCATCATTTTTTGGTGGAGGTTTTGGAGGCAGAAACAGTGGTAGAAAGCAAAACGGACCAAGAAAAGGTGCTGACTTAAACCTTCATATTGATATTACTTTTGAACAAGCCTTTTTAGGAGTTGAAAAAGAAATCACGATTACAAGAAATGAAGAATGTACTGTCTGTCATGGAACTGGTGCCAAACCGGGTACATCTGTTACAAAATGTCCGACATGTAATGGTACTGGACAAATTAGACAAGTGCAAAATACAATACTAGGTCAAATGCAAACAACTAGAACTTGTACAAATTGTCATGGAACAGGTGAAGTTATTAAAGAACCTTGTGAAAATTGTAAAGGAAAAGGAACTGTAAGAAAACAACCAAAAATAAAAGTAAAAATACCAGCAGGAATTGATGATGGTCAAACCGTTGTTTTAAGAGGAGAAGGAGAACCTGGAGAAAAAGGTGGACCAAAAGGAGATTTATATATAACGGTTAGATTAAAGAAACATAGTATATATTCAAGAAAAGGAAACAATGTATATTGTGATGTACCAATTACCATTACACAAGCAACATTAGGTGCTGAATTAGAAATACCAATGGTAGATGGAAGCAAAGAAAAATATAAAATACCAGAAGGAACACAAACCGGAACAAAATTTGCTATTAGAGGAAAAGGCTTTAAATCTGTAAGCTCTAATTCTGTTGGAGATTTTGTGTTTACAGTAAATGTTCAAACACCAAAAAGGCTTACGAAAGAACAAAGGGATTTGTTAGTTCAATTAGCAAAAACAATGAATGAACAACCACCAATTAAAAAAAGAGGTATATTTGGATAAGGTATATAAAAAATAAACCTGAATATATTAGAAAAAAACTAATATGTTTGGGTTTTTATTTTATAAATGTACGATAAGTAAGAAACAGCAAAATTTTTATATTTATATGATGTTTAAGTTAAGTGTAAAAGAAATACAAACAGAACAATTTATTCCTTATTTTACTAGACAGATAATTAAAAAAAAGATATAATATACAAGAAATATAAAGAATAAAAAGGTGTTAGTAAATGAAGAAAAAAGTATTATTTATATCAAGTACAGGAGGGCATTTAAACGAATTATTACAACTATCTCCTTTATTTGAAAAATATGACTATCATATTATAACAGAAAAAGACAAAGCAAATGAAAACTTAAAAGAAAAATATGGAGACAAATTATATTTTCTACCATATGGAACGAGAGCAAAACTATTTTCCTATATATTTAAATATTTGTTTTTATGTATAAAGACCATATATTTATACTTTAAATTAAAACCAAAAGTAATTGTAACAACCGGAACACATACAGCAGGTCCCATGTGTATAGTAGGAAAAATGTTTGGAAGTAAAATTATTTATATAGAAACATTTGCCAATACCAATAAAAAAACAGCAACAGGAAGATTGCTATATCCAATAGCAGATTTATTTATTGTACAATGGGAAGAAATGCTAAAAATATATCCCAAAGCAGTTTATGGAGGTTCGATTTACTAATGGTTTTAGTTATGTTAGGAACACAAAATAATAGTTTTCATAGATTATTAGAAGAAATAGATACTTTAATAGATAAAGGCATGATAAATGAAAAAGTTGTAGTACAGGCAGGATATACTAAATATCAACCAAACAATGAAAAGATAAAGATACTGGATTTTATATCAAAAGATGCATTAGATGAATTAGAACAAGAAGCAAATTTTATTATCACACATGGTGGTGTAGGATCTATTATTACTTCACTTGAAAAAGGAAAAAAGGTGATTGCTGTACCGCGATTACATGAATATGGTGAACATGTCAATAATCATCAAACAGAAATTGTGGAAAAATTCAATAAAGATGGGAATATTATAGGAATAAAATCAGTAAAAGAATTAGAAGAAGCAATAAAAAAAATAAATGACTTTATTCCTAAACCATATATAGGAAATAACAGCAGAATGTTAAAACTAATAGAAAACTTTATAGACAATATAAAATAATGAGAAAGATAAGGAAGAAAAGATTTTGAAAAATAAAGAAAATAAAGAAAAAAATGAAATTAAAAAAGAAAATATAAATGAAAAAAGAATAAATAAAGAAAAAGTCATCATGGTGATGAATAGATTTTTTAATTCTATAGGATTTCCAATAGTGATAGGTATTGTGTTGCTTCTAAAAACCATATTTTTTTACCAAAATACCATATCTATTAGAGAAACAATGGATAAAGATACAGTTTTAGGCACAGTTGCATTTTTAGCAACGCTTATCTGCATGATATGTACGTTACCCAATAGAGCAAGAGTGATAACAACAATTGTTGTTAATATAGCACTTAGTGGGCTACTGTTTGCCGATAATTTATATCATACCTATTCTAGTTCTGTATTGTCAGTAGCACAAATGATGAATCTTCAATATGGGGAAGAAATCATGGATACATTGCCAATGTTAATACAGGCAAAAGAAATAGTGTATTTTATAGATATTATCATAATAATGGTATTATGTATTACAAAAATATTTAAAATTCAGAAAAAACCAAAAATAAATTTAAAAAAGAAAATAGCAAAAGTAGCAGTAGGAATTATTGCACTTATATTATTTTTTAGAATTGATGTAAAATTTATAGAAAAATCAAAAGAAGATCCATTTAATAAAGATATGCAGGTAAAAAAGAGTACCATATATGGATATCATATGGCAGATATAGAAAATACAATAAATATAAAAAAACAAGCAAAATATACTAATAAAGAAAATCTATTAAAAGATTATGAAGAATTAAAAGAAGAATATACAGAAAAATATGAGAAAAGTAACTATGATATACAGGGCATCGCAAAAGGGAAAAATGTAATTATATTGCAATTAGAATCTATTCAAGACTTTGTGATAAACAAAGAAATTAATGGAAAAGAAATTACGCCAAATTTGAACAAATTTTTAAATGAGAATATTCAAATATCAAATATGTTCATGCAAAGTTATTCATCAACTGCAGATTCAGAATTTTCAACAGTAACATCCTTATATCCAATGGAAAATGGAACATCTTATAGTCGATATTATACAAATGCATATGATGATATCTTTACAATGTTTAAAAATGAAGGTTATACAACATCATATATGCATGGAAATTATGGATTTTTCTGGAATAGAGAAAATGTATATGAAAGATTTGGTGTAGATTATATTGAATTAAAAGATCAATTTGCAGATACATCAGAAAATATTATGGGATATTTGTCAGATGAATTATTGTATAAACAAGCAGTGGAAAAATTAAAAAACTATAATATGCCATTTGTTTCTTATATTGTTTCAGCATCTTCACATACATCCTTTAGCTTAGAGGGATTAGAAGATAGAAATAAGGTAAATATAGATGTAGGAAAATATAAAGATACATTTTTCGGAAATTATCTAGAGTCTGTGAATTATGCAGATTATGCGTTTGGAGTGTTTATAGATGCATTAAAAAAAGCCAATTTATATGATGATACAGTCCTATTGGTATTTGGCGACCACAATGGAATTGATATGTATAATGAAGAAATGATAGACTTTTTGAAAGCAACAAATCCAAATTTAAGAGATACAGATCTAAAACTAAACTATATAAGAGTAGCAAGCGGAATAAAGATACCAGGAATAGAAAATGTAAAAATCGAAAAACCAGTAAGCAAATTAGATATAAAACCAACATTTGCTTATCTAATCAATGGAGATGCAGGTATAAGTCTAGGAATGAATATGTTTTCTAAAAAAGATTTTATTTGTTTAAACAATGAAAGAATTGTAACAAGTCGATACTATTATGATGAAAAATGGTTTAGAATCAAAGATGGACAAGAAATTAATGCAGAAGAACTCTCACCAGAAGAAAGAACTTTATTAGAAACATATTATAATGATATGAGGAAAGAACTAGACATATCAATTTCAATTAGTATAAACAACTTACTAAAGTGAACAGTTGGGGACGTGCCAAAATGGACAATTTTTGTCCAAAAGGGACAGTCCCATGACAAAATTCGTTAAGTTGAAGGATAAAAAAGGGAGGAACTATAAAATGGAGGAAGACAGAATTATCAGTCCAGAACTAGAGAATAGTGGAGAAGAGCGATTAGAAAATTCATTAAGACCCAAAACGTTAGATGAATATATTGGACAAGATAAAATAAAAGAAAATATGAAGATATACATAGAAGCAGCTAAAAAAAGAGGTGAGCCACTAGACCATGTACTTTTATATGGACCTCCAGGACTAGGAAAAACAACATTATCCAATATCATATCTAATGAGATGAATTCTAACATTAAAATAACCTCAGGACCAGCGATAGAAAAACCAGGAGATTTAGCAGCACTTCTTACAAATCTTTCAGAATTCGATGTGTTATTTATAGATGAAATACATAGACTTAGCAAAAGTGTTGAAGAAATATTATATCCAGCTTTAGAGGATTATACATTAGATATCATCATTGGAAAAGGACCAAGTGCAAGGTCGATTAGATTAGATTTACCAAAATTTACATTAATTGGAGCAACAACAAAAGCAGGTTCACTAACCACACCATTGCGAGATAGGTTTGGAATTGTGCATAGATTAGAACTATATTCTGTAGAAGATTTGACAAAAATTGTTAAAAGATCTGCTGGAATATTAGATGTAAAAATAGAAGAAGCAGCTGCAGTAGAAATTGCCAGAAGGTCAAGAGGAACACCTAGAATAGCCAATCGTTTATTAAAAAGAGTAAGAGATTATGCATCTGTATTAGGTGATGGAGATATTACTTTAAAAATAACAAAACATGCCTTAAATAAGCTAGAGATAGACGAATTAGGATTAGATGAAATAGATAGAAAAATATTAGACACTATGATTGTACAATATGCAGGAAGACCAGTTGGGATAGAAGCACTA
This sequence comes from uncultured Clostridia bacterium, assembly GCA_944387545.1. Taxonomy (GTDB): domain Bacteria; phylum Bacillota; class Clostridia; order TANB77; family CAG-508; genus CAG-269. Next base: position 16,639 of record CALXFE010000025.1, on the reverse strand, counting down.
TCAGCAACTGTGGGTGAAGAAGTGGATACCATTGAAGATGTTTATGAACCATATTTAATTCAAATTGGATTTATTGCAAGAACATTAAGAGGAAGAATTGTATTACCACCAGCATATAAACATTTAGGATATCCATATCAAGAAAGTATTTAAAGATATATAGAATGATTATAAAAATTGGATAATGATTTTAAATTTTTAAATATAAAAAATGAGAATAAAAGATAAAGAGGAAGGAAGTAAAAATGAAATTATTGTTACATACTTGTTGTGCACCATGTAGTGTATATTGTATAGATTCATTAAGAAAAGAAGAAATTGAACCAACTGTATATTGGTTTAATCCGAATATTCATCCTTATATGGAGTATAAAGCAAGGAGAGATTGTTTAAAAGAATATACAAAAAATATAAATGTGGAAGCCATATTTGAAGAAAATTACGGATTAAATGATTTTTGCAAAAATGTAGTCAATGATTTACAAAGCCGATGTAGAGAATATTGTTATCCAGTAAGATTAGAACAAACTGCTAAATATGCAAAAGAAAATGGATACACCCATTTTTCTACTACTTTGTTAGTAAGCCCTTACCAAAATCATGAAGCTTTAATAGAAGTGGCAGAACAAATGGCTAAAAAATATGATGTAGAATTTTTATACCGAGATTTTAGAGTTGGATTTAGAGAAGGACAAGCTAAGGCTAGAGAATTAGGATTATATATGCAAAAATATTGCGGTTGCATTTTTTCTGAGGAAGACAGATACCAAAAGAAAATTGAGAAAGATAAAAAGGCATCTTCTTACGCTGAAAAATAGAGAAAAATCATCAGAATAAGGAGAAACAACATGGGGGATTTCATAGAAACAATAAATGGTAAAAGCTATACAATTGATGAAGCTAAACAAGTATTTATTAATTATACATTACGACATAAAGGGCAAATTTCGCAAAGATTTAGAAATTGTACCGTAAAAATATATCCAAATGGATTACCAAATGGAAGTAGAGCATTAGCCAATTCAAAGGCTAGAACAAATCAAATTAATATAAGAGCAAGACAATCGATTGTTACCTTTTTTCATGAATGTGAACATTTAAGAAAAGCATGGCAAGACTCTTCAGGTAATTGGCATACAAATTGGGAAAATGAAAATGACTATAATGCACAAATATCGTATAAAGATGTAAAAAATAATATTGTACATATCAATAGAGGAATAAAAGGTCTTGCAATGGGAGAAGCTGAAGCAGAACAATATGCAAGAAAGGTCTATTGGGATTTATGTGGAAATAGTCCACAAGCACATGCCTATACTGCTACCAGAAGGGCTTATGATGAAGAAATTATTAACTTAAAGAAAATAGCGATGGTTTTAGGTGTGAAGGAAGATAGTATATTGTCTTGGGATAGTGAAAATGATTATGGAAGAAATAAATTAAGAAGCTTGTTTACTAAACTGACAGGAAGAGAAGATTTTTGGGATTCATTAGAATATCAAATGGATTATATTTTTATGCCTAAATTTATTAGCGCGTCAAAACCGTCATTTACTATCAGTCAAAGATCATTAAAAAATGTTGAAACATATAGAGAAAGGCTAATGAATGTGTTTAGATTTTGCTTACAAAAAGATATGCAAAAAAGATATTATCAAGCTATGGAATGGCCAGAAAGTAAATTTGAGTCAATATATGGACAAAAGATAAAGGAATGTGAACAGTTAGAAAAATACGCAAGACAGACTAAAGGAATAGAGCTTTAAAAGATATGTTGAAAGGTATAATGATATAAATAAGGATGTTTTTCAGAAATAAATATATAAATAGTAAAATTATTTTTAGTTATATAGGAGAATACAATGAAAGAAACAATAAAGCAATTTATAGATTCAAAAAAACAAATATTGCTACTATTTTTGCTAATTTCAATCATATTTGCCATACCATCCATCAGTTATTTATTAGAGAATAAAACCATATTACATTTTGATGCATATTATCAATTTTGCTTAAATAATTCGGATAGAGTTGGTCAGACGATTATATATATTGCGATATTAACACTACTAACTATATTCTATTTTTTAATCATAAAAAATAGAAATACAATATTTAAAAATATGAAAGAAATATATATATATATAGCCGTTATTTCATTCATATTTGTAATAGTTGTACCATTTATTAGTTCAGATGTGTTTTACTATTTAGGAGTAGGAAGAATAGACAGTCAATATGAACAAAATCCATATTATGTAACAATAAAAGACTTTGTAGAAAGTGGCGATAATGCCAAATTTTTAGAAGAAGATACTGTATTAGCTGCAGGATATGAGAATTATTGGGCAGGTACGACAGTGGTATATGGACCTGTTTGGACAATGATTTGTAAGATTATATCTGGAATTACATTTGGAAATATAGACATAGCATTATTGTTTTTTAAGTTAATCAATGTATTGATTCATATAATAAATTGTTATCTAATCTATAAATTGACAGGACAAAAGATTTTTGTATTATTATATGGATTAAATCCTTATATATTTATAGAATCAATTGCAAATGTACATAATGATATATATGTAGTGACATGTATATTATGTGCTTTATATTTTTTATTAAAAAAGAAGAACATTATATGGAGCATTTTATTTTTAGCATTCGCTACATCGATAAAATATTTTGCAATACTATTATTACCATTTATCATCATATACCATTTTAGAGATAAAAAACCATTAGAAAGATTGAAGAATTGTTTTTTATATGGTATGCTGTTTTTACTTGTGATTGTAGTTACATATTTCATATATGTACAAGATATACAAGTATTCAATGGAATTATGACACAACAAGAAAAATTTGCTAAAAACTTTTATATTATCTTAATGGAATATTTTGATATACCAAACCTTGTTTCTAATGTAAATAAGCTATTTTTAGTCTCTTTTATGATTATATATTTCTTTACATGTTTGACATTATTGTTTAAGAAACATATAAAATTTAGAGAAGAAATGAGAAAAGCGGAGTATTTTTTAATCGCCTTTTTATTTTTATTAATAACCAATTTTCAAACATGGTATATCATGTGGTTATTTCCATTAATGATGTGGCAGAAAAAAGAAAATAGCTTGTTAATTATGCAAATAGCATTAATTAGTCAATTTGCAAATGCGGTATTCTTAATCAATGGTGAAGGATGGAAAAATGGAACACCTTTTACATTCTTTATGGTATTAGGAATTTGTATATGTTTCATTTTTCGAGATAATTTTCAAAAAGTTTTAAAAGAAAAAAATAAGCCAGTATAAAACAGATAAAATAGAATTTTAAATACTTTTAGAGCATTTTAGGGAAGGAATGTAAAAAAATGGATAATTTTGTTTTAATAGATGGAAATAGTATCATGAATCGAGCATTTTATGGAATCATGGGGAGTAAAATGTTAATGACAAAGGATGGAAAATATACAAATGCTGTATATGGTTTCCTAGCAATCTTATTTAAATTAATAGAAGATACGAATCCTAAATATATGGCAGTAGCATTTGACCTAAAAGCACCAACAGCAAGACATAAACTATATGAAGGATATAAAGCTAATCGAAAAGGGATGCCAGATGAATTGGCAGAACAAATGCCTTTAATTAAAGAAATATTAAGAGCAATGCATATTGATATTGTAGAAAAAGAAGGATATGAAGCTGATGATGTTTTAGGAACACTTTCTAGATATGGAGAAAAACAAGGACTTCATGTTACTATATTATCAGGAGATAGAGATACTTTCCAATTAGCAACAGATAATGTAACGATTCGAATTCCTAGAACAAAAGGTGGAAAAACAGAAACAGATTTATTTGACAGAAATAAAATTATAGAAACTTATGGTATAGAGCCAAAACAACTAATAGAGGTAAAAGGATTACAAGGAGATTCTTCAGATAATATACCAGGAGTTCCAGGAATTGGGGAAAAAACAGCATTATCTTTAATTCAAAAATATGGATCTATTGAGAATTTATATGATAAAGTAGAAAAAAATGAAGATGATTTAAAAGGAAAACAGAGAGAAAAGATTAAAGATAATAAAGAATTGGCAGAATTATCAAAAACATTAGGAACGATTAATGTAGAAGTGCCAATAGAAGATACATTAGAACAATTTAAAGTAGAAGAATGGGATAAGGAAAAAGTATTAAAACTATTTAAAGAATTAAACTTTAACAGATATATTGAACGATTTGGATTAACTGGAGAGAAAAATACGGAAGAAGAGGAAAAATACAAAATAGAATATAAAACTGTCGAAAAATCTATAGACGATATCATTGAGATTATTAAAAATGAAAAATATATGATATTCTATTTACAAACAGAAAAAGAGGAAAATCCAGAAAATATCATAAAAGAAAAAATAACAGGAATGAGTTTATATAATAGAGATAAGCAAGAGGCATATTATATAAAAATAAATCAAGAAGAAATAGCACAACTAAAAGACGTATTTGAAGATACAAATATAAAAAAGACAAGTATCAATTTAACAAAAGTATATATCTTATTAAAACAATTAGGAATTACCCTAGAGGGAATTGAAAACGATATATCCATAGGAGCCTATATATTAAATCCTACCAACAATAAATTAGATTTAAAAAGTTTGGCAATGCAATATTTGGAAATGGATATTGATGAATATATAGGAACAGAAGAAGAAAGTCAAAAACAGATGACCTTATTTGAAGAAAATCGTGTGGAAGATAATAAAAAAACAATAGAAAGATACACACTATATGTATATATAATAGAAAAAATCAATAGATGTATTTTAGAGAAACTAAAAGAAACCAATAGTTTTGATTTATATACAAATATTGATATGCCAACAGTAGAAGTTTTGTCAAGTATGCAATGGAATGGTATGTATGTAGATGAAGAAGAATTAAGTGCATTTGGAAAAGAACTAACCTCACAAATTGAAATTCTAACAAAAGAGATACATGAAATGGCAGGAGAAGAATTTAATATCAATTCAACAAAACAATTAGGAGAGATTCTTTTTGAAAAAATGAAATTGCCTGTTATAAAAAAGACGAAAAATGGATATTCAACAGATGTAGATGTATTAGAAAAATTAAAAAGAGAAGATCCTATTATTGGAAAAATACTAGAATATAGACAATTAATGAAATTAAATTCAACCTATGTAGAAGGACTAAAACCATTTATTAATCCAAAGACAAAAAGAATTCATTCGTTTTTCCATCAAACCATCACAGCCACTGGAAGAATCAGCTCCACAGAGCCAAATTTACAAAATATTCCTACAAGATTCGAATTGGGAAAAAGAGTGAGAAAGGTATTTAAACCAGAAAAAGGGAAAGTATATATAGATGCTGATTATTCACAAATAGAACTTAGAGTGTTAGCCCATATTTCTGGAGATAAACATATGATAGAGGCTTTCAGAAATAATGAAGATATCCATAAACAAGCAGCTTCTAAAGTATTCAAAACACCAATAAACGAAGTGACCAAAGAACAAAGAAGTAATGCAAAAGCAGTTAATTTTGGAATTGTTTATGGAATTAGTGATTTTGGATTAGCAGAGCAGTTAGGAATTTCCAGAAAGAAGGCAAAACAATATATAGATGAATATTTAACAGAGTATGCAGGAATAAAACAGTTTATGGAGAATATTATTGAAAAGACAAAGGAAAAAGGGTATGTTGAAACTTTATTTCATAGAAGAAGATATGTTCCAGAGCTTCAATCCAAAAATTACATGGTAAGACAATTTGGAAATAGAGTAGCAATGAATACACCAATACAAGGAACAGCAGCAGATATAATGAAAATAGCAATGATAAATGTAAACAAGGAATTGAAAAAAAGGGGATTAGAATCAAAAATTATTTTACAAGTACATGATGAAATGATGATAGAAACACCAGAAAAGGAAAAAGAAGAAATAAAAGAAATCATGAAAAAGGAGATGGAATCTGCCATAAAACTAAAAATACCACTTGTAGCAGATATATCAGAGGCTCTAAATTGGTATGATTGTAAATAATAATGTTTTGATTGAATTGTATTATCTTAATGAAGGAGAGTAATTTTGAAAAATAACAGTTGGAAAAAAGTAATAAGTATCATAATTGTTATTCTTATAATCATCTTAATGCTAGTATTGTTCAAAGATAAAATATTAAAAATGATATATCCCAAAACATATAGTGAAATCATAACCACATATGCAGAAAAATACGATGTGGAAGAAAATTTAATATATGCAGTTATAAAAGCAGAAAGTAATTTTGATAGTAGTGCTGTTTCTAATAAGTCTGCAATTGGCTTAATGCAAATTGTAGAAGAAACAGCACTAGATGTTGCTAAAAAAAATAATATAGAACTGGATGCAGGAAATATAGAAGAGGAATTACTAGATATTGATAATAATATCCATATTGGTACAAAATATTTAGCAACCTTATTGATGCAATATGGGAATAAGGAAGTTGCACTGGCTGCATATAATGCAGGAATCGGAACAGTCAATAATTGGATAGAAAAACAAATTATAAAAGCAGATGGTTCAGATATAGAAAATATACCATATAAAGAAACCAACAATTATGTAAGGAAAATATTGAGAGATTATAATATTTACAATGATTTATATAGTTAAATTTATATAATTAAAATGATAAAAATACAGGAGAATATATGTTGAAAAAAATTTTGAACTTTGCACTAGATATTAGCATATGCATTGCCATAATGGTGATGGCTTATTTGGTGATACAAAATTTCACTGCAAAAGAAAAATATAGAAATCTATTTGGATATACGTTTCTAGAGGTATTGACAGGAAGTATGACAGATACAATAAAAATTGGTGATGGTGTAATTGTAAAATTAACAAAAGATATAAAAGAAAATGATATCATTGTATATGAAAAAGAAAACGAATTAATAACACATCGATTAATAAAAAAAGAAGAAAAAGAGCTAATAACAAAAGGAGATGCCAATAATGTGCAAGATGAACCAATAACAGAGGATATGGTTATTGGAAAAGTAATAAGAATATTTCCGGATATGAACATGTGGAAAAAACGAATATATGCATTTTTAATATTGCTAATGATTGTAGTCATAATTATAAAAATCATAATAAATAAGAAACATAGAAATCAATAAACTAAAAGAAAAGAGGAAAAAAGGATGAAAATAATACTAGCCTCACAATCACCAAGAAGAAAAGAATTATTAAAATTAATAGTTCCAGACTTTGAAATAGTGGTAAGCAATGAAGAAGAAAAATTAAATGATAAATTATCAATAGAAGAACAAGTAATGGAAATTGCATATACAAAAGCAAAAAATGTATATGATAGAACAAAAGGAGATAGAATTATTATTGGTTCAGACACAATTGTTACAAAAAATGGGAAGATTTACGGAAAACCAAAAGACAGAAAAGAAGCTAGAAAAATGATAAAAGAATTAATTACACGGAGACAAAATGCATAAGATAATAACAGGATTAGTAGTATTGATAGAAGAAGATGGGATTTTAAAAGAATATAAAACTTCAGATATAGTGAAAGTATATTTAAAAGACATAACAGATAAAGAAATTGAAAAATGGTTAGATACGGGAAATGCCATGGACAAGGCTGCAGCTTATGGAATTCAAAATGAATTTTGTGTACACGTAGAAAAGATTGAAGGAAATTATACTTCTGTTCTTGGTTTACCAATACATAAATTGTATGATATGATAAAAGCGTATATAATACCCAAATAAAAAATGGAAAAAGCTTTTTTTTGAAAAACTGTTGAAAAAATAATCATATTGTAATATAATTGTAACAAAATTGTAATAAAAGTTAAAGAAGGGAAGATATGCAAATGTTTAAATTTGGTCAAGATGTGGGAATAGATTTAGGAACAGCAACAGTTATTGTATATGTAAAAGGAAAGGGAATTGTTTTAAGAGAGCCTTCTGTTGTAGCTGTTGATAATATTACAGGAGAAGTTCTAGCTGTGGGACAAGAAGCAAGAAGAATGCTTCGGAAGAACACCAGGAAATATTGTTGCAACAAGACCATTAAGAGATGGCGTTATTTCAGACTATACTGTTACAGAAAAAATGCTAAAACATTTCATTAATAAAGTTTGTGGCAAATTTATTTTTGCACCAAGAATTATGATTTGTATCCCTTCACAAGTAACAGAGGTAGAAAAAAAGGCTGTTATAGATGCAGCAACACAAGCAGGTGCAAGAAAAGTATATTTAATTGAAGAGCCAATTGCAGCAGCTATTGGAGCCGGAATTGATATATCAAAACCATGTGGAAATATGGTAGTAGATATCGGAGGAGGAACCACAGATATAGCCGTTATTTCATTAGGTGGTTCTGTTGTCAACACATCTTTAAAAGTAGCTGGTGACAAATTTGATGAATATATCGTAAAATATATTAAGAAAAAATATAATATTATGATTGGTGAAAGAACAGCAGAAGATTTAAAAGTAAATATTGGATGTGTTTATCCTAAAATACAAGATACAGAAATGGATATAAGAGGAAGAGACTTAGTAACAGGGCTACCAAAAACATTAACAGTTCATTCAAGTGAAATGCTAGAAGCTTTGTTAGAACCAGCAATGATGATTGTAGATGCCGTACATTCTGTATTAGAAAGAACACCGCCAGAATTGTCAGCAGACATCAGTGACAAAGGAATTTACATGACAGGTGGAGGTTGTTTAGTGGATGGATTAGATAAGTTATTACAAGAAAAAACTGGAATTAATGTCATGATTGCACAAGATACAGTATCATGTGTAGCATTAGGAACGGGAAAAGCATTAGATAATTTAGATGTGTTAGAAGGAAAATCATCTAGATAAAATAAAAATAATGAACTTTAGGACAATCCTAAAAGTTCATTATTTTTAAGTGAGGAAGTAAACGGTTAAGACTGTAAAGTTCGGAGGGAAAAAGGAGAATAGAATGAAAACAGTAGCATTTATCACATTGGGCTGTAAAGTAAATCAATATGAAACAAATGCCATGACACAACAATTTATAGAAAAAGGGTACACAGTTGTAGACCATACTAAAAAAGCGGATATCTATATTGTCAATACTTGTACAGTAACCAATATGTCAGATAGAAAATCTAGACAAATGTTAAGAAGAGTAAAAGAATTAAATAAAGAGGCAATTGTAGTTGCTTGTGGATGTTATGCACAAGTAGCCAAAGAAGAATTAGAAAAAATAAAGGAAATTAACTTAGCATTAGGAAATAATGAAAAAAAAGATATTGTAGAACATATTGAAACATACATAAAAAGCAAAAATCCAGAAAAACAAACAATTCTAGAAATACAAACAGAGGATGTCATGAAACAAAAAGAGTTCGTTGAATTTGGAGATATTACATTTACAGAAAAGACAAGAGCTGTCATCAAAATCCAAGATGGTTGTGACCGTTTTTGTTCTTATTGTATTATTCCTTATGCAAGAGGAAGAGTAAGAAGTAGAAAACCAGAGCACATCTTATCTGAAATTCGTAAAATAGTAAAAGAAGGCATAAAGGAAGCTGTAATCACTGGAATTCATATTGCCTCATATGGAAAAGACTTTAAGCAGGAATATCGATTAATTAATTTATTAGAAGAAATAAATGAGATAGAGGGAATTGAAAGAATTCGATTAGGTTCTATAGAACCTTTATTAATTACAACAGAATTTGTTAATAGATTAGAAAAACTAGAAAAAGTATGTCATCAATTTCATTTGTCATTACAAAGCGGATGTGATGAAACCTTAAAAAGAATGAATCGAAGATATACAACAGAACAATTTAAAGATATAACAAAATTATTAAGAAACACATTTAAAGATGCCATCTTAACAACAGATATCATTGTAGGATTCCCAGGAGAAAGTGAAGAAGAATTTGAAAAAACATATGCTTTTCTAGAAGAAATCAAATTCTATAAAATGCATGTATTCAAATATTCACCAAGAAAAGGAACCAAAGCAGCAATTATGCCAAATCAAATAGATGGAAATAAGAAAGAAGAAAGAAGTCGAAGATTAATCGAATTATCCGATAAAAATGAAAAAGCATATAATGAACAATACATAGGTAAAGAGGTAGAAATTCTTTTCGAAGAAGAAAAAAATGGTATATGGCAAGGACATACCAAAAACTATATATTAGCACATTACAAAACAAACAAAAAGATAGAAAACCAAATAAAAAAGTTAGAATGTGTAGGTGTAGAAGAGGAGCATATCATTGTAAATTGAAAAATAAATGAAGAATATGACCAAAAGCTTAATATATTCATAAAAAATGGTAAAATGTAACAAAAATGTAATAATATTGTAACCAATATTTAATAAAAAAGAAAGAAAAAAACTATTGATAAATCAGAAAAGATATAGTATAACTATTATAGTAAGGTATATAAGCTACAAAGGAGGAAAATAAATGGCAGATATAAGAGAAGAAAATAATGTATTTGGTGGAGTACAATTTGAAAATGGAAACAATCAACAAGAACAAGCATTAAATGGAGCAAACTTACCAGTAAAACAAGGTTTTTGGACAAAATTCAAAGCTTTCTGGTTCCAAGATATTGATTGGAATAAAGAAATAAAAGTAGAATTAACTCCACAACAACAAAAAGTAGAAGATGAAATAAATGATTTCTTACATCAAGAAATCACATGGGAAAAAGTACATGATTTCTTATTCCAAGAAGTAACATTTGGAAAAAAGAAAGCAGAAATATAATGTAAAATTGTAGAATGCAAATAAAGAAAATAAAATTTATGTTTAAAAGTGTAGCAAAATAAAAAAAAATATGCTATACTTTTTTTGTTTTTTAGGACACGTAAAAGTATATAAATAAAAAATAATTTATTTCAAAATAGATTTTTAATAAAAATGTCAAGGCAAAGGAATATACAATATTGGTTTATGCAGGTATATCCATTAAAATTCGTTAGAAACGGGAAATTCAAGTAAGGACCAAAAAAGAAGAAAGGAGAAGGGGATTGAGGATGTAACATAAAAATGTCCCAAACAAAAATATCCCCAAAAGCACAAAATGGCAAAGAATAAAACGATTTTTGTATGTAGTGAATGTGGAAACGAGTCTAGTAAATGGCTTGGAAAATGTCCAGCTTGTAATAGCTGGAATACTTTTTATGAGCAAAAAGTAGTAGAAACAAAAGCTGGTGGGCATAAGGATATAACGAAGAGCGAAAATAAACCACAGAAATTGAATTCTTATGAAGCAAAAGAAACGTTAAGGATTGCAACAGGATTTGGAGAACTTGATAGAGTTTTGGGTGGTGGATTAGTAAAAGGTTCATTAGTACTACTTGGAGGAGAACCAGGAATAGGGAAATCTACTTTAATCTTACAAATATGTGATAAGATAAAAGGAGACGGAAAGGTTTTATATGTTTCAGGAGAAGAATCAGCTGAACAGATAAAAATGAGAGCAGATAGATTAGGTATCCATAATGATGATATCTTATTTTTAGGAGAAACAGATATTGACATTGTAAATCAAGCCATTATAGAAATTCATCCAAAACTAGTAATCATAGATTCTATTCAAACAATGTATTCAGAAGAGATTTCAGCGGCTGCTGGAAGTGTTAGTCAAGTAAGGGAAATTACTTCGCAAGTAATGAGGGTCTGTAAAACTAGAGGGATTACAACCATTATCATTGGACATGTCACAAAAGAAGGAAATATTGCAGGACCAAGAGTTCTAGAACATATGGTAGATACAGTATTATATTTAGAAGGTGAGAGATATTTTTCCTATAGAGTGCTAAGAGGCGTAAAAAATAGATTTGGTTCAACAAACGAAATTGGTATGTTTGAAATGAATGAAGAAGGGATGTGTGAAATTACAAACCCTTCAGATATCTTAATTTCAGAAAGAGAAGATAATCCAGCAGGATCCTGTATTGTTTCTAGTATAGAAGGAACAAGAGCTATTTTAATTGAATTACAAGCTCTAACAACACAAAGTATTTTTGGATTTCCTAAAAGAACAGCCAATGGAACAGATTATAACAGACTAGCATTACTCATTGCGGTATTAGAAAAAAGAGCAGGAATGATGCTAGGTGGTCAAGATATATATCTAAATCTAGTAGGAGGGATAAGAGTAACAGAACCATCAATTGATTTGGGAATGATTATGGCAGTTGCCTCTAGTTTTAAAAATGTACCAATACCAAAAGATATGGTCATTGTTGGAGAAGTAGGATTAACGGGAGAAGTAAGAAGAATTAATTTAATAGATAAAAGGTTGAAAGAAGCCGAAAAATTAGGATTTAAAAGTTGTATAATTCCAGAATCTAACAAAAAAGACTTGAAAGAAAACTATAAATTGGATATAATAGGTGTCAGCAATATCAATGAAGCAATGAAAAAGGTTGGACTAAAGTAATGGATTTATGATACATAAATAAAAGCAAAAAAATAGATTACTTTATGATAATATTAAAAGGGAAGAAGGGAGATTAATTTTGAAAAAGCTCAAAGAGGATAATATCACATCAATTTTAAAATTAATAGCTCCGGGAACACCAATAAGAGAAGGCCTTGAGAATATATTGAGAGCAAAAACGGGAGCTTTATTATTAATAACAGATAATAATGAGGTTTTAAAAGAAGTCGTTGATGGAGGTTTTATCATAAATGAGGATTATACTTCATCGAAATTATATGAATTAGCCAAAATGGATGGTGCAATTGTATTGAGTGGAGACATGAAAAGAATATTATATGCAAATGCACAATTAATTCCAGAACATGAAATTCTAACAACAGAAACAGGAACAAGACACAGAACCGCAGAAAGAACAGCAAAGCAGACAGGAGAATTAGTCATTAGTATTTCACAAAGAAGAAATATTATTACAGTATTCAAAGGAAATGACAGATATGTATTAGAAGATACAGATGTGGTCTTAAATAAAGCAAATCAGGCAATTCAAACATTGGAAAAATATAAAAAGGTATTTGATAATAAATTAAATATATTGAATGAATATGAATTTAATGATATAGTAACACTGCAAAATGTTGTGTTAGCTATTCAGAGAGCAGAAATGGTAATGAGAATCGTAGAAGAGATACAAAGACAAATCTATGAACTTGGGAATGATGGAAGACTGGTAAAGATGCAACTAGATGAGCTAATAGGCGGACTTGAAAAAGAGGAAAGCTTAATTATAAAAGATTATATCGTAAAAAAGAAAAAAGATCCTGAACACATTCTTGAAGAATTAAAAGACTTAGAATATGAGGAGTTATTAAAAGAATCCTCAATTGCAAAATTATTGGGGTATGAGTATTTTGATAACTATGATGAGGTGGCAGTATATCCAAAAGGATATAGAATATTAAGTAAAGTTCCAAGGATGCCAACCAATATAGTGGAAAATTTAGTAGATTCCTTTAAATCATTTCAACATATATTGGCAGCCGATATAGAAAGCTTAGATGAAGTTGATGGAATAGGGGAAGTAAGGGCAAAAACAATAAAACAATCCTTAAAAAGGATGCAAGAACAATTTGTTTTTGATAATATTATATAATCAATTGAAAGGAAGAAATGTTTATGAAGAATTTTAAAAATATTATATGGATAGTTGCTTTGATAGTATTTATTGTTTTGATAGGTGTAATCGGATATGGATATTATAAAAATGCAACAATGGAAGTAAAAAGACCTATTGCAACAATGGAAGTAGAAAATTTTGGAACAGTAAAAATGGAATTATATCCAGAATATGCACCAGAAACAGTAGCAAACTTTATAACATTGGCCAATAGAGGATTTTATGATGGATTAACTTTTCACAGAATTGTAAAGGATTTTATGATTCAAGGTGGAGATAAAAATGGAGACGGAACAGGATTAGCAACAACAAAAGATTTAAAAGATGATGGAGACGATACAGAATATACAATAAAAGGTGAATTTATAGCAAATGGTGTAGATAACAAATTACAATTTGAAGAAGGTGTTGTTGCTATGGCAAGATCAGATTATACCAGCTATTCATCATCATTAACAGAAGAATCTTATAATTCAGGAAGCTCTCAATTCTTTATTATGACTGCTAAAAATACAAGTCTTAATGGACAATATACATCTTTTGGAAAAGTAATAGAAGGAATGGATATTGTACACCAAATAGAACAAGTTGAAGTAAAAGCAGCAGATAATGCAGAAGAAACTGGAAATACAGAAGAGAGTACACCAGTGAACCCTCCAAAGATAACAACTATAAGAGTAGAAACAAACGGAGTAGAGTATGGTTTACCTGAAACATTAACACCATTTGATTATACTTCATGGATGTATCAACAATATGGAATAGACCCAAGTACACTTACAACATCTGAATAATAAATTATATTTTGCAAATACTGTTTATAGTAATGAAATAAAAAATAAAATAAAATTCATAAAACGGTTGACAAAATGGGGTGAAATAGGTTACAATAAGTAATGTGCTAATAAAAAAGGTGCACGAAAACTATGGTGGATGTAGCGTAGTTGGTTAACGCGCCAGTTTGTGGCACTGGAGACCGTGGGTTCGAGTCCCATCTTCCACCCCATTTAAATACTTATTATATTGGGCTGTAGCCAAGCGGTAAGGCACCAGACTTTGACTCTGGCATGCGCTAGTTCGAATCTAGCCAGCCCAGCCAATTCTTAGAATATCAACGATTATAGTAGTTGGTATTCTTTTTTTATAAGATAAAAAGGCATCAGATTTAAGGTGAAAAATAACCTAATCTGGTGCCTCTTTTTAGGTTGTTTCACCAAAAAAGAAAAGAGGTGAAATGAGAGATGATAGAAATACAAAAAGAATTAAAAAATTTAGAAGAGGGAAAGGAAGAATTTTTAATTGATTGTAAGATAAGAAATTTATCAGCAGGTACAATAAAAAACTATGATGAATGTTTTGGATATTTTATAGCATATATAAATAAAAATTTTACTAATTTCAAACCAAAGCAGGATATGAAAAAGCAGACACTTGATGGATATATTAATGAAATGAAAATTAAAGGAATAAAAGATTCAACAATCAATATCAGAATTAGGGCAATTAGATGTGTCTTATATTACTTTATGAGAAATGAATATATAGATAATTTTAAAATATCACAAATAAAAGAAAATGATGAAGGAATAGAACTTTATACAGATAAAGAAATAGAAAAATTACTAAAAAAACCTAATATGAAGAAATGTAGTTTTGCAGAATATCGTACATGGGTAATTGTCAATTTCTTTATTGCAACAGGCGTAAGAAGTAGAAGTTTGAGATATGTTAAAATTCAAGATTTAGATTTTGATAATGAATTAATATATATAAGGATTACCAAAAACAGAAAATTAGTTATTGTACCTATGGGAAAGGCGATTAAAAAAATATTATTAGAATATTTAAGAATTAGGAAACGGAGAACCAGATGATTTCTTATTTTGTAACTTAGAAGGAGAACAATTGACTAAAAATGCATTAAATAATCTAATTAGAAAATATAATCATAAAAGAGGTGTGCAAAAAACAAGAATACACGCATTTAGACACTATTTTGCAAAACAATATATTCAAAATGGTGGAAATGTTTTTAAATTGCAGAAAATATTAGGACACAGCTCAATCCAAGAAACACAAAGGTATGTGGATTTGTTCGGAAACGATTTACAAGTAGGTTTTCAAGAAGTTAGTCCATTAGATAATATATGTAAATATAAGGAAAGAATAAAAATGAGGGTGGGATAATGTATGAAAAAAATTAGTGAAAAAAATTTAAGTAATATTATAAAAAGAAATTTTAATTCAAATACTATTTTAGTGAATTTCAAAGGAATAATAAATGGTCGCATTTTTATTATTAAATCAAATTGCTATTATAATGATAAAGAGGGAATTTTATATCTATTTGACTTGTGTAATCATATAAAAATAGATATAGCTTCACAGTATAAAATTTTATTTGATGAAGATAAAAAAGAATTAGAAATCAAGCTAGATAATGGGCAAGATTTGAAATTAATAGTATAAAAAACAAATAAAATAGAATATTAGCTTGTAATTTGAAGGAAAATATTGTAAAATATTCCCAACCTTTCACTTAAAGGTAGAAAGGGGGATAGTAGACTATGACTTCATACGATTTGATTTGGCAATTGATAGATATGCTTTTAGCAGAGAAATCAAAAGCTGAAGAAACAGACAAAGACAAAGACTAGAGGTATACATTACATAGTCGGAAGTGGGAGTAAAATTGCAGTTTACTCCTACTTTTTATTTTTTGTCAAAAAAAATAGTATGTGCAATTGCAGTACACATACTGATAGCAAATTGACTTCATACGATTAAAGACACATTTGCTTAAGCTAACTATATATTAGCATATAAATTGGTAAAAGTCAAATTATTCTTCTAAATTTTCTAATCCATATTGTAGGTTTGTCAAACATATGTCACACTTTATTGATAAATATATAGTTTGAAATACACAATATGACTACTTTGAA
>CALXFE010000024.1 GCA_944387545.1 uncultured Clostridia bacterium | reverse complement strand
GTACAATACAGAGTTCATTCCCAAGCTGCCTAGTACCTAATCAAAAAATGTCCAATTTTTTGGGTTCAGTACATTTTTAGTGATCTTTTTCTTTTGCAGAATGTAAAAACTTTCAGAAAGATTGAAATTATGTAAATTATATGATAAAATAAAGGAATGAAAGCAAAAGGAGGAAAATTTCATGAGTGAAAAAATACGGGAACTAGCAAGAGAATTGATTCTTGAATCAAACAAGGAGAGAATGTTATTTAGTGATTTGATCATAACTTTGAGAGAAGAAAAAGAAAAAGTCAGAGAAGAAGCGACAGAGAATTCTATAGCAAGGACAGCAGACGAAATATGCTTTAGAAAAAAGGCAGAAAAATTTCTTAAGAAGGCTAAAAGTAATCCGAATTGTAAGACAAAATTTCACACAAAGAATTTTATGGAAAAGTATTTGGAAATATTGTGTGTATATTTTTCTTATAGAGATTTATGTAAAAATCAAGTGGAGCTGCGTAAAGTAGTAGCAGATAGACTGAAAATAAAGCCTATATCACTTACAACATATGAGAAAAACTTGAAACAAATAGCATTAACCTATATTTCTTTTGAAAATATTCACAAGCTTGAAAATGGAATCATCATTTCTAAACTAGTGGATTACATTACTTTTGATTTATAATGTAATCAGACGTAGAGTGGCGTTACCTGTTAGGTAGCGCCCATATTCTTATGTATCATATTTATTTAGTAAAAATACTTGCTTTTTTCTGAAAACAATAATAAAATATTAATGTTAATAATAGAATGAAATAAGTACGATTTGGAGGAATCAAAAGTGAAAATTATATTAGATGCCATGGGTGGAGATAATGCACCAGATGCCAATATAAAAGGAGCAGTAAATGCTATAAACAAAGTAAAAGCAGAAGTCATATTAGTAGGAAAAGAAGAAATAATAAGAAATAAGATAAAAGAATTCTACGGAAAAGAAATGGAAGAAATTTCTGACAGATTGAAGATAAAAAATGCAACTGAAACAATAGAAATGTGTGATACACCAACAATTGCTATTAAACACAAAAAAGATTCATCTATGGTAGTCGGATTTAAAATGCTAAAAGAAGATGAAGGTGATGTGTTTATTTCAGCTGGAAATTCAGGGGCTTTACTTACAGGAGCAACATTATTAGTAGGGAGAATCAAAGGTATTGATAGACCAGCATTAGCAGGAATATTACCAGCATATAAAAGCCAATTATTGTTAATTGATGCAGGCTCTAACACAAACTGTAAACCAATTAATTTGTTACAATTTGCACAAATGTCTAGTATCTATTTAAGAAATACATATGGAATAGAAAATCCTGCTATTGGATTACTAAATATTGGAACAGAAGAGACGAAAGGAAATGATTTAGTAAAAGAAAGTTATAATTTATTAAAAGAAAAAGCAGAAGAACTAAACATTAATTTTGTAGGAAATGTAGAAGGTAGAGATGCTTTTTCAGGAAAAATTGATGCGATTGTAACAGATGGATTTACAGGAAATGTATTTTTAAAAACAACAGAAGGGTTAGGAAAATTTGTAAAAAGAACCTTAACAGAAAGTTTAACAAAGAATCTGTTATCAAAAATATTAGCTATTCCTGCATTACCTGCTATAAAGCGTTTTAGCAAAACAATGGATTATAAATCTTATGGTGGAGCATTATTTTTAGGAGTAAAAAAACCAGTTGTCAAGGCACATGGAAGTAGTGATGAACTATTATTTGAATATACTATTATACAAGCAGAAAAGTTTGTTGAAAATAAAGCAGTAGACAAAATGATAGAAGAATTCCAAAAGACCAGAGAAGAAAAATAAAAAATAAGAAAAAGAAAAAGTAAAAATAAGAAAATAAAAAAATTAATAATCATATAAAAAATATGAAAGGAGAATAGGAAGATACAGAAGAAATTTGACTTAATCGTATAAAAAGAAAAATATTTATAAAATTTACTTGACAAATATACAAACATATAATATAAATGAATTTAGAAAAGCAAAATATCAAAAGGATAGATTATTTGCAAACTTGAGAGGAGGTGAACTCGAGAAGATGAGTTCAGAAGAAGTTTTAGAAAAGGTAAAAGGGATAATTGTAGAACAATTAGGAGTTGCTGAAAACGCAGTTACAATGGAAGCATCTTTTATAGATGACTTAGGAGCTGATTCATTAGATATTGTTGAATTAGTAATGGCACTAGAAGAAGAATTTGATATAGAAATTCCAGATAGTGATGCAGAAAAAGTTGTAACAGTAGGAGATGTAGTGGAATACATAAAAGAAAACGTAAAATAAAAAATAGAGAAAGTTTATTTTCTCTATTTTTTTATAATCCATAAATACAATGATTAAAAATATTAGCAAAATTTTTAACAAAATAAGATAAATAATCTAATATTGTTTTCTTTTGTATCTCATTATAAATTATAATATTACCAGAATAAATTATTTTATCCTCTAATTCTAATGTGATTTTTCCAATAGAAGTATTTTTATAAATAGGAGCATCTAAATCCCTAGTATGGGTGATAAAAATATTAAACTTATTAACTAAATCATTTCTTATAGGAATCATAGGATATGGTATTGTTTCATAGTTTAAATCCAAATTGTTTGATTTTCCTTTATATATTACAAAGGAATTAAGATTATTTTTTTTCCAAGTTTCAAAATCATTCGAAATCATTTGTTCAATATTTACATATGTAAAATTATGAAGAGCATATTCAATTAGTTTTATACTATCAGTAGTTCTATATTTTTTTGTATCAGCACCAAGAACGACACATATGATATCCATATCGCCTCTTTTACAAGCTGTTACTAAACATCTATTGGCGCCATTTGTAAAACCAGTTTTTACTCCATAGACTCCATTTAAAGCACCTAATAATTCATTTGTATTTGTAAGTGCTTTTGGATAACCATTAATCTGTATGGTATAATCTTTAGTACCAACAATTTTAGCAAAAATTTTATTATTTAAAGCATAGTTAGATAAAATAGCTAATTCATAGGCTGTTGTATAATGTTCATCTTCATCTAATCCATGTGGTGTAACAAAATGTGTGTTAGTGAGTCCCAATTCTAAGGCTTTATGATTCATCAATTCAGCAAAGTTACTAATAGATCCAGAAACATATTCTGCTAAGGCTACTGCTGCATCATTTCCAGAGCGCATCATTAAACCATACAATAAATCGGAAACAGATATCTTATCTCCCGTTTTTAAACCTAGTCTAGATCCGCCAGTAGAAGCGGCTTTTTTAGAAATTTCAACTGTATCAGATAAGTTTGTATGTTCAATGACAACAAGTGCAGTCATGATTTTAGTAGTAGAAGCCATTTTTTTCTTTTGATTTTCATTTTTACCAATAAGAATAGTATTAGATTTTCTATCAATCACAACATATGCTCTAGAATTTATGGTAGGTTCTTGTGTAATATTACTATTGGTCTCGATACTTTCAATATCACTCAAAATTCCAGAAATATCGAAATCATCTTCGAGTGGTAAGATATCATCTGCAAAAACACAGTTAGTCATACATACAACAAGAAAAAATGGTAAAATAAATTTATAACAAATCGAAGAAATTTTCATAAAATAATACCTCTAAATAATGTTATGAAAATTTGAATAAAAATATGATTAAAAAATAAAAATGTAATTAATATTACGGAATAAAGGAAAAGATAAGTAAATTAACATAAATACTTGAATTTATAACGAAAATGTAATATAATTGTAATGGTAGTATGCAAATTTTATAATAGCTTAGAAAATGTATATCCCTAAAGAATTATAAAGTGAACATATTTATAGAATAAAATAAGAAAAAAATGTTATTGACTAAATGGAAAAAAGATGTAAAATATAAGTATAGTCTGATTAATAATAAGGAGAGATATCTATGAGTAACAAAAGTTTTATTAAATGCTTACTTACTATATTGTTAATAGTTTGCTTAGCAATAATACCAAATGTTGTAAAGGCGGCGGAGATGAGCCCATCCTTATATTTTGGAATAACCGAATTAAGAGAAAGTGGAATGGGATATTCTATAGGAAACCCAAATGTAAATGGAGGACAAGGAGAGGCAACAGCAGCAAAAATATGGAATATTGTAAAATATAGTGGAGCAAATACCAATGACCCAACAGAAACCAATGTATATTGTATAAAAGCAGGAGTAGGATTTACAGCAGGAGCGGGTGTTAAGGGCACACAAGAATATAATTTGAAATTTGATATGTATACAGAACGAACGCAAATAGCAAATCAAAATAGTATATTAAATGGATTGGTAAATGGTGGACATTATAATGAATTGTTAGCATTAGCAAATCTAATTTATATACCAGGACAATCCACTGATGCGGAAAAGCAACAGCTATTAAGTGATGCTGGCGTATTAGCAATACAACAAGAGTATGCGGGCTTAGGAGAAGAGTATAACATAACAGATGATGAGATAGAGTCAGTACAACAAGCAGCAATGTGGTATTTTACAAATTATGGAGAAGAAAATAATAAATATGACAAATATGATGAAGAGACATGGTTATGGTATACAGACAATGGAACAACATATAAAAACTTATCAGGATATGGATCAGAAAAATATCCAGCATATGGATTGGCAAGACAACAACAAGCAGTACAATTATATAGATACTTAATTGATACAGCAAAAGAAGAAGCAAATCAATATGCAGATGCAAATGCAAAACATAGAAATAAATTAACATTATATGCATCAGCAAAAGAAGGGGAAGCACAACCATTAATGGAAGTGGAAAGAATACCACAAGAGTTTGATTTAGCATTGAGAAAATATATAACAAAAATAGATGGTGTAGCAGTAGCCAATAGCAGGGTACCAGTAATAGATGAAAGTACATTAGAAAATGGAACAACTGCAACATATAAACATAGAAAAGACCCAGTAACTGTAGAAGAAGGAACTGTTGTAACATATAACATCACAATATATAATGAGGGAGACCTAGATGGAAGAGCAACCCAAATTATTGATCAATTACCAACAGGATTAACATATTCAAAAATAAATACACAAGGATTTACAGCAAGTTATGACCAAGGAACAAATAGAGTAACAATAACAAGAAATGCAGATAATAGAAATAACTTAACAGCATATGAAGAAGGACAATTAGATTCAGAGACAATAGAAATAGAATGTATTGTAGATACAAATGAAAATGGAAAAATATTAACAAACGTAGCATGGATATCAGAAGAAATAGATGAATATGGAAATGTCATAACAAATCAAGTAGGACAAGATAGAGATTCAGAACCAGGAACAGCACCAAATGTGAATAAAGACAATATGGATAATTATAAAGGAAGTACAGAAAATCAAGACAATTTAGCAGATCCAAACTATTTCTATAAAGGTCAACAAGATGATGATGATTTTGAAAAATTAATAGTTGAAAAGAATGAGTTTGACTTAAAATTGATTAAGAGAATTACAGAAGTAAATGGAGAAAAAGTTCCAGAAAGATTATTAGGTGTAGACATTACAAACTTAGCCAATGGAACTGAAACAACAGCAGACTATCAAATGAATAAAGAACCTGTTGCAGTAAGTTCAGGAGACTTAGTTACATATACATTTAGAATATATAACGAAGGAAATATAGATGGATATGCAGAAGAGATTACAGAGGATATTCCAGAAGGATTAGAATTTTTAGGAACAAATGTAGATGCTAATATGAACCCTATAACAGATAGAGATGAATTAGCAGCAGTGGATTTTAATGTATCAATGGGATGGACATATGTAAATGGAGATTCAAGTAAAATTTCAACAAATTATTTAGGAAAAGGTAAAGGACAAGAAATAACTACTCCAGGAGCAAATTTAATAAAAGCATTTGACCCAGATACAAATTATACTGATACAGAGACAAACAAAAATCCAGACTATAAAGAAGTATCCGTTATTTTTAAAGTAGTAGCAGAAAATCCAGATATCGGAATTATAAGAAATGAAGCAGCAATTACAGAAGATGCAGATAGTAATGGTGACCCTGTTGATGATAGGGACTCAAGTACAGACAACTGGGTAAAATATGAAGATGATGAAGATTATGATAATATTATATTACAAGAATTTGATTTAGCGTTAAGAAAATTCATAACAAAAGTAGATGAAGATGAGGTAACAACAAGAATACCAGAAGTAAGTTATGATAGAGAGGAAGACAAAATCACATATAACCATACAAAAGACCCAGTAGAAGTGGTAACAGGAAATGTAGTAGAATATACAATCAGAGTATATAATGAAGGAGACATAGCAGGATATGCAAGTGAAATTACAGATGATATACCGGATGGATTAAAATTCTTACCACAAAATGAAATAAATACAGAATATAGATGGGTAATGTATGATGCAGAAGGAAATGTAACAGAAAATGAAGAAGAAGCAGTAAAAATTAGAACAGACTTTTTATCAAAAGAACAAGAAGAAACAGCAGGAGAAAACCTATTACAAGCATTTAATGCAGAAGAAGAAATAGGAGAAGGAAATCCGGATTATAAAGATATTAAAGTAGCATTTGAAGTAGTAGAACCAAATGGATCAGATAGAATCATTGTAAACTCAGCACAAATATCAGATGATAGTGATGAAGATGGAAATCCAGTAGACGATGTAGATTCTACTCCAGATGAATGGAATGACGGAGAAGATGATCAAGATCAAGAATTTATTAAACTAACCTATTTTGATTTAGCATTAAGAAAATGGGTAACAGAAGCAATTGTAATTGAAGATGGAAAAGAAACAGTGACACAAACAGGACATACAGCAGAAATGGATCCAGAGCCAGTAGTAAAAGTAGAGTTATATAGAAAAGACATAAATAAAGTAACAGTAAAATTTAGATATTCAATACGCGTAACAAATGAAGGAGATATCGCAGGATATGCAAAAGAGATAACGGATTATGTACCAGAGGGATTAAGATTTGTAGCAGAAGATAATCCAGGATGGACAGATGAAGGAAATAATATCATCTCAACAAGATTGTTAGAAAATACATTATTACAACCAGGAGAATCAGCAGAGGTAGAAGTCGTATTGACATGGATTAATGGAGAAGACAATATGGGCGTCATGACAAATACAGCAGAGATATCAGAAGACGATAATGATAAAGATGTACCAGATAGAGATTCAACACCAGATAACAAGAAACCAGGAGAAGATGATATAGATGATGCACCAGTATTGATATCAATTGAAACTGGACAGGTAAGAATCTATTTCACATTAGGATTTACAGTGTTAATTACATTGGCAGGAGGACTAATCTTAATTAAAAGATTTGTGTTATAATAAATAAAAAATAAAAGGGTAAAATAAAAAATAGGACAGTAAAATGTCCTATTTTATTTAGCTATTATTCTTTACAATTAAATGGGGGTATGGTATAATTTTCCATGAAAGAACTAAAGAGGTGAATAATATGAATCAAATTCTATCTACTAGTAATACGACAACAAAAAAAAATAAGGGAAAAATGAACGGAGGACCAGCAGATATAAAAACAGTTGTTAGAGTATTTGCTATCATAATGATAATATTTGGCATTTTTATAATAGGTACAGGTTCATATGCTATATATAAAGATAATGAAAATAAAAATTCAGAAGTAACCAAACCAGTAATTACAGAAACGCTTAATGAAGATAACACAGCATTAACATTAACAATAACACATGATAAAGCAATTGATAGAATAGAATATAGCTGGAATGACGGTGAAATACAAACAATAACAGGTAATGGAAGAAAATATATAGAACAAGAAATAGAAATTCCAGGTGGTGTAAATACTTTGCATGTAAAAGCAATAGATATACAAGGACAAGAAATTTCTACAGATAAAGAATATACAGCAGAAGAAATCATAAACTTATCTATTTCAGGAAGTAAAATAAAAATAACAGCAGAAAATGAAACAGAAATTTCATATATGACATATAGATGGGATGATGAAGAAGAACAAAGAATAGATATTAATGCAACAACAGTTGATCAAGAAATTGATATACCAATGGGTGAACACAATTTAACAGTCATTTTAGTAGATATAAATAATAAAACAATAACAAAAGAACAAAAAGTAAAAGGGGTTACAAAGCCAACAATAGAAATAAGATTAGACGAAGCAAAAGAGAATTATTTAATTACAATTACAGATGAAACAGGATTAGAAAAAGTTGATTTCATTATTAGAGGGGAACAAAAAACGATTACAGTTGATGATGGAAAGAAAGAACTTAAATATAGACTACAATTAAATACTGGAGATGAAAACCGATTAGAGATAACAGCATATAATATTGATGGAATTGCTTCTGACACGACAAGGGTAAAAGCAAAAAAATAGATTAGATAAAATTCCCCTACATATAATAGGATATGTAGGGGAAATGGATTAAGGGGAAAAAATGGCAAATACTTTTTTTCATATATTAACTTATTTTGTGATTTATTCATTTTTAGGATGGGTTTTAGAAAGTATCGTAAGATCTATTTGTGAAAAAAAAATAATTAATACGGGATTTCTTATAGGACCGTTTTGTCCCATATATGGATTTGGAGCTATTATAATGATATTATTTTTAAATTCATTTAAAAATAATATAATTCTTTTATTTTTTATTGCATTGATAGCATTAAGTTTCTGGGAATATATTGTAGGTGTATTTTTAGAAAAATTATTTAAAACAA
Organism: uncultured Clostridia bacterium; assembly: GCA_944387545.1. Lineage (GTDB taxonomy): Bacteria > Bacillota > Clostridia > TANB77 > CAG-508 > CAG-269. The sequence goes on along the minus strand of CALXFE010000024.1, from coordinate 15,697 downwards.
AGTATTGGGACTATTCTGACCATAAATTTAATTATAAAGGAAGAATTTGTTTAACAAATTCTCTAGCCTGGGGTGTATTAGGTGTTTTATTTATAAGGTATATACATCCATTTATCATAGAAATATTAACATATGTGAATTTTCAATATATGGCAATTGCATCTACTATAGTCGCTTTGATATTATTCATAGATGCCATTATAAGTGTTGTAAAAATTAAAAATATACAATCAACATTGAAGAAAATAGAAGAATTAAACAAACAAATTAAAGAAAAGCTATTAGAAATCAAAGAAAAAGAAAAATCTTCAGCAAACGAAAGTATACAAACTTTGGTATGTAAATTAAAAGATAAAAGAAATAAAATATTAAGAAATCTATATAGAAGAACATATAGATTGAAAAAAGCCTTCCCAGCAATTGACACAAAAGAATTTTCAGAAATTCTCAACAAAAAAAATGAAATTAAACATAAAAAATTAAAAAAGAGAAAAAAGGGTGAATAATATGGTGCAAGAAATTTATATTATCGATGATGATGATTCATCTATCGTTATATTTAGAGAATTGTTTAAAGAGGATAAAGATTATAAATTTATTAGTGTAAAATCAGAGCAAATCGATATTGCACTAAAAAATATTCCCTCATTAATTGTTATCAATGAAGATGCAATAGATAGAGATGTCGTAGGACTTTGTAAGCAAATAAGAAGAGACGAAGATAATACAATAACACCAGTCATTGTTGTATCTTCTAATAGTGATAAAGAACATAGAATGAAAATATTAAAAGAATCTATAGAATATTATATAAAAAAACCTGTAGATGAAGAATATTTGTATTATACAGTAAAGAATTTAAATAGACTGTTAGCTAATAATAGAAGAGTAAGTCCGCTTACTGGATTGCCGGGAAATGTTCAGATACATGCAGAATTAAAGAAAAGAATAGCAAAAAAAGAACCATTTTCTGTATTATATTTAGACTTAGATAATTTTAAAGCATATAATGATGTGTATGGATTTGTAAAAGGAGATCAAATTATAGAGTTTACAGCAGAAACCATATTAAATGCTGTACATAGTGGTTTAGAAGAAGAGGGATTTGTTGGACATATTGGTGGAGATGATTTTGTAGCAATATTACCATCAACAAATTGTGAAAAGGTATGCCAACAAATATTAGCTATTTTTGATAACAATGTGAAGAGATTTTTTACGGAAAAAGATATAGAAAAAGGATATATAGAAGTAGAAAATAGAAAAGGAATTATAGAGCAATTCCCATTAACCTCTCTTTCGATAGGTGTTGTAGTAGCAGACCCAGGAAGATTTCATAATATACTTGAAATAGGAGAGGTAGGTGCACAAGTAAAACATGCTGCTAAATCTGTAATGGGAAGCAGTTATGCAGTAGATAGAAGAAAATAAAAATATAGACAAAAAGAAAAAATATCAAGAAATTTTATAATAAATTGGATGATTTCAAGAATGAAGAATTTATCATAATACAGAATATACTAGAAAATTACAGATATAAAAGTCTGTAATTTTTTTATATATCACATAAAAATATAAATGAAACATATACATATAATAAAAACTTTAGGAGTGTAAGATGAGAAGTTTTGCAAAAAAAAGAGTGTTTATTATATTTTTTTCTGTTTTTATGAGTATTGCAGTGTATATAGGACAAAATACATTGGTTAACACAAGAAATGAAAGAAACATTGGAGATGCTGTTCAAGTAACATCATTGCCTGTCTCAGGAAAAGTGGTCATACTAGATGCTGGTCATGGTACGCCAGATGAGCGGTGCTGAAAGCAAAAATGGAACAACTGAAGCAGAAATTAATTTAAAAATTGTATTAAAATTACAACAATTACTAGAACAATCAGGATGTACAGTAATCCTTACAAGGTCAGACGAAAATGCAATCTATGATTTAGATTCCAAAACATTAAAACAAAAAAAGGTTTCAGATATCCATAATAGAGTAAAGATAGGAAATGAATCTTCAGCTGATATATTTGTTTCAATTCATCTAAATAAAATAAATGCACAACAATATTATGGTTGGCAAACATTTTATAATTCTACTAATGAACAAAGTAAAAATCTAGCTGAGAAAATACAAGAAAATTTAAATGAAGCGATACAAAAGGAAAATCATAGAATTGCTATGAAATTAAATAGCGTATATATTATGAAACATGTTGAAATACCCATATCTATTGTAGAATGTGGATTCCTTTCAAACCCACAAGAAGAGGAAGAATTATTACAAGATAATTATCAAGACAAATTAGCTTGGGGAATTTATAATGGAATCATAAGTTATTTTTCAGAAACATAGGAAATTATTTTGGTAACAATATAGAGATATAAATATATGGAATAAATTAAAATAGAGGACATATATATTAAATATCATGACTTTACCTATAGGAGGAGAGATATGTTTATAATATTTGATAAACAAAAAATATATACCTATTTCATATCGATTATAACTGTATTATTATTGTTTTGCATGGCAGGAACATTAACCAATAAAAAAGAATCAATTGCAACCTCCTCCGTAAATGAAAAAATGTTACCTATATACAATGTAAAAACAGATGACAATAAGGTTGCATTGACTATGAATTGTGCATGGAATGCAGATGATATAGATAATATTTTAAAAATATTAGATGAAAATGACACTAAAATTACATTTTTCATTGTGGGTGATTGGATGGATAAATATCCAGAGGCAGTAAAGAAAATATATGAAGCAGGTCATGAAATTGGAACACACAGCAATACACATCCACACGTGAATAATTTAAGTTATGAAGAAAATATAGAAGAAATGGAAAAAAGTAATGATAAGATTGAAAAAATTACAGGAAACAGAACCAATTTATATAGAGCGCCATATGGAGAATATAATCAGACAGTCATAAAAGCAGCACAAGACAAAGGGGATTATACAATACAATGGAGTCTTGACACATTAGATTATACAGGTATCAATGGAAATGAAATGTGGAATCGAATAAAAGATAAAATTTCTCCAGGAGATATCATTTTAATGCATAATGGAACAGAACATACAGCAGATAGTTTAGATAGCATATTAAAAAATATAAAAGAAAAAAATTTACAAGTAGTAAAAATATCAGAATTAATATATAAAGATAATTATAGCATAGATGTAAATGGAACACAAAAACATAATTAATATATGTATAAAACTGGAAAAATAGGGGAAACTGAATATAGATTTTTTAGGAGATATAGAAAAATGCATTTTATTGGTATTTTTGCAAGTAATGTAGTATTTCAGAATATAAGAAAACATATAATGAAAATGTTAAAAAGAAACAACTTGGAATTCATTAATATCAATGCAAGTAATATAGAAAATATGAGAAATATTACATTTGAAACAATTGTATTATCAAATCAAATAAATATGTCTACCCCACAAAAAGATTTCGTAAATCAAATATGTAATCATTGTAAATATGTTATTATAAATTCAGATATATGTACTGGTACCCAAATAGTACCTGATAAAATGGTTAATTGTATCACATATGGATTAAATCAAAAATCAACAATAACCATTTCCAGTATTCAGAATGACAAGGCGATTATATATTTACAAAGAAATATAAAAAACATAGAAGAAAATGAAATGGAAATGGGAGAAATAAGTATCAATTTGAAAGAATATGAACAAGTATCAATAGAGGATTTGTTAGCAATATTTTCAATTTATTTCATTTATAAACAGGAAAACGATTGAAAAATAAGGATTTTTTGTAAAAAAATTACAAATTTAACTTTTTATGTAGACAAAACCAGGAAAATGTTGTATAATAAGTATTGTAAGCTAATGCACGTGAAAAATACAATTGATAAAATAAAATTTAAGGAGGAAAATAAATTGGATACAAATTATTTAGAAAACAACTATTTAACACTAGTTGGAAAGGTTACAGGAGAAAAAAAATTTAGTCATGAAATATATGGTGAAAGATTTTATATCTTTAATTTAGAGATACCTCGTTTAAGTGGTGTAGCAGATATAATACCTATCACAATTTCAGAAAGATTAATTAATGAAGAGACATTAAGTGAAGGACAAAAATTATTAGTAAAAGGACAATTTAGATCATATAATAGTTATGAAAGTGAAAAAAACAGATTAATTTTAACTGTATTTGCCAAAGACGTTAAAGTTATAACAGAAGAAGAACAAAGAGAAGAAGAAAATGAAATGACCAAAAAAGATGTTATTACAAATGAGGTGGTATTAGTTGGTTACATTTGTAAAAAACCAATATATAGACAAACACCATTTGGTAGAGAGATTGCAGACATATTACTTGCCGTAAATAGAGCATATAATAAATCAGACTATATTCCATGTATCGCATGGGGAAGAAACGCAAGATTTTGTCAAAACCTTGAAGTTGGTGCACAAATAAAAATCGTTGGTAGAGTACAATCAAGAACTTATGAGAAAAAACATGAAGATGGAAGTGTTGAAACAAGAGTAGCTTATGAAGTTTCAGTAGGTAGTCTAGAAGTAATAGAGGAAAATAATGATGAAAATACAGCAGAAACAGAAAACAAAGAAGCTGTATAAATAAGATATAAAGAATAAAAGTGAGATTACATGGATTTGTAATCTTATTTTTTGCTTTATTCGTAAAAACTCTAGTTTTTACGAACTTTTTTTGGTATAATGCTAAAGAATATATATAATACATTTAAAAATAAATATAATAAAATCGTTTTGTGGAGGAGAAAAATGTTTAAACAAAAAGAGAAAAAAGAAAAAAACGAAAATGGAAAGCGTGGATTTCATTCTAAATTGATTTTTGGAATAATAGCCATTATCTTAATTGCTATATTTTGTATTGCAATGACACCAGTAACATTACAAAATGATACATTTTATACGATAAAAATAGGAGAACAGATAACCAAAACAGGGATTGATATGCAAGATCACTTTTCATGGCATGAGGATTTAGCATATACATACCCACATTGGCTATATGACTTGATAACATATGAGATATATTCAGCTTTTGGAATGACAGGAATTTATGTAACGACTTGTATATTAACAGTTATATTAGGCATTTCTTTATACATAGTTAATACAAAAATAGCGAAAAACCAACTGATTTCATTTGTTTTAACAGCAATTGTTATATATATATTAAGAGGATATATCGCTGCTAGAGCACAATTGGCTACATTTATTTTATTTGTATGGATTATCTATTTTATAGAGATGTTTTTAAAAAATAGAAAAATTCGATATGTAGTTGGATTAGTATTAATTTCAACATTAATTGCAAACTTACATGTAGCAGTTTGGCCATTTATATTTATTTTATTCTTACCATATATAGCAGAATATGTACTTGCTATCATAGCGGAAATAGCAATCTATAGAAAAATTAAAATAAGATTATTAAATCTTAGAATAAAATTATTAACAAAATCAGGAAAAAATGTTGATAAAAAACAAAAATTAGAAGAAAAATTAAAAACAATTATTGCTAAAAATGAAAAAATAAAAATAAAGAGAGAAGAAGAATTAAATCATCCGTATAAGATTAGATTTACGAAAAATAAAAATGTAAAATGGTTAGTGTTGATAATGATTATTTGTACATTTACAGGACTATTAACACCACTAGGGGATACACCTTATACATATTTGTATAAAACAATGCAAGGAAATACAACGCAAAATATTAATGAACATTTACCAATGACAATTGTAGATGAAAAAGAAGCATTAGCAGCAATTGTATTAATCTTAGCAATTTTAACTTTTACAAAAACAAAAATAAAACTAAGCGATTTGTTTATGATAGCTGGATTATGCTATTTGATGCTAGCTTCTAGAAGACAGGTTACCATGTTTTGTATAATTGGTGTAATAATTGTTAATAAAATGATATGTGGACTTTTAGAACTATATACCAAAAATGGATTAGAAAAGGCTTTTAAAATAATGACAACTAAGGTAGGCTATATATTTATGATTTGTATAATGGTATTATTAAGTTGTCATTTTTATGAACCGAAAGAAAATGATACCTATATAGATGAGACGGCTTATCCTGTTCAAGCATGTGATTATATATTAGAAAATATAGATTTAGGAACAGCCAAATTTTACAATGAATATAACTATGGTAGTTATATGATATATAGAGGAATACCTGTATTTATTGACTCGAGAGCAGATTTATATGCACCAGAATTTAGCGGTAAAAAAGAGGATATATTTATGGACTTTATAGATACTTCTAGTATAGGTACTTTTTATGAAGATACATTTGAAAAATATGGAATCACACATGTTATCACATATAAAAATTCAAAAATGAACATGATTATCAAAAAAACAAAAGACCCTAATTATAAAGAACTATATGAAGATAAATATTTTACAATATATGAAAGACTAAGTGTATAAAAATGTTATGAGAGGGATTCATGAAAAAAGAAGAAAAGAGAAAGTTAAAAAAGTTATATATACTTATTGGAATCATTATCGTTATGATAGTATTCATTGATCAGATAACGAAAGCTTTAATGATACATTATGGAGAGGTAACCATAATACCAAATGTATGGATATTAAAAGTAAATGAAATAAATAATGGAACCTATGAAGATACATCCAAGGTTTTGAATATATTAACAAATTTTATAATTATATGTATTATTTTTGGAATTATAAAAAGTAATAATCAGTTTATAAAGAAAAAAACAAAAATATTATTAACATTTGCTTTAGCAGGTGGTATAAGTAATATCATAGATAGAATTTTTAGAGGAGCGGTAGTAGAGTTTATCAATTTTGCTAATTTTCCGCCTATTAACATCGCAGATATTTGTATTGTTATAGGCTGGTTATCATTTGTTGCCATATTTGCATCTTTTTCAGCAAAAGAGTTGTCTAATAAAAGACAAGCAAAAGAAAAAAATACAGAAGATAAGCCACATAAATCTGTATAAAGGATATGGAAGATATAGAATAACAAATCTTGTGAAAGGACATGAATATATATGAAATATTTTGAAGTATATGAAGATGGTAAAAGGATAGATGCATATTTGTCAGAAAAGTTAGAAGATACATCAAGAGTAGCAATACAAAGGTTATTGGCAAATGACAAAATTTTAGTAAATGGAAAAAAAGTAAAACCATCATATAAAGTGCAACAAGGTGATACGATACAGGTAGAAGAGGAAATACCTGTAGAAAGTTCATTAAAAGCACAAAATATTCCATTAGATATTATTTATGAGGATGATGATATTATTGTTGTGAACAAACCCAAAGGAATGGTGGTACACCCAGCAAATGGAAATCCAGATGGGACTTTAGTAAATGCGATTATGGCCATATGTAAAGATTCTTTATCCGGAATTGGAGGAGAAATTAGACCAGGAATTGTACATAGATTAGATAAAGATACATCTGGAATTATCATCATAGCTAAGAATGATAAAACACATATACATTTAAGTGAACAAATAAAAGCGCATAAAGTAAAAAAGACATATATTGCTTTAGTAAGAGGCATTGTAAAAGAAAATGAAGCAACTATCAATATGCCAATTGGAAGAAGTGAAAAAGATAGAAAGAAAATGGCAGTTACCAAAAAAGGAAAAGAAGCAATAACCCATTTTAAAGTGCTAGAAAGGTATGACAAATATACTTTACTAAAAGTGAATATAGAAACAGGAAGAACTCATCAAATTAGAGTGCATTTATCACAAATTGGATATCCTATTGTGGGAGATGAAATATATTCAAATGGAAAAAATGAATGGAATATAAAGGGGCAATGTCTACATGCAAAAAGTTTAGAATTTACACATCCTACAACAGGAGAAACAATGTATTTAGAAGCAAAACTGCCAGAATATTTTGAAAATATATTAAAAGATTTAGATAAAAGAAAAAGAATGTAGAGGATAGAGAATGATATAAGATAAAATCAGAAAGGAGAATCGTTTTTGGAAGAAATACGATTACAGAAATACTTAGCAGAAGCAGGGATTGCCTCAAGAAGAAAAGCAGAGGAATTCATTTTGCAAGGAAAAATTCAAGTAAATGGACAAGTTGTTAAAGAACTAGGAACGAAAATAAATCCGAAAAAGGATAAAATAAAATACAATGATAAACTTGTAAAACGAGAAGAACGAAAAGTATATATATTACTAAATAAGCCGATTGGATATGTAACAACTGTAAAAGATCAATTTCATCGTGATTCTGTTTTAGATTTGGTAAAAGTAAAAGAAAGATTAGTACCAGTAGGCAGATTAGATATGTATACATCAGGTGCTTTAATTCTTACAAATGATGGGGAGTTTGTCTATAAAGTCACACATCCAAAACATGAAATTGATAAAACATATACGGTTACATTAAAAGGAATTGTCAGTAAAGAAAAAGTAGACAAATTAAGACAAGGCATAGATATAGGGGGATATATTACAAAGCCTGCAAAAGTAAAAATTTTAAAGATAGATGAAGAAAAACAAATAACAAGACTGGAAATTATCATACATGAAGGAAAAAATAGACAAGTAAGAAAGATGTGTGAATCAATTGGTCATAAAGTACTTGCATTACACAGAAGTGCGATTGCAGGAATTGGTGTAAAGAATATAGAACTCGGAAAATGGAGATATTTGTCGAAAGAAGAAATTAAGAACATAATATCATGATTAAAAACGTTGTAAAAAAGCTATATTATCAAAAAATTTACATAAAATGCAAAAAATCATTGTATTTTTTGCATTTTTATGTTTTAATATAGCTAATTTTAATTTATATATTTTTATTCAAATTATATCGAAATGTATATCAAATATTTTAATCTATAAAATCCAGAACAAATATAAACTTTAATATATTAGGAGGTGATATGGATATTACATCATTTTACATATAAAGATTATATTAAATTTATACATAATATAAAACAAAATGAATATTTTAAATTTAATGAAAGTACTGAAAAATATAGCATACTACAGGACAAAAATGCTAAAAAACAATACAGAAATATAATAGAATATTTGTTTAAAGATAAAAGAAGAATAGCAATTTTTATAAAGGATATTGTACATAATAAAAATATAGAAATAAAAGAGAATTTAGAATATGTAGAATTTGTTAAAGAAAAAAACAGAATGAGAGTGATATATAAAAAAGCAAACAGAAATTTATTTTATTTAATTATATATCAAAAAGAGATTAATTTTCGTTTACCATACCATGTTTTAAATGATTGTACGAAAATTATTCAAAAACAGAATAAAGAAAGTATAGAAAAATTAACGATTATTCCGATTGTAATTTATTTTCAATGTAAAAATACTGGTAATAAAACAATGCATCATTATTTTCAAATGACAACCTATGACAACCATATTCTTGAATTAAAATATAATGTAATAAATGTATTAGATAGGTCTAATACAGATAAAATAAACAATACGATATTAGAAGAATTAATTTATCTAGAGGGATTGAACCAATTATTTTCACTTAAATAGAGATGTAAATAAAGCACATCTCTATTTTATTTTACATAAAATATATTAAGCAGTATAAACAAAAATTATGGGCATCTGAATGAAAAAGAAGGGAATGGAGACAAATATGGATACAATATTAGAAATAAAAAACATAAGCAAACAATATCAAAGCAAAAAAGGTGAAATTCTTGCACTAGATAATATCAATTTTAGAGTAAAAAGAGGAGAATTTATATCGATTATAGGACCTAGCGGATGTGGAAAATCAACATTATTATCTATTATTAGTGGGTTAGAAGAAAAAACGACAGGAGATATCTACATAGAAAATAAGAAAGTTGAAGGAATATCAGAAGAAATAGGATATATGCTACAAAAAGATTGTTTACTAGAATGGAGAAATATATGGAGTAATAGCATTTTAGGTTTGGAAATAAAAGGAAAACTAAATGAAAAAAATAAGAACTATGTAGAAAACTTATTAAAAAAATATAATTTATATGATTTTAAAGATAAATATCCTTCAGAATTATCAGGCGGAATGAGACAAAGGGCAGCGCTCATAAGAACATTAGCGACAAATCCTAAAATTTTATTATTAGATGAGGCCTTTTCTGCATTAGATTACCAAACAAGAATCATGGTAACAAATGATATCTACTCTATATTAAAAAAAGAAAAAATAACGGCTCTCATTGTGACGCATGATATTTCAGAAGCAATTAGTATGGCAGATAGAGTGGTGGTATTAACAAAAAGGCCAGGAAAAGTGAAAGACATTCATAAAATTGATTTTGAAATAGAAAATCGAAATCCTATCAATGTAAGAGAAAGTCCTAAATTTAGTCAATATTTCAATACATTGTGGAAGGAGCTGGGAATAGATGAATAAGTTTATATCACAAGAAAGAAAAATATATTTAAAAAATAATCGAAAAAGAAAGGTATTGGTACTAATCACGCAGATTGCTATATTGGTAGGATTTCTAGCTTTATGGGAAATATTAGCCAACATGAATGTTATAGATAGCTTTATAACTAGTCAACCAAGTAGAATATGGGGAACTTTAACAAATTTGGGTTCAAATGATTTGTTAATGCATATTCGAGTAACTGTATATGAAACAGTTGTCGGATTTTTATTAGGAACTATATTAGGAATCATGATGGCTATTATTTTATGGTGGTCAAAATTTCTTTCAAGTGTATTGGAACCTTATTTAGTCGTATTAAATAGTTTACCTAAAGTCGCTTTGGGACCAGTCATTATTATATGGGTAGGAGCAGGAACACCAGCTATTATTGTTATGGCAGTTGCGATTTCATTAGTTGTTACCATTTTAGAAAACTTAAATGGATTTATGAAAACAGATAAAGATTTAATCAAAATGGCAAAAACCTTTAAGGCAACTAAATTTCAAATATTAACTAAAATTGTGCTACCTGCAAATATTTCTACTTTTATCAATTCCTTAAAAGTGAATATTGGACTTTCGCTAGTAGGCGTTATTTCAGGAGAATTTTTAGTATCCAAAGCAGGTTTAGGATATTTGATTGTATATGGAGGGCAAGTTTTCAAGTTAGATCTAGTCATGGCAAGTGTTATTGTACTTGGTATTGTGGCAGGGTTAATGTATTTAGCTGTATTAGTATTAGAAAAGTGTATAATGAAATCAAAGAAATTTAGATAAAAAGAGCAGTCAAGATATCATAAGAAATCTTGACTGTTATGTTAATTTTACATAAAATAAAACATCATTCTAGCTTGATTTTTTCACAAATTATGGTAAAATAGATGTGGTACAAATAAAAGGAGTAAATATGTTATTACGTGTAAAGACATTAAGTGAAATAAGTGATGAAATACATGAACAATTAGGTGTTCAAAAAAAATTAAATCCTCAACATGGATATTACTTTAGTACTTTTGGAACACGAGAAATTACGATGGAAGCTTCAAAAGTTCATGCAACTATGAGCTTTAGAGGAAATGGCAGAAATTTATTATTAGGACATTTTAAATCAAAAAGAGGATATAATTCTAAGTTAAAAAATAATAAAGAATATGCAAATCATTATGCGGAATATATAGCGTATCTAATTTTAAAACAATTAGGAAAAGAAGCATGTGAAGTAGAATTAGGTGAAATAGATGTTAAGAACAAATATAGCAATAAAATTGTAAAGGTTGAAGGTGTACTTAGTCATTATCAACTAATACCAGAAGAAAATTTTAAGACATTAAAGGAGATTGTTGAAAGTTATAAAAAAGAATATCCTAAAAGATATAGAGAGATGACAGTAAGAGGAAATACAGAATCAGAAAGAAATTATGTAAATATTGAAATTATATTAAAAAGTTTAGAAGAACTTTATAGTGGAAACAAACAGGCTGATAAAATTCCACAAATGCGAAAACACTTTTTTGACATGTGTATGTTTGATTTAATATTTGCTAATAGAGATAGGCATGATGAGAATTTTGGAATAAAGGTAAATCAACTTACAAATGAGATTGATTTTTATCCATTATTTGATAATGAACAAATCTTGGGAATGCAAGAAAATAGAACTGATATTGTAAAATATATGACAAACGAAAAAGCATATGAAAAATTCAAGCAAAATAATTTAACATCGTTTATTGGAATACCTGGGAAAGCCCAAAAAACAACACCTACTATATTCCTAAATTATTTATTAGAAAATTATTATGATGAAACGATGGATTCATTAAAAGATATAGGAAGATACAAGTTTTCTGATTTAGAGGAAGTATTAGAGGTGTGTCCAGGATTATCTAAAGAACACAAAGAATTTGCTAAGAGAATATTTTTAGAAAGGCAACAAGAAATCAATGATACAATAAAAAATTTTGAACAAAAAAGTAGAAAAGAAGAATCAAGTAAGGAAGATGAATCACCAGAATTATAGGAATAAAGAGGTGGATAAATGGAATATTTATACTTAAAATGGATAGATTATAAAACCAATAAAAAGTATTTAATTGGAGCATTATTTCGAGATAAAGAAAAAGGAAAATACTATTTTAAAATGAGTAGGCCCCATGTAGAAAAAGCAATAGAAGAAAAAGTAATATCTAAGGCAATGCTTCCTTTTTATGATTTGGATAAAATATATGAAAGTAATGAAATCTTTGCTATTTTTAAAGTAAGATTACCTAAGATTGAAAAATTATCAGAAGAAGAATTAAAGGAATTATTGGAAGATTTAGAAATGGATGCGTATGATGAATTTGAATACTTAAGAAAAACAAAAGGTATATTAGTAACAGATAAATATATGGTAGAAGAGGAGAAATAAGATGTTCAATTTTAGAAATATTGATGAATTTATTCCTTACAAATTTGAAAAAGTGGGAGAGTTAAAGGGAAAAAGATGGTATATAGATTCATCTAATCATAGAATGGGGTTATTTAAACCTAAAAGATATGCATTTAAAGATAGAAAAGTTTTTTGTGCAAATCACTATGGTGAATTTATAGGAAACATATTAGCTGTACAAGCAGATATTAACGCCTGTGAAACAGAATTGGCTTATCTTAGTAAATATTATTCCAATATACATAAAGAAAGAAATAATGGAACTCCAGAAGAAAAGGATGGCTGTATAATTTATAGCCAATTATCTAAAGGGGATATTTTAGAGCCAGGTAAAATTGCAATAGAAAGATTTAAAATGAAATATAGGGATCAGTTTAAAGCGTTAATCCAAAATAATGATATTAGTATGTCAAAGGCAAATGATAATATAGAGGTAGTTTTCGCTTCTGTTGAAACAAGTGTAAGAGATTTTTATAGGGCGCTTGATACACATTCAGAAACATATGTACAAGCAAGAGTGCAAGAAGTTAGAAGAAAAGTAATTCAAATGGCAGTATATGATAGCTTATATGGAAATTATGATAGACATGATGAAAATTGGTCTATGCAGTACAACAATGGAAAAATAGATTTATATCCATTATATGATAATGAAAGGGTTTTGGGACTTTATGAAAATCAAAATTTTATAGAAGAGGCATTAAGAAAAGAGGACATTCAACAGGTTGCACAGGAAAAATTCTTTTCTAGAATGAGGGTGCCAGGAGAAGAAAAAGGCTATTCAACTTATAAAGATATATTGACATATTTAATGAAAAAATATCCACAGGAAACAGTGGAAATACTAGATATGCAATTAGAAAGAAATACACCTCAAAATGTAAGAAAATATTTGGAAGAGTGTGAAGGTCTACCAGGTGTATATGTTGATTTTGGAACACAAATGTATACATATAGAAATAATTTTGCAAGAGATTTATTAGAACGTAATAGACACCAAGAAAACATGCAATCTATAGAGGGAAATATGTTAAAAAACATTTCTAGTGAAGAAAGATAGAATCTAAAAGAATTATGATTACATTCGTAATAATAATTCTTTTTTCTTTGTTGTTAAAATTTCACATATCTTAATTATAAACATAAGATATAGAAAAAAAGGAGGTATGAAATGAATAAAAAAAGAATAATTTTGGTTGTTATTCTCATTTTACTTGTTGTCTTAACAATAGGAATTATTGTTGTAAACAAACAAAGCAAAGATAATAATAATGATTTACAAACAATTCATGTTAGTGAAGTAACAAGATCTGTTTTTTATGCGCCACAATATGTAGCAATTTATAATGGATATTTTGAAGACAAGGGACTAAAAATTGAATTATCAACTGGTCAAGGAGCAGATGCCGTTATGACTTCTGTGTTAGCCAATCAAGTAGAAATTGGATTTGCAGGTCCAGAAGCTTCTATATATGTCTATAATGAAGGGAAAGAAGACTACACAGAAGTATTTGCACAGTTAACGAAAAAGGACGGCTCATTGTTGGTTTCTAGAACAGATGAAGAAGATTTTAGCTGGCAAAATTTAAAGGGTAAAACCATTATACCAGGAAGAAAAGGTGGCGTACCTTATATGACATTAGAATATGTATTAAAGAAAAATGGAATTAATCCAGAAACAGATGTGGTATTAGATGATAGTATTAAATTTGATTTAATGGCAGGCGCTTTTGCTGCTGGAAATGCAGATTATGTAACATTATTTGAACCAACAGCTTCTTTAACAGAACAAGAAGGCAAAGGATATGTCGTGGCATCAGTTGGAGAAGAGGCAGGTGAAATACCATATACAGCCTATTTTGCTAAAAAAAGTTATATTGAAGCAAATGAAGAAATCATTCAAAACTTTACAGATGCCATTTATAAAGGGCAAACCTGGGTAAAAGAACATACAGCAAAAGAAATTGCAACGGTTATACAAGAATTTTTTCCAGATACAAGTATTGAAATGTTAACAGAAGCAATCCAAACATATAAAGATATAGATGCATGGAACGAAACACCAGTATTAGAAGAAGAAAGTTTTAATAGACTTCAAGAAGTAATGACATTAGCTGGTGAATTAGAAAATCAGGCACCATATGAAAAGATAGTTAATAATATATATGCTCATAAAAGTATAGAAAAATAATTTTTACTAATATGTTAAAATATATTGACAAATAAAACTCATAATGTTATATTTACCAATAAAGGAGAAGTGATAATATGAATTTGGATTTTTCTAATATTGGTAAAAGATTACAAAAAACAAGAATTGAAAATAAAATAAGTCAAAAAGAAATGGCGGAATATTTAAATATTTCCATAAATTATATAAGTAAATTAGAGAATGGGAAAACAGGAATAGAGCTAAAAAAGTTTATAAAAATCTGTGATTTTTTGAATATTTCTATATATGATGTTCTAAATGAGAAAAATGAAAATATAATAAGATATATGGATAAAGAATTATATGAGTTAATCATTCGATTTAATAGAGATAGACAAAAGCTAATATATAATATGGTAAAATTACTTATAAAAAATAGAGTGGTATGATATTGTTTTCGATAAAAGTTCACACAAGTATAAGATATATTGGTTAAGTAGTAATTGTATAAAAATAACAGAATTTAGAAAAAAGTATTAGTGTCAAGAAGTTTCGGAAAATTTTTGTAAGAACTTAGAAATTAAAATCTAAGTTCTTAAATTTTAATGATG
>CALXFE010000023.1 GCA_944387545.1 uncultured Clostridia bacterium | reverse complement strand
AAAAATATTCTATCAAATTGGTATCTCTTATTCAATTTTTTTATCAAATTTTCCCTACTAAAAGTTTATACTAACTAATATGTGTGTTTGATTTTACTAATAGTGCAAAATATGGTATAATATAAGGTGATAAAGAGTTGCAGAAAGGAGTTTTAGTCATGAAAAAACTAGAAGAATATTACTTTTTTGATGGAAAATATTCAAAAGTATCTTATGATGAGGTACGGAATTTGAAGTTTATTCAAAAAGTAAAGACAGGAAAAAGAATCGTTTCATTAAGATTTTCAGATGACCTGAAAAAAAGAGAAAGAAAGGAAATGACAGAATTCGTAGAGACAGCATGCAAGAGGAAAAAGGAAATGAAAGAGGTCATAATAGACCTTTCCATGATCTTCGACGTGAAGGTAGCATCTAAAAAGTGTGGAGAAGAAAAGTGGATACTCTTTATCAGAACTCCGTAGGGGATGGCATTATGCCACCCCTTATTTATATTCTAAATGGAATTTACTTGAAAAATTGCATATAATCTAGTATAATGTTGATATTAAAAAGAGAAAGAAAAGGTGAATAAATAATGAAAAAGAGAATATTAACAGGAGATAGACCAACAGGAAGACTACATATAGGACATTATTTTGGTTCCTTAAAAAA
Organism: uncultured Clostridia bacterium; assembly: GCA_944387545.1. Classification (GTDB taxonomy): domain Bacteria; phylum Bacillota; class Clostridia; order TANB77; family CAG-508; genus CAG-269. The sequence continues at coordinate 26,116 of CALXFE010000023.1, read as the reverse complement.
AAGAGTAGAAATGCAAAATAGTGGAGACTATGATATGTATATCTTAATTGCAGATGTGCAAGCATTAACAGATAATTTTAATAATCCAGAAAAAGTAAGAAAAAATGTGCGAGAATTAGCAATGGATTATTTATCATGTGGAATTGATCCAGAAAAAACAACCATATATATTCAATCTATGATACCGGAAACGGCAGAATTAACTGTTTATTATTCAAATTTAGTAACCATTGCAAGACTTCAAAGAAATCCAACAGTAAAAACAGAAATTGCTCAAAAGAAAGAATTATTTGGAGAAAGTGTAACCTATGGATTTTTAGGATATCCAGTAAGTCAAGCAGCAGATATCACCACTTTTGAAGGAGAATTGGTTCCTGCAGGGGAAGACCAAGAGCCTTTAATTGAGCAATGCAGAGAGATTGTAAGAAAATTCAATAGCATTTATGGAGAAGTTTTAGTAGAACCTAAAATTGTTTTATCAGAAGGAAAAAGAATCAAAGGATTAGATGGTAATGAAAAAATGGGAAAATCCCTTGGAAATGCAATCTATTTGTCAGATTCAGAAGAGGAAATCACGAAAAAAGTCATGAGTGCTGTGACAGATCCAAATAGAATAAAAAAAGAGGATTTAGGAAATCCTGATATATGTATGGTAGCCTATTATCATAAACTATTTTCAACAAAAGAAGAAATCGATACAGTATGTGCAGAATGTAGAGCAGGAAAAAGAGGATGTGTTGCTTGTAAAAAACAATTAGCCCAAAATGTTATAGAATACTTAAGACCAATTAGAGAAAAAAGAAAATATTATGAAGACAATCCAGAACTAGTGGATAAAATCTTAAAAGAAGGAACCAAAAAAGCAAGAAAGACGGCAAAAGAAACAATGAAAAAAGTAAAAAAAGCAATGCAATTAGATTATTTTGAATAAAAGGAGAATAACATGTTTACAGATTATACAAAAATTATCATAAAATCAGGAGATGGTGGAAATGGAGCAGTATCCTTTAGACGTGAGAAATATGTAGCAGCAGGCGGACCTGATGGTGGAGATGGAGGAAAAGGTGGAGACATCTATTTCCAAGTGGATAAAGATAAAAATACCTTAATTGATTTTCGATATAACAAAAAATTCAAAGCAGGAAATGGTGAAAATGGTAGCGGAAGCCATTGTAACGGAAAATATGGAAAAGATTTATATATCAAAGTTCCAATAGGGACAGTTGTAAAAGATGTAGAAACAGGAAAAGTAGTAGCAGATTTATCTACACCAGGACAAACAGAATTGGTTCTAAAAGGAGGAAGAGGAGGAAGAGGTAATTCTCATTTTGCAACTTCTACTAGACAAGCTCCTAGATTTTCAGAAGATGGAGATAAAGGAGAAGAAAAAGAAGTTATACTAGAATTAAAATTATTAGCTGATGTTGGTTTGTTAGGATTTCCAAACGTTGGAAAATCAACATTTCTATCAATTGTTACAGATGCCAAACCTAAAATTGCCAATTATCATTTTACAACATTACAACCAAATTTAGGTGTTGTAAAAACAAAAAATGGAGATGGATTTGTTATTGCAGATATTCCCGGAATTATTGAAGGGGCAAGTGAAGGTATAGGATTAGGAATTCAATTTTTAAGACATGTAGAAAGAACCAGATTATTACTACATTTCTTAGATGTATCAGGACAAGAAGGTAGAAATCCAGTAGAAGATTTTTACACAATCAATAAAGAATTAAAAAATTATAGTGAAAAATTAAGTACTAGAAAACAAATTATTGTAGCAAATAAAATGGATGTGCAAAATGAAAAACTGATAAAAGAAGTGGAAGAATTAGCTAAAAAAGAAGGCTTAGAATTATATAAAATTTCAGCAGCGACGAAACAAGGTGTACAAGAATTAATCGATCATGTAGCAGAAGTATTAAAAACCTTACCAAAAGAAGAACTAATAGAAATTGAAGATAGAAAAGTATATACATTGGAAGAAAAAGAGGATGATTGGACAATAAAAATAGAAGATGGCGTATTTGTCGTATCAGGAAGAGCTGTTCAAAGATTAATGGGAAGAGTTAATATTGAAGATAATGAATCCATGTATTATTTACAAAAATGTTTAAAAAATATGGGAATTGAAGATAAACTAAAAGAGATGGGCGTTTGTGAAGGAGACACGGTTATATTAGATGATTGGGAACTAGAATGGTATGAATAAATATGGCTTTTTGTCCAATTGGGCGTTTTTGCCCGATTGGACATTAAAAAATGATAAATAATGGTTGACGAAACCTAAAAAAAATGATATAAATATTAAGTAAATTTTATGGCCCCTTGGTCAAGCGGTTAAGACGCCACCCTCTCAAGGTGGAATCATGGGTTCGATTCCCGTAGGGGTCACCAAATATTAAAAGGGAGTAGCTTTTAATTACTAATCAACAGTCGCGATAGTTATATCTGGTTAGTAAGCTTTTAAAAAAGTAAGCAAGACTTTTAAAAGGAATAAAATCTTTTTGAAAGTCTTTTTTTGATGAACAAGAATTATTTCTGAAACTTTAACTAAGAAACTCTATAAACTCAGAGATAACTTGAAATAACACAAAAAAAGATAAAAAAGATGTAATCCTAAACAAGAAAGGAAGGTTTACCATGTAAAGATAAGTGATAAAAATATTTAATTTTTTAAACAAAATAGGACGAAAATGTTGATATATTTTCACCACTTGGATAAAATAAGAGTGAAATTGTCAAAAGAAGAATTAAAGGAGGAAAAAAATTGGAAAGTAAAAAATGGTTTAATAAGGAAATATCAGAAATTGAAAAAGAGCTAGAAACAAATCAAGAAACAGGTTTATCGGCAGATGAGGTTATAAAAAGAAGAGAAAAATATGGTTTAAATCAATTAAAGGAAAAGAAAAAGAAATCATTATTAATGAGATTTATAGACCAATTTAAAGATTTTTCAATCATTATTTTAATTATAGCAGCTATAGTATCAGGTGTTGTAGGTGTTGCAGAAGGAGAAGGTGTTACAGATACCATTATTATTTTAATTGTTGTTATCCTAAATGCGGTAATTGGTGTGACACAAGAATCGAAAGCTGAAAAATCACTAGAAGCTCTGCAAAAATTAACAGACCATGCTTCTAAAGTTGTAAGAGATGGAAATGTAACAGTGGTTCCAGCAAAAGAATTGGTACCAGGAGACATCGTTGTATTGGATACAGGAGACTATATTCCAGCAGACTTAAGAATTATTGAAGCAGTCAATTTAAAAGCACAAGAGGCATCATTAACAGGAGAATCTGTACCAGTTGATAAAATAACAGAAAAGATTGAAGGAGAAGATGTAGGAATTGGTGATAGAACCAATATGCTATTCTCATCTAGTTTAGTAACGTATGGTAGAGGAAAAGGAATAGTTGTAGAAACAGGAATGACAACAGAGGTTGGAAAAATTGCAGAAATGATAAATGACACAGAAGAACAAATTACACCGCTACAACAAAAATTAAATAAATTAGGAAAAACATTAGGAATTACAGCCATTGTTATATGTGTGGTTATCTTCATTATAGGATTATTCCAACAAAAAGAACCAATTCATATGTTTATGACAGCCGTATCATTAGCAGTAGCAGCCATTCCAGAAGGATTAGTAGCTGTATCAACCATAGTATTGGCAATAGGTGTTCAAAAAATGGTTAAGAAAAATGCCATTGTGAAAAAATTACCAGCGGTTGAAACATTAGGTAGTGCAACGGTTATCTGTTCAGATAAAACAGGAACTTTAACACAAAACAAAATGACAGTCGAAAAAGTATTTTTAAATGGTGAAATTAAAGATTTAGAAGAAATCGATAGTAAAAATGTATCAGATGATATGACCACATTGGTATATGCCAATATGTTATGTAATGATACAAAAATTGCAAAAGATGGAACCTTAACAGGAGACCCAACAGAAACGGCATTGGTAGATATGGCATTTACATTAAATTTTGACCCATCTATTTATGATAGAATGGTTCGTATTGCAGAAGTACCATTTGATTCAGATAGAAAATTAATGACAACAGTTAATAAAGTTAATCAAAGCTATATTGCCTATACCAAAGGTGGTGTAGATGAATTACTAAAAATTTGTAAAGGCTATTTATTTAACAATGAAATCAAAGATGACCTAGATAACTATGCAGTAACGATTAGACAAAAGAATGAAGAAATGGCAAAAGAAGCTTTAAGAGTGTTAGCATGTGCATATAAAGAATTTGACCATGAACCAACTCAAAAAGAATTAGAAAATATAGAAAATGATTTAATCTTTGTAGGAATGGTCGGAATGATAGATCCACCAAGAGAAGAAGCAAAAAAAGCAGTAGAAAAATGTAAAACAGCAGGTATTAAAACTGTAATGATTACAGGAGACCACAAAATTACAGCAACAGCAATTGCTAAAAAATTAGGCATATTAGAAAATGAAGATGAAGCCATTACTGGTTCAGAATTAGAAAAAATGACTGATGAAGAACTACAAAAACATGTAAGACATTATTCTGTATATGCAAGAGTTTCACCTGAACACAAAGTTAGAATTGTAAAAGCATGGCAAAAAAATGGTGAAATTGTAGCCATGACAGGAGATGGGGTAAATGATAGCCCAGCATTAAAAACATCAGATATTGGTTGTGCAATGGGTATTGTGGGAACAGATGTTGCAAAAGAGGCAGCAGATGTTATCTTAACAGATGATAACTTTGCAACCATTGTATCAGCTGTAGAAGAAGGTAGAAGAATTTATGACAATATATTAAAAGTTATCCAATTCTTATTATCAAGTAATATAGGAGAAGTCGTTGTATTATTCTTAGCAACACTATTAACTCCATTATTTGCTAGTTGGTTTGGCATAACGGATATTGCACACTTAGAAATTTTATTACCAATCCATATTTTATGGATAAACTTAGTAACAGACTCATTACCAGCATTAGCATTAGCATTTGACCCAGCAAATGCAGATATCATGAATAGAAAACCAAATAAACCAGGAAAAGGTGTATTTACAAAAGGAATGACATGGAGAATTATTTACCAAGGTGTTATGATAGGACTATTAACACTAGGAGCCTTTATGATAGGACTTGCAACAACCACTGAACCAATAGATGGATTAACATTAGACGAATCAAAAATAGAAGTAGGTCAAACTATGGCATTTGTGACACTTGCTTTCTCAGAATTAGTCCATGTATTTAATGTAAGAAATAACAAAAAATCAATCTTTAAAACAAAAGTATTTAATAATAGCAAATTAATATGGGCAGTACTTGGTTCAGCCTTATTAATGGGTGTTATTTTAGCAGTACCTGCTTTAAGAGGAATCTTTAGTATACCAGTATTACCAACAGAAAATATTATCGAATTAATTGGTTTAGTAATAGCACCATTGATTATTGTAGAATTGTTTAAATTGTTTAAGATTAATAGTTTTAAGGATGAATAAAAAATTGAAACCTAACAAATTGAAAAGTGCGTTTCCATCGCTAGGAAATGTACTTTTTTCATAATTTACTGAATAGGTGGCTAAATTATGCTATACCATATGAATGAAATAAGAAAAACAAATGGGAGAACAACAAATATAAAAAGTCAATATAAAAGTGTTTACAAATAATAAAAAAATAAGTAAAATATATACATAAAAAGTAAATGAGAATGCATAACAAAAGAAAATACAAAACTAAAGAAGGAGAATTGGAAGGAATGCCGGAAAATGAAAAGAATAGAAAACAAATTAAAGAATTTTATAAGTTTGATAGAGAATTGCTTTCAAAAAACAATCCTATAGAAAAAGACCAAGTAAAAGAATCTGGAATTACACTAATTGCATTAGTAATTACGATCATTGTATTATTGATTTTAGCAGGTGTGAGTATCATGGCATTAACAGGAGAAAATGGGATACTAGAAAATGCAAAGGAAAGCCATTCAAAAACAACAATAGAGGAAGAAAAAGAAAAAGTACAATTATCAGTAACAGCAGCATTAGCGGATGGATTAGGAAAAGAAATAAAACAATCGGATTTAGAAAAAGAATTAGGTAGTTATTATAATAGTGACCTATATAAAGTGGTAGAAGGAATAAATCAAGATGGTGAAGAAGGATATATTGTAACGATAACAGAGCAAGTGAAAGAAGGAAGAAACTACTTTGTGAAAAAAAATGGCGAAATAGAAATGTATGAGGGAGAAGACATAGAAGAACCTGCAAAACCGGAAGATGGAATAGGAACAGAATTTAATATGGCATATGGTGTAATAGAAGTAGAATTTTTAAGCGGAACGAGTTATCGTACAACCAATACGCCAAATCATCCATTATTACAAGAAGGATTAACCGCAATAACATATGATACAAATGGTACCCCACAAGAAGTAGAAAATGTTGATAGTACAAATTGGTATCATTATGAAGCACAAACAACAGATACGGTCAATGGTGGAACAAGTAAATGGGCTAATGCACAAACAAGTGATGGCAGTTTTTATGTATGGATACCAAGATATGCGTATCGAATTATATATTTTAATTCACAAGATAGTGAAAATAAATATAGAAATGGAGAATTGACAGAAGAAGATGCCATAGAACAAGGAAGCTTGCTTGGATATAGTGATGCAAGAGGAATTGTAGATGTACAAGGAAGAACAAGAAAAGGGGTGGCAGTAGAAACAGCAATACCAGTAAATAATAAATACTTTAAGACACATCCAGTGTTCGAAGATAATTTTGATTATGGTGGATGGAGCAGTAAATTAAAAGGAATATGGATAGCAAAATATGAGGCAAGTCAAGGAGCAAATAATAAACCACAATCAAAACCAAACATCAAATGTTGGAGAGGTATACAAATAGGAAATATGTATAATTACGCGAAAGCGTACATTCCAGAATTAAAAAGCCATATGTTGAAAAATAGTGAATGGGGAGCAGTTTCTTATCTTACAGAAAGTAAATATGGAAGAAATGGAACAGAAGTAACAATAAATAATAATAATCAATATATAACAGGGCAAGCAGGAAATAGCATTTCAGCAGCTGCAAGTGCGTCTACATATTCGTACAATACAGCAAAGGGTATGCTAGCAAGTAGTACAGGAAATATATATGGAATATATGATTTATCTGGTGGAATATATGAATATGTAGCAGGATACTATAAAGCAGGAAATTTAACATATGGAGCAAGTTTTGCTAATGGAATTAGTGATGCATATTCAACCGTATATAATGGAACAACACTAGAGACATCCTATAAATATGGAGATGCTATATTTGAAACCAGTGGATGGAATGATGATTACAAAACATATATTACGGCATCAGGACCGTTTTTAGGATGCTCAGGGGTATTTAGTGATAAAATATTAGCAGGAACATATTACTATTATGGAAGTAGTGGACTTCATACTAATGGTGGATTTCGTATAGCACTGACAATAGAAGGATAAGAAGGTATTCTGAATAAGAGATAAAATATTATAGTATTTTTATATAAAACATTTGACTTTTTTATCTATTTAATAGATAATGTATATGAAAAATAAATTGAACAATAGAAAAAATTGAATAAAATTACTAAGGAGGAAATATAGATGTATGTATTTAATAGGATAACAGTAAATCCACAATTACCAAAAAGAATAGAAAAATTAGGAGAAATATCAAATAACTTGTGGTGGTCTTGGAACACAGAATTTTTAAGACTATTTCAAAAGATAGATATGGACTTGTGGGAACATTGTTCAAAAAATCCCGTAAAATTTTTAAAACAAGTATCACAAGACAGACTTGAAAAGGTATCAAAAGATATAGCCTTTTTAAAAGAATATGATAAAGTAGCTGAAAATTTTGAAAACTATATGAATAGTAAAAATACATGGTTTGCTAGCAAATATCCAAGTAATAAAAAAGATTTAATTGCTTACTTTTCAGCAGAATATGGATTGGACCAAACAATACCAATCTATTCAGGAGGACTTGGAATTTTATCAGGAGACCATCTAAAATCAGCAAGTGATTTAGGTATTCCGCTTGTAGGTGTGGGATTATTATATAAAAATGGATATTTCAATCAAAAAATTAATGGATATGGACAACAAGAAACAGAATACAATAATATTGATTTATATGATTTACCAATTAATCCAGTAAAAGATGATAAAGGGGATGATTTAACAATATATGTTAAATTTCCAAAAAGAAGATTATATTTAAAAGTATGGCAAATTAATGTTGGAAGAGTAAAACTATACTTATTAGATTCAGATATTCCTAAAAACAATCCAGAAGACAGAGATGTTACTTTACGATTATATGGCGGAGATCAAGAAATGAGAATTAGACAGGAAATTGTTTTAGGAATGGCAGGTGTCAATCTTCTTACAAAATATTTAGGATTAAAACCAACCATTTATCACATGAATGAAGGGCATTCTGCTTTTTTAAACTTAGAAATTATCAAAAATATTATCAAAGAAAAACAAGTTTCATTTGATGTGGCAAGAGATATTGCAAGTTCAAAAACTGTCTTTACAACACATACACCAGTACCTGCTGGAAATGATATATTTCCAATAGAATTGGTAGAAAAATATTTTAAAGATTTCTGGCCAAGATTAGGAATTTCAAGAGAAGAATTCTTAAAACTAGGAATGAAACCAGGACCAGATTTAGATGAAGGGTTTAACATGGGAATATTAGCCCTAAAGATTGCAGGAAAGAAAAATGGCGTTAGTAAACTTCATGGAGCTGTTTCTAGAGAACTATTTAGTGAGGTTTGGCCAAATATTGCGGCAAATGAATCACCAATTGGTTATGTAACAAATGGAATTCATACTTGCTCATGGTTAGCCCCAAGATTAAAAGAATTATATAATAAATATTTAATTCCCTATTGGCAAGATAATATGCATCATGATTATGTGTGGGAGAAAATTAAAAATATACCAGATGACAAATTATGGAGTGCCCATGTAGAAAGAAAGAGAAAATTAATTAATTTAGTAAAAGAAAATACAACAGAAAGACTAAGAAGATCTGGATATAGTTATGAAGAAATTAATGAAATTGTATCAAAATTAAACCCAGATGCTTTAACAATTGGATTTGCTAGAAGATTTGCAACATATAAAAGAGCAACATTAATCTTTAAAGATATTGAAAGAATGACACAAATCATGAATAATGCAAGTAGACCAATACAAATCATTTTTGCAGGAAAAGCACATCCAGCAGATAAAGAAGGGCAAGATTTGATCAAATACATTCATGAAGTATCTATGATGCCACAATTTAAAGGAAAAATCTTTTTATTAGAAAATTACAATATTGCCATGTCAAGATATTTAGTAAGTGGTGTAGATGTATGGTTAAATAATCCAAGAAGACCAATGGAAGCATCTGGAACAAGTGGACAAAAAGCATCAGTAAATGGTGTTATTAACTTTAGTGTACTAGATGGATGGTGGGCTGAAGGTTATACACAAGATAATGGATGGACAATTGGAACAAATGCAGAATATGATTCTTATGAAGCACAAGATATGGCAGATAGCCAAAGTATGTATCATACATTAGAAGAAAAAATCATTCCTATATATTATGATAGAGATAGAAATGGCATATCAAAAAGATGGATGGAAATTATGAAAAATTCCATTATCACAACAGGAGGAAAATATAGTACTGCTAGAATGCTTGTGGATTATACAAATCAATTATATATTCCATTATGTAATCTTACAAAAAAATATTATGAAAATATAGATAATGTAGCAGCATATAATGCATGGAAAAAAGATTTATATGAGAATTGGAAAGATATAAAAATAACACAAGAAAATAGCAACCTTGATAATATAACCATTGATGCTGGAAACAATATTGAAGTAGGATGTGAAGTAGAGCTTCCTAACATAGATGTAGAAAATGTTACAGTAGAAGCATATTATGGAAAAATATTAGATAATGGTGTTGTAGAAAATGTTAGTATTACGCCAATGCAATTACAAGAAGCAGATGAAGAACATAAAAAATATTATTTTACAACAAAAATTGAATTAACAACTGGCGGAAATTATGGTTATACATTTAGAGTAATGCCAAGACATGAAATGTTATTAGAACCAGCAAACTTAAACTTAGTAAAATGGGTAACAAAATAAAAATCAAAATGGAAATTGAGGATGGACTCAATTTCCATTTTTATAGAGTTATCAATTTATGGGTATAATCCAAATTATTCCAAGAATCATATTCATAACCAATGGTATAGACATTGGTTGCCCAAATATCTTTTTCTAACATATATCTAGAATTTTTATTATTGCTTGTATCCATATATTTTTTGACAGAAGTTATGATTTCTAATTTAGGATTGGCTCTAGCCACTTCTGAAATCAAATATTTTCCTTTTTGATTAAAACCTAAAACTCTAACATAAGGCATTGCTTTTTTGGATAAAGCCATATCTTTTTTCGTAATGCCTAACAAAGCATATAACAAAATTCTTTGTAGTCTCGTATTGGTATATCTTTTTGACTTAATGATATTTAAGAATTCTACAACACTATTACAAGAATTGGCTGTATTTTTTATAGCATTTTCTAATCCTTCACTAACATCTGGAAATTCTGCAATTTCTGAGATAGACATTTTTCGTAAATTATAAATAATTTGTTTTTCAAAAACAGATAAATCAGGGACAACATGTCCCACTTTTATATTTTCCAAAAGCGTAGAAAACGTATTTTCTGGAACCACTTTTCTTAAAATATCCCAACCATTGTTTTTAACAATATTACGAATAGCTGTGGCACTTGCTACATTTCCCATATGCGTTGTATCATGATAACCAGTACTATATCGTTCAACTGTAACGGGAATGATAGGACTTTTATATTTTTTTAAAGCTTTTAAATATTCAATTCCTAAAATATTATTCGGAGAGGAAAGGACATTTGAAAATCTTCTGATATCATTTAAATACATAAGTAATGCATTTTCACGAGCTTTTGGAAAAGACAAACCTTTACCTAACTCATGTGCTAATATATTTTTATAGCCTTTTGGTTCTTTATATAAAACATCAGCAATCATATTTAAAGTAGAAATATCACCTGATTCAGAACCAAAAGAAATATAATCGACAACTTTTAAAGAATCTAATAGTTTGACAGCACCTTCTGCAAAATTTTCAGCACTTGAAATAGAATATAATAAAGGAAGTTCTAGGACTAAGTCTATTCCATTTTTTAAAGCCATTTCTGTTTTTGTCCATTTATCGACTAAAGAGGTGGAACCTCTTTGTGTAAAGTTACCACTGATTACAGCAACAGAATAAGAAGAGCCAGTAGCTTGCAAGGATTTTTGTAAATGATATAAATGCCCATTATGAAATGGATTATATTCTGCGATAATTCCGATAACTTTACTCATTTTTTAACTTCCCTCCTAAAAATATTGTATAATTTGTAATTTACTGATATAATGTTATCATAAAAATATACAAAAAACAACGAGGAAATATCTTAAAATAAAAAAATATATAAAATAAAGAAATATATATAATGAAAGTATATAAATGGAGGTTTTTGTGGAAAAAGTTATTATATATACAGATGGTGCTTGTTCAGGAAATCCAGGACCTGGTGGATGGGGTTCTATTTTAATGTATAAAGAAAATCAAAAGGAAATATCAGGAGGAAATAAAAATACAACCAATAATATCATGGAGATAACAGCTGTTATAGAAGGACTTAAACTATTAAAATTTCCTTGTGAGGTGGAAATATATAGTGATAGTGCTTATGTTGTAAATGCATTTAATCAAGGATGGATATATAATTGGATAAAAAATAATTGGAAAACATCAGGAAAAGAACCAGTAAAAAACAAAGAATTGTGGCAAGAATTATATGCATTAACCCAAATACATAAAGTAAAATTTATAAAAGTAAAAGGGCATAGTGATAATGAATTTAATAATAGATGTGATGAAATGGCAAGAAATGCAATCAAAAATTTAGAATAAAAATTGAAAAAAGGAGATACAAAATGATAGTAGAACAGTTTATATTTACAGTTGTTTCACTTGCGATTTTTGTATATATGTTTTTTAAAATGATAAAAAACAATGATACAAGTTATATCGTGGTTCTAATATTAGAAGCTGTTGGGATTGCTTTAAACTTTTTAGCATTTGCACTTTTTATGGAATTAAATATATTTTTAAATATATTAAAATATATACTTTCAGTAGTGATACCAGGAATTGTGATTATATTAGAAATAAGAGGAATGACATTAATAGAAATTATTAATGTTACAAGAGCAGAAATGTATTTAATGATGGGAAATGATAAAAAGGCAAAAGAAGCCTTACTAAAGTTAGTTTCAAAAGTACCAAATAGTTATAAAGGACATAAAATGCTTGCAGAACTGTATGAAAAAGAAGGTGGAATGCGAAAAGCAATCGATGAATATGTACAAGCAATTGACATTAATAAAAAGGATTATGAATCTTATTATAAAGTAGCAGAATTGCTAAATAATTTAGACAAAAAAGATGAAGCCTCAGAAATGTTGATGAATTTATTAAACAAAAAACCAGATATGTACAAAGCAACAGAATTATTAGGAGATATACTCATTTCTAAAGAAATGTATAAAGAAGCAGTAAACATATATCAAGAAGCGTTAAAATATAACCCTGTAAGTTATGAAATAAACTATAATCTAGGAATTGCCTATACGATGTTAAATGATTTTCAAAATGCTAAAATCTGTTATGAAAAAGCGGCGAATATTAACTCTTTATTATATAATGCAAAATATTCACTAGCAGAAATTGCGTTAATTTATAAAGATTTAGAAGAGGCTGAAAGAAGATTTTTAGAAGCAATTGAAGAAGAAGAATTGTCAGCAGACGGGTATTATGAATTAGCAAAAATATATTTAATCAAAGGAGATAAAGAAACCGCCATAAAATATGTAAATACAGCAATTGATATTCAGTCTAAAAAAATAGTAGAAAAAGTAAAAAAGGATCCTTTATTTATACCCATCATGGCAAGAATATCTATACCATTTAATCTAGATAACCAAGAAGAAGAAAAAGAAAATAAATTAACACTAAAAGAGATAAAGGCAAAAGAACATTTGGAAGAAACGGTAGACATTACAAGACATTTAAGCTATAATGACATAAATTTATTAAAGAAAAATGCAAAAGAAAAAGGTGAGAATAACTTAAATCTAGATGCTATAGAAAAAGAACAAGATGAAAGACAAAAGTAAAACCATATATATCTAAATAAAATGGAGATTTCTTTGATACAAAATATACTCATAAAATTCTAAAGTAAAACTATAATGTATATGAAGGAGGATTTTGTGAGTATGAATTTTTGTGTTATAGGAGGAGATTTAAGAAACTTTTTCTTGGCAAAATTATTGTCAAAGGAAAAACAAGAAGTAAAATTATATGGATTTGAAAAAATAGACCATGTCAAAGAAATTCAAGAATATAAACCCATGATAGAAGATTCAGATATAATTATTTTACCAATACCACTTACGAAGAATAATAGTATGTTAAATATGCCGTTTTCAGAAAACCATATAAATATACAAGACGTAATAGATTGTTTAGAAAATAAAATCATATTTGCAGGTAATATTGCCAAAGATACAGAAGAAAAACTAATCAATAAAAACAATCAAGTGATTGATATTATGAAAAAAGAAGAATTTGCCATATTAAATGCCATACCAACAGCAGAAGCAACAATTGAAATTATATTAAAAAATATGAAAAAAGTATTACAAGGAAGCCATTGTTTAATTATGGGATTTGGAAGAATTGGTAAAGTTTTAGCACATAAACTACAAGCTTTATTAGCAAATGTAACCTGTATAACAATGAATAAAGAGGAAAAGGCATGGGCAAGTGCTTATGGATATGAAATTGTAAATATCAAAAGTATACAAGAGAATTGCACAAAATTGAAACAGTATGATATAATTATAAACACAATCCCTAAAATAATCTTAAGAGAAGAATTGAAAAAAATAAGAAAAGAAACATTAGTGATTGATTTGGCATCCAAACCCTTTGGAATAGATAGAAAATTGGTAGAAGAGGAACATATAAATTTTATAGAGGCTTTAGGATTGCCACGGAAAATCAGCACCGATGACATCAGCAAAATATATAAAAGATATCATAAAAGAATATGTATAAAATATAAACCAAAGAAAGGAAGAAAATTATGTTTTTAGATATTATAAAATCTATTATATTTGGAATTGTAGAAGGAATCACAGAGTGGTTACCAATTAGTAGTACAGGACATTTAATATTAGCAGAACAATTTTTAAAATTTGAAAATGTTTCACCAGAATTTTGGTCAATGTTTCAAGTGGTTATCCAATTTGGAGCAATCTTAGCAGTTGTTTTACTGTATTTTAAAAAAATATGGCCTTTTACCAAAAACAAAGAAAGAGCAGTTAAACCAACAGGAATACTATCTTATTTTGATAAAAATATCATGAGTTTATGGGGAAAGATATTAGTTGGTTGTGTACCAGCAGCTATTATAGGATTATTATTTGATGAGGTATTTGAAGAATTATTTTATAATCCAACTTGTATAGCTATTGCATTAATTGTATTTGGAATTGCGTTTATAGTAATAGAAAATTGGAATAAAAATAGAAAAGGTACCCAAAAAGATAAGAATTCAGAAATTACATATAAAGATGCATTAATCATAGGTGTATTTCAATTATTAGCAGCCATATTTCCTGGAACCTCACGTTCAGGAGCAACCATTATAGGGGGATTGTTAATAGGATTGTCAAGACCAAATGCAGCAGAATTTACATTTTATTTAGCAATTCCAACTATGTTAGGAGCAAGTTTACTAAAATTGGTTAAATTTGGTCTTGCATTTACAGGCGCAGAGATGATAATTTTATTAGTAGGTATGTTTATATCTTTTATTGTATCTATGTTTGTTATCAAATTCTTAATGAATTATATTAAGAAACATGACTTTAAAGTATTTGGATATTATAGAATTATTTTAGGAATTATTGTTTTAGCATATTTCTTTTTCGTATAATAATACAATAAAAAACTGAGCATAATCGCTCAGTTTTTATGTATTTTTATTATCATTTCTATGATTATCAGAAGAAATAGAACACAACTTTTCATATTCTTTACATTTGATTTTGTAGTCCATCTGCATACATAAATAACGATAATAACTAAAAGCTTGTTCATATTGCATGATAGGATTAAACATAGGATCTTTATATAATTCATTCATATCAAGATTGGGATTTCCCATATTAAAATCCATAAAAGGTTGTTGATAATAATTAAAATCTTTTTCCATAGAAAATACCTCCATTAAATACAAAGTACTAACAAAATATTTTTACATAAAATTAAAAAAATCATTCTAATAAAATATATTAGGATAAACCAAATATATTACAAAAATATAAATGGTTATAAATCAAAATTAAAGAAAGGAAGTATACTCATAAATAGATAGGTATATAAAACAGCTATGATTCCATGCAATAGTTTTCCTAAAATATATGGTTTAATGGATAAATCACTTTTAGAAGTGATACTAAGTACTTGTAATAAAACAGAAATACCACCAAATCCAAGTAAAAAGGCAGTTATTAATATGTTAATAGAAATTTTTTTGCAAGCAATATTAGAAATTGTACTAATTCCATTTGTAATTTCAAAAAAACCTGTAAATAGAGGTTCAATAAAAGAAGGAGAAATATGCATAAAGTTAAAAAATGGTGTTGCAATGATTTCTATCATATGTGTAATGCCACTCGATTTTAAGATAGAAATAATAGAAGAAAAGATGACAACAAATCCACCGATGACTAAGATGGATTTTATACTACTAACAATACTTTCTGATAAGATTTCACCTAAGTTAGAAAAAGATGCAGGTGTTTTATTCATTGCATATGCTTTAGAAGAGGAAGAATATAAGTCTGTCTGTTTGTTTTTCTTCCAAAAGCGAAAAATAATGCCAACAGATAAAGAGGCAAGTAAGTGAGTAATAAATAGTAAAAGGCCAATCATTGTATTTCGATATAGTAGAATTCCAACAGAACCAATAATGAATAAAGGACCTGAGTTGTTAGTAAAACTTAGCAGCCTTTCGCATTCTTCTTTTGTACAAATTTGTTCTTTTCTAAAATTAGTAGCAATTTTGGCACCGATAGGATAACCACTAATAATTCCCATAATAAAAGCAAAAGCACCTTCACCTCGAACATGAAATAAAGGTTGCATGAATCGATTTAACAGATTCCCGATGTGATAAATAATATTCGTATGCATTAAAAGTTCTGTTGCTACAAAAAAAGGAAATAAAGAAGGAACAACTGAAGTTGCCCAAAGATTGATTCCTGATTTAACAGATGTTAAATTCGAATTGGAAAATATTAAAATAGAAATTGTAAATAATAAAAATAAAAGAGATATAAAATTTCGTTTTAATTTTAATACAATAAAGTTATTTTTTATAATCATAAAATCCTCCTTTATACGATCAATAGAAAATGAAAACATCCTACAAAATTTTTATAAAAAATGGAAAATTTTGTTGACTTTTTATATAAAAGATAATATAATCAGTTCATGATTTTTATTCAATTAAAATTTTTAATTCAAGACGTTTGAATCTTAAGAATCCAATTTTAAATAATTTTATTCAAGGAGGTGAGGAATATGCAGGAAACTTTAGAATTAATATTGCAAGAGATAAGAGAAATAAAGACAAAAGTAGAAATGATAGAAGAGAAAGTAGAAAAAATAGAAGATAAAGTAGAAATGATAGAAGAGAAAGTAGAAAAGATAGAAAAGAAAGTAGAAAAGATAGAAAAAAGAGTAGATAATATAGAAAATAGAGTGACAAGTTTAGAAGTAAAAATAAATCATTTACAAATAGAATTTAACCAAAAATTAGTAGCATTAGAAGAAAGAATAGAGAAAACGATAGATAGAAAAATCGAAAAGGCAATTAGTAAACAAACCAAAGAAATAGCAATAGAGTTTCACAATTTAATACAATATATAGATAAAAGGTTTAAAAAATTAGAAGAAAAGTTAGACGAAGAAATTTTAACTAATAAAATTGCACATGAGTCTTATGAAGCTAGATTATATAAAATTGAAATTAGCCAAAATAACTTGGAAAAAAGAATACAAAAATTAGAAAGAACAAAAACATAATTAAAATTAGTTGAATAAAAAGTGAAAAAATGCACATACCTAAAATAGACATATTAGAAAGGTGAGTGCATTTTTTATGGATAATGAAAAATTCAATGATAATCATATAAATGAAGACAAAGAAGAGAGAGTAAATAGAGAAATAGAAGAGAAATATGAAGTAGGAGAAGATAGTACCAAATATGGAGAATTTATATCATCATATTTTGCATGGATATCTTTACCAAATCAAAAAGAAAGAGCAGAAGAACTGCATAATATGACAAAAGGAAAAAACAATAAAAGCAAAAGAAAAACGGAAAAAAAGTAAGAAAAAAACAGAAAAAGACATATATATTGTAATAATTTAAAATATTTAACATAAAATGTCGATAAATGAAATGAATATGGAGTTGAAAAAATATTAAAAGGGCGTATAATAATAATATAGGTCAAAGAAAGTCAAAGTCAAAAAGGAGATGAGACCAATGCGAATGACAGATGTAATAGAAGAATTTATAAAAGATTTATTTGATGATGATAATCAATTAGTAGAAATTCAAAGAAATGAATTAGCAGAACATTTTAATTGCGTACCATCACAAATCAATTACGTTATATCAACAAGATTTAAACCATCGCAAGGTTATTATGTAGAAAGTAAAAGAGGTGGAGGAGGTCATATTACGATAAAAAAAGTAAATAATACAAAGTCAGATTACTTTATGCATATCATAAAAAATATAGGAGAAGAAATGACTTCTAATGATGTAGATATACTAATTAATGACTTTCTAACTTATGATTTGATAACCAAAGAAGAAGCAAAGCTCTTAAAAGTGGCAACAAGTGATAATGTATTATTATTAGCAAAAGAGGTAAAAGACAAATTAAGAGCCAAGATATTTAAAAATATGTTATTAAATATAGAATAAAGGAGGAATTATTATGTTATGTGATAATTGTAAAAAAAGAGAAGCAAATGTTAGATATTCAGAAAATATAAATGGCGTAAGAAGAGAATTAAATTTATGTGAGGAGTGTAGTAAAAAATTAGGAATTGGTGAAATCGGATTAGATATGCCAATCAATTTTTCAAGTTTTTTCGGAGATTTTATAGAAGATTTTTCAAATACAGAATTCATGCCAATGTTTAATGAACTAAAAGCATTAAAGTGTGATAACTGTGGATATACCTTTGAAGATATTGCAAATACTGGAAAAGTAGGTTGTGCAAATTGTTATGATATTTTTCAAGATAGATTAGAACCAATTATCAGAAGAATTCAAAGTAGCAATCATCATGTGGGAAGACTAGGAAAAAGTATCGATAAAAAAATAGAAGAAAAACAAGCCCAAAAAGAAAATTATGTACAAACGAAAAGAGAAGAGACTCCAGAAGAAAAATTAGAGGGATTAAAAGAAGATTTGAAACAAGCAATTAAAGAGGAACGATATGAAGATGCAGCAAAATTAAGAGATGAAATAAAGAATTTAGAAGATAACCATTAATAGAAAAGAGGGATAACATGAATTGGTATTTACAAAGTGGAAAAGAATCAGATATTGCAATCAATACAAGAATACGTTTTTCAAGAAATATGCAAGGGTATAATTTTCATTTAAGTCCAAAAGAATTACAAAAATTAGAAAATAAAATAAAGGATAATGTATATGCAATAGGGTATGGATTAAGATTCTTAAAATTAGAAGATATGGACGATATTACGAAATTAAGTTTAGTAGAAAAAGGATTAATCAACCATCATTTTGCTTTTGAGTCAGGTAATGTAGGTGCTATTTTGGTGAATGATGAAGAAAATATTTGTATTATGATTGGTGAAGAAGACCATCTAAAACTACAAGTATTTAGTAGTGGATTAGAATTAGAAAGCACACTAAATTTAGCGATTGAAATTGATAAAAAAATAGAAGATATATTTGGTTATTGTGTTAGTAAACAATATGGTTATTTAACCGCTTGTCCAAATAATATCGGAACAGGATTAAAAGCTTCTGTAAAACTACATTTACCAGCTTTAGCAAAAACAAGAAATACAGAAAAAGTATTAGAAGCAATTAATAATTTTGGTATTAATATTAAAGGTGTGTATGATGAAGAAGGACATATCGTAGGTGATATGTATGAAATATCTAATAAAAAGACATTAGGTATTACAGAAAATGAAATCATACAAAATATTAAAATCGTTGTAGAAAAAGTTATCAAACAAGAAAGAGCAGCTAGAAGATTTTTAGCAAATGAGGGTATTGAAGTAGAAGACGTAATTTATAGAAATTATGGAATCTTAACAAACTGTAAAAAGATTACCATGGAAGAGGCACAAAATTTATTGTCAACAGTAAAATTAGGTGTAGACCTAGGAATTTTAAAAGAATTATCTGATTTACAAATTCAAAAATTGTACTTATATATTGGACCAGGTAATTTACAAAAATATTTTGGAGAACAATATGAAAGATTAGATAGAGAAATCAAAAGAGCAGAAATGATAAAACAAGTTATCAATCAATAGGAAATATTGAAAAAATAGGAAAATAGAAAAAAATTCAGAATGAATAAAACATGTAATAAATAAAAGTAAAAGTCCAAAAGGACAAAAGAAAGGTAAGGTGATAATTATGACATATAATTTTACAAGTAGAGCGAAAAAAGCAATAGAAATTGCTAATGATGTAGCTATTGAATTAGGACATAGATATATTGGAACAGAACATTTGCTATATGGCTTAGCAAAAGAAGGTAGTGGTGTGGCATCTAAAGTGTTAGAAAATCAAGAAATTACACCAGAAAATATTATCGATGTAACGATTGAATTGGTTGGAAAAGATGAACCAATTGATGAAACATTAGGATTTACGCCAAGAACAAAAAGAGTTATCGAAAATGCATTTATTGAAGCCAGAAAATTAGGATATAATTATATAGGAACAGAGCATCTTTTAATTGGACTATTAAGAGAAGGCGATAGTGTAGCAGCAAGGATTTTAATTGAATTAAATGTCAATATTCCAAAACTATATGGAGAAATCATAAGAGTTATCAATGAAGGAGAGGATTTAAAAGGAGAAACAGATTCCAAAAATTCCGGAAGAAAATATGGAAGCTATAATCAAACACCAACATTAAATCAATTTGGGGAAGATTTAACCGAAAAAGCAAAAGAAGGAAAATTAGACCCAATTATTGGAAGAAAAGAAGAAATTGAAAGGGTTATCCAAATTTTATCAAGAAGAACAAAAAACAATCCATGTTTAATTGGTGAACCAGGTGTTGGTAAAACAGCAGTTGTAGAAGGATTGGCACAAAAAATTGTGTCAGGTGATGTTCCAGAAATCTTAAAAAACAAAAGAGTTGTAACAGTAGATATTTCTAGTATGGTTGCTGGAGCAAAATACAGAGGAGACTTTGAAGAAAGAATTAAAAAAGCATTAAATGAAGTAAAAAAGGCAGGAGATGTTATCCTATTTATTGATGAGATTCATACAATTGTAGGTGCAGGTTCTGCTGAAGGAGCAATTGATGCAGCCAATATCTTAAAACCATTATTGGCAAGAGGAGAAATTCAATTAGTCGGTGCTACGACTTTAAATGAATATAGAAAATTCATTGAAAAGGATTCGGCATTAGAGAGAAGATTTAGTCCAGTAACGGTTAATGAGCCATCAGAAAAAGATACCATTACCATTTTAAAAGGAATCAAAGATAAATATGAAGCCCATCATAATGTAAAAATAACAGATGAGGCAATTGAGGCAGCAGTAAAATTATCTGTTAGATACATAAATGACAGATATTTACCAGATAAAGCAATTGACTTAATTGATGAGGCAGCATCAAGAGCAAGATTAAAAACATATACAGAACCAGATTCTTTAAAAGAATTGGAAGAAGAACTTGCTAACGTTACAAAAGACAAAGAAGAAGCAGTTAAAATTCAAAAATTTGAAAAAGCAGCATCTTTAAGAGATAAAGAAAAAGAATTAAAAGCAAAATATGAAAAAGAACAAAATAAATGGAAAAATAAAAATAATAAATCTGTAACAGACATTACAGAGGAAAATATTGCGGAAGTGATTTCAAGTTGGACAGGAATTCCAGCTAAAAAGATAACAGAGGATGAAAATGAAAGATTAAAACACCTAGAAGAAAACTTGCATGAAAGAGTGATTGGTCAAGATGAAGCAGTAGAAGCAGTGGCAAAAGCAATCAGAAGAGGAAGAGTGGGATTAAAAGATCCAAAAAGACCAATTGGTTCATTCTTGTTCCTAGGACCAACAGGTGTTGGTAAAACAGAATTATCAAAAGCATTAGCAGAATGTCTATTTGGTGACGAAAATGCGATGATAAGAATTGATATGTCTGAATACATGGAACCACATTCTGTATCAAAATTAATTGGTTCACCTCCAGGATATGTAGGATTTGACGAAGGTGGTCAATTAACAGAGAAAATCAGAAGAAAACCATATTCTGTTATCTTATTTGATGAAATTGAAAAAGCACATCCAGATGTTATGAATATGTTACTTCAAATATTAGAAGATGGTAGATTAACAGATAGCCAAGGCAGAACAGTAAACTTTAAAAATACCGTTATCATTATGACATCTAATATAGGAGCAAGATTAATTACAGATAGAAAATCTTTAGGATTTGCTAAAGAAAATAATGAACCAAAAGATTCTAAAAAGGATAAAGAATATGAAGAAACCAAAAAAGAAGTTATGGAAGCATTGAAAAAAGAATTAAGACCAGAATTTATTAATCGTATTGATGAAATTATTGTATTCCATAAATTAACAGATAAAGAAATAGATAAAATTATTGATATTATGCTAAAAGAAGTAGTTAATAGATTAAAAGAGCAAAAGATAGATATCGAAATAGAGCCATCTGTTAAAAAGTTAATTGCTAGTAAAGGAATTGACAAAAACTTTGGTGCAAGACCTTTACGAAGAACGATTCAAAGTGTACTAGAAGATTGTTTAGCTGAAGAAATATTAGATGGAAAATTGAAAAAGAATAAAGTTAACAAAATTGGCGTTAAAGATGAGAAAGTGATTGTAGAAAAATAAAGAATTCAAGACATTTTCTTAAAAAGATATGGAGAAGAGAGCCTTGGGTTACAAGACTCTCCTCTTGACTTTTATATGGAGTAAAATCATAATAGAGTCCGTATCATTTGTGAACTCAAATGATTCTCCATAATGACATGTGAACGTTTCTCCCGTACGTTCGTTCATGTACCATTCACATTCATTATCACTATTTTGATGGAATGGAATTTTTGCATTAGGTAACAATAGGATGACTCTGAAATCATAGTTTTCATCAGAAAACATTGTTTGAAACAGAGTTGCCTCATCGGAGAGGTCTTTTGGGAGATTTGACCAAGTTGTACTGATTTCGTGAAGTTCTTGCCACATGCTGTTTTTTTCCATAAAATTCCTTTCTGTCAGAATATACCTTCTGACTGGTGTGCGATTTAGTTACACTTATATTATAGCATATTTAGCATGTTTTTTCAAATTTTTAAATTAGGAATATATTGAAAAATCAAGGAATACAATAAATGTGTGAACTTTATGTGAAAAATCAAAAAATAGTATTGACATTTCATAAAAATGGGTATACAGTATTAGCAATCATAAAGATAGAGTGCTAAAAAAATAAAGGAGGTAATTTAAATGATTAAACCATTAGGAAGTAGAGTATTAATAAAAATGAAAGAAGGCGAAGAAACAACCAAAAGTGGAATTATACTAGCTCGGGGCTGCTCAAGAAAAACCACAAGTAGCAGAAGTTATAGAAGTAGGACCTGGAGAAATGATAGATGGAAAACCAGAAACCATGGTCGTAAAAAAAGGTGATAATGTTATAGTTAGTAAATATTCTGGAACAGAAGTAAAATATGAAGGAACAGATTATATTATTGTAAAACAAGATGATATATTAGCTGTTGTAGAGTAAAAAACTATTGTTTGTTCATCATCAGATATCATATGATTATTTCTTATACCTTGTGTGTCGCAACTACTTATGTTGAAAGATAAATCTTTCAACGAAGGAAAGTTGCTCCAATCGCACTCACTAACGTTCGTTTGGTCGCTTACGCGGTATTACAAAATAATAATATGATATCTGATGATGAATAATAGAGAAAAAATAAATCTTAAATAAAAAAGATAGTTATTCAAAATTTTGAAAGGAGTTTGATTTAAAATGGCAAAAGTAATTAAATTTGGAGAAGATGCAAGAAAATCTTTATTAGAAGGTGTTAATAAATTAGCAGATACGGTTAAAGTGACATTAGGACCAAAAGGAAGAAATGTTGTATTAGATAAAAGCTTTGGCGCACCACTTATCACAAATGATGGTGTAACCATCGCAAAAGAAATTGAATTAGAAGATAAATTTGAAAATATGGGAGCAAGATTGGTCAAAGAAGTTTCAACGAAAACAAATGATGTTGCAGGTGATGGAACAACAACAGCTACTGTTTTAGCACAAAGCATGATTAAAGAAGGTGTAAAAAACGTAGCAGCAGGTGCAGACCCAATGGCTATTAAAAGAGGTATGGATAAAGCTGTTAATACGGCAGTAGAAGGATTAAAAGAAATTAGCTCAGATGTTAATGGAAAAGATGATATTGCAAGAGTTGCAAGTATTTCTGCAAACAATGAAGAAATCGGAAACTTAATTGCAGAAGCAATGGAAAAAGTTTCAAAAGATGGAGTTATCACAATTGAAGAATCAAAAACATCAAATACAGAATTAAATGTTGTAGAAGGAATGCAATTTGATAAAGGATATTTATCACCATATATGGCAACAGATACAGAAAAAATGGAAGCTGTTTTAGATAATCCATATATATTATTAACAGACAAAAAAATAAGCAATATTCAAGAAATTTTACCATTATTAGAAAGTCTAATGCAAGAATCAGGAAAATTATTAATTGTTTGTGATGATATGGAAGGAGAAGCTTTATCAACACTTATATTAAATAAACTAAGAGGTGTATTAAATGTTGTAGCTGTTAAAGCTCCTGGATTTGGAGATAAGAGAAAAGCAATGTTACAAGATATTGCTACATTAACAGGTGCAGAAGTTATTACATCAGATTTAGGATTAGAATTAAAAGATACAACAATTGCACAATTAGGTAGAGCAAAACAAGTAAAAGTACAAAAAGAAAATACAATTATTGTTGATGGTGCAGGAGATAAGGGGCAAATCGCTGATAGAGTTGCACAAATTAAAGCACAAATCAATGAAACAAAGAGTGATTATGATAAAGAACAATTACAAGAAAGATTAGCTAAAATTGCTGGTGGTGTAGCAGTTATCGGTGTTGGAGCTGCAACAGAAGTAGAAATGAAAGATAAAAAATTAAGAATTGAAGATGCTTTATCTGCAACAAAAGCAGCAGTAGAAGAAGGTATTGTTGCAGGTGGTGGAACAGCATTAGTAAATGTTATACCAACTGTTGAAAAATTAGTAAATTCACTAGAAGGTGGAGAACAATTAGGAGCAAAAATTGTATTAAAAGCATTAGAAGAACCAGTAAGACAAATTGCAATCAACGCAGGATTAGAGCCAGCTGTGATTGTTAATAAAGTAAAGAGTGAAAAAGTAGGTGTTGGATTTGATGCAGCAAAAGAAGAGTATGTAGATATGAAAAAAGCAGGAATTGTAGATCCTACAAAAGTTACAAGAAGTGCTTTACAAAATGCAGCATCAATTGCTTCAATGGTATTAACAACAGAAAGTCTAGTAACAGATGCGCCTGAAAAGAAGGATTGCAACTGTGGAGGGCATGAAGGAATGAATGCTGGAATGGATGGAATGTATTAGTATGAACAAAACAAGAACATTTAAGATAAGTGTAGACTTAGATTAGATGTTCTTGTTTTGACATTTTATGTTAATTGTGATATTATATTGGACAGATAAGCGGTATTACTCCGTTCATTTGTAGCTATTAACATTTTTTTGTGCGATTGCACAGAAAGGAGAGAACTATGAGAGACGAAATTATGAATTTAAACACTACCGAGATAATGGTTATTAACGAGCTTTTAGAAGTGGCTCGGGAGGCCAAAGAACATTCAAAGCTGATTTATGAAACATATAAGCATGCTTTCGGAATTGGCCAAGAAGAGATTTGTATATGGCATGAGGGGGTTAATTGTGAGTATATGACCTATAAAGGGGTATGGAAAGGTAGATATATGCTGGGAACAAGAGAAGTGGAGCGTGTATCTTTTGATATCAGTATAGACCCCGAAGGTATTTTTGACTATTATAAAGCCGAATGGCTTGTAGAGCATGGATACCAAGAAGAATTCTACGGAAGCAGATTAACAGAATATGGGAAAAAAAAGAGGGCTTGTCAGTATTTCCGTTCATTCATTAATAGAATTCAGAAAAACAAGTAATTTCAGTAAAAAAATTCTAATTTAGGCTCACGAAGAACAAAAAAATCCAATTCCGATAAGGGTTGGGTTTTTTTGTTTTGGTAGTTTTAAGAATAAATATTTTATACAAAATAAAAAAGAAACTAAATTAAATTAGTTTCTTTTTTCTGGTGGCTTCAAGTGGAATCGAACCACTGACACGAGGATTTTCAGTCCTCTGCTCTACCAACTGAGCTATGAAGCCATAAAAAAATTGCCAATTAATATAAAAATGGCGACCCGGAACGGGCTCGAACCGTCGACCTCTAGCGTGACAGGCTAGCGTTCTAACCAACTGAACTACC
>CALXFE010000022.1 GCA_944387545.1 uncultured Clostridia bacterium | reverse complement strand
AATCTCAAAAATCAAGAAACAAAGTCAGTTCAAGATTTTAATGAAGAGAAATCCTACTAAAAATTTATGCTATCACACATATTAAGTTCTAAAAATCTTAACAAAAACTTTCTTTTCTCGCAATAAAAAAGCATGCATAATGAAATTTAACAATTCTATGCATACTAAAACTATTTTTTATTTCACAAATATATAACTATACAAATTCAGCGATTACATCATAGTCACTAACATCTGTTACTTTACAGTTTATAAAATGATTTAGAGTATCTTCTGGTTTTTTATCTGTATTATTTTTTATGTATACAATACCATCCATTTCTGGTACATCTTGCATGGTTCTTCCAATATAATATTTTCCGTCAAAAGACATATCTTCAATTAATACTTCATATGTTTTACCTATTTTTTTACCTTGAAGCTCTTTAGATATTTCTTGTTGTATTTTCATGATTTGATTATATCTTGCTTTTTTCGTATTTCCATGAATTTGATTAGGTAATTTTTCAGCTGGTGTTCCATCTTCTTTTGAATACATAAATGTACCTAATTTATCAAATTTTGCTTTTCTTACAAATTCTTTTAATTCCTCAAAATCTTCCTTTGTTTCTCCTGGAAATCCTACAATTAAACTTGTTCTTAAAACAACATTTGGTATTTGCTCTCGAATATTTTTTAATAAATTTTCAATTTGTTCTTTACTGGTTCTTCTATTCATTCTTTTTAATATTTTGTCAGAAATATGTTGAATGGGAATATCAAAATAATTTGCAATTTTATCATTATTCGCTACCACATCAATTAATTCTTCCGTTATTCCCTCTGGATAAGCATATAAAAAGCGAATCCATTTAATTCCTTCTATCTTACTTAATTTTTCTAATAATTCTGCCAATTTTGATTCTCCATATATATCTATACCATATTTGGTTGTATCTTGCGCAATCACAATTAATTCTTTGATTCCTTTCTTAGCTAGCATATCTGCTTCTTCTAAGATATCTTCCATTTTTCTACTAGCAAATGGACCTCTAATATAAGGAATCGCACAATATGTACATTTATTACTACATCCTTCTCCAATTTTTATATAGGCATAATTTTTTCCAGTTGTAATCACTCTGTTTAAAAATTGTTCCTGTGTTAACATTGGCATTTGTGGAATTTGTGTTATTTTTTTACTAGATTTTTTCTTTTCTTTTTCAACAATTCCTCTTTTTAGTAAATCTTCTATCTTATCCCATAATTTATCATAATCTTCTATTTTTATAAACAAGTCTACCTCTGGCAATGCTTTTGTTAGTTCTTCATAATATCTTTGAACCAAGCATCCCATAACAATTAAATATTGGCATCTTTGCTTCTTATATTCTGCCATTTCTAAAATCGTATTGATTGCCTCTTCTTTTGCTGATTCAATAAATCCACAAGTATTTATTACTAGAATATCTGCTTTTTCCTCTTCATTTACTATCTGAAATCGATTTTTTTGAAACATTCCTATTAGACTTTCTGTATCTATTAAATTTTTACTACATCCTAATGATATAAATCCTACATTCATTTTGTATTTCTTCCTCTTTCTATTTCATTTTTCTAATATTTCTTAATCAATTACTCTACACTTTATAGTCTGTCCCTTTTGGACATTTTTTGTCCATTTTAGCACGTCCCCAATCGTTCAATCTTTATGGCTACATATGTGTTTTCTGGTCATTTCCATTAAGTCTAATTTTGTAAATCCTTCTATTTGTGTTTTACTTCTGTCTTTTTTTAATTCTTTTTTTAATAATTCTTCTATTGCTTTCTTGTCTTCTTCTTTTTGCATATCTATATAGTCAATTATGATGATTCCACCAATATCTCTTATTCGTAGTTGTTTTGCAATTTCAACAGTAGCTTCTTTATTTACTTTAAATACGGTATCTTCCATTGCTTTGTTTCCTGTGTATTTTCCGGTATTTACATCTATTGCGGTTAGGGCTTCTGTTTTATCAATTGTTATAAATCCTCCACATTTTAGCCATATTTTTCTATTACTTATTTTATGTATTTGTTGTTCTAAGTCATATATGTCAAATATAGAGTCTTCACTTTTGACTAATATTTGTAAGTTTTTATATTCTTTATTGTCATTTTTTATTTTATTGATTTCATTATAGTCTTTGCTATCATTTACAATAACCCTTTCTATTCCTTTATCTATCAAATCCATTAACATCTTTTCTACTATATCTTCACTTTTATATAGTAGTCTAGGTACTTTTTGTTTTTCATCTTTATTGGCATCTACTATCTTTTTCCATTTACTTTCAACATAGCTTATGTCTTCGATTATTTCTTTTTCTTTTCCTTCTGCTGAAGTTCTTATAACGGCTCCATTGCCTTTTGATATATTATCTTTTACTAATTTGATTAGTCTTTCCTGTTCTTGTTTATCTTCTATTTTTTGTGAAACTGTGATAATATCTGTATTTGGCATAAGTACAATATATTTTCCTGGTAAATTGATATGTGTTGATATTCTAGCACCTTTTTTTTCATTACTATCTTTTTTGATTTGTACCAATAGTTTTTGATTTGGTTTTATTAGTGCATTTATTTGCTGATTTAAATCTGTTTTCTCTTTTTTCTCATCCTTTTTTTCTAGTATGTCTTTTATATGAATTAGGCTATTTTTTTCTATCCCAATGTCTACAAAAGCTGCCTGCATGCCTTTTACAATATCTTTTACTGTTCCTATATATATATTTCCTTCATTTCTGTTTTCTTCTTCCGTTTCTTCATAATATTCCACAATTTTTCCATTTTCTAGTAACACGATATTTCTTTCTTTTTCTATTCTTTTTATTATCAATTCTAACATGTATGTCTACCTTCCTTATTTTAATTAAAATGATTCATTGCTGAATCTACTCCATTTTTTATGATTTCTATAATAGCATCTTTTGCTTTATTGGTTCCGAAATCTAATTTTTCCCTATCTTCGTCTGATATGTGATTTCCTATCACATAATTTATCATGTCATTTTTATATTCTGGTGTTCCTATTCCCACTCTTATTCTTATGAATTCCTCTGAATTCACATGTTGTATAACAGATTTCATTCCATTATGAGAACCTGCTCCACCTTTTTTTCTTATCTTTATTTTTCCTGGTTCTACATCCATATCATCATATATAATGATAATGTCTTTCAAATTTATTTTATAGAAATTCATGATTTCTATAATACTTTCTCCGCTCAAATTCATATAAGTTTGAGGCTTTAAAATGATTACTTTTTTGCCTTCTATCATTCCAGTTCCATAAATTCCCTTAAATTTATTTTTATTCAATTCTATTTTATATTCTTTGGCCAATTTATTTACTGTATCAAAACCCATATTATGTCTTGTATTAGCATATTCACTTTCAGGATTTCCTAATCCTACTATTAAAAACATGTTCTTTCCTCTTTTCTTACTATAACAGTATATTAATCCATAATATTTTACATTGTTTTTGGCAGATTTTCAAGCTTTTGTATATAAAAAATCACATGAAGATTAAAGACACGCCCAAAAGAGATACATCATCCTCTTAAAGCGTGTCTTTATAGAGTTTACAAAAAAAAGCACTTTAAAGTGCTTTTCATTTATTATTATTCTGCTGATTCCTCTGTTTCTGGAGCTTCATAAGCATCTAATATAGCTTTTTGAATTTTCTCTCTAGTTTCAGCATTGATTGGATGAGCTATATCTTTGAATTCTCCGTTTGGAGTTTTTCTACTTGGCATAGCTATAAATAATCCATTTTGACTTTCGATAACTTTGATATCATGAATGACAAATTCGTTATCGAATGTTACAGAAGCAACAGCTTTCATTCTGTTCTCTGAATTCACTTTTCTTAAACGTACATCTGTTATTTGCATTTTGTAGTGCACCTACCTTCCTTAAGTTTTAAAAATTATTTTGTACATATATATTTTATGTACAATTATATTATTCTTCATAAAAGATTTTTTTCCTTCTTTTTTTTACATTTTTTTTATTTTTTAATGGTAACACTTTTCTAGTTTTTCTAATATGCTAAAATATACGTATTTCTATCCCTTCAAAAGTCATATGTATTTCCTCTGCAAATTTGTCCAAAAGTATTGAAATTTTAATCATATAATTATATAATTCGTTTTGGAGTTTTATTCCTTAACGATTTGCAAAAGGAGTGTTATTGAATGCCGAATATTGATAATTTAAAAAAATATAAAAATATACACATGATTGGAATCGGTGGCGTAAGTATGAGTGGAATTGCTGAGATTCTTCACAATTGGGGATTTACTGTTACTGGTTCTGATTGGGCTGATTCTGAGACGGTTCAAACTTTAGTGAAAAGAGGCATTAAAGTTACTGTTGGACATAATTTAGAGGATGTTAAAAATGCAGATGTTGTTGTATATTCTGCTGCTATCAATCCAGAAGATCCTGAAATGTTGGAAGCCAAAAAATTCAATATTCCAACAATCGAAAGAGCCGATTTTTTAGGTGAAATCACTAGATGTTTTAATGATACCATCTGTATTTCTGGTACACATGGAAAAACAACAACCACTTCCATGATTTCTTTATGTTTTGTTAAAGCTTTAGCTGATCCAAGTATACAAGTTGGAGCTTATCTAAAACCTTTAGATGGTAATTATAGAGTTGGAAATAGTGAACATTTTATTATAGAAGCTTGTGAATATGTCGAAAGTTTCTTAAAATTTAGTCCTAAAGCTGAAATTATATTAAATATTGATAATGACCATTTGGATTATTTTAAAAATTTCGAAAATATAAAAAAAGCTTTTATAAAATATGTAAAATTATTACCTGATAATGGTATTTTAGTCTTAAATGGTGATGATTTAAATTGTTTAGAATTAGCGAATTACACAAATGCTAGCATTATCACTTATGGTATAGATAATAAACAGGTTAATTTTTATGCAACCAATATCGATTTTAATGATGATGGTTTTGCAAAATTTGATGTTTATCATAATGATGAATTTCTTGATACATTCCAATTATCTGTACCTGGTAAACACAATATTTTAAACGCACTTGCTTGCATTTCTATTTGTATGAAATACAACATCCATAAAGAGGTCATCAAATCTGCCTTATTAGGTTTTACTGGTGCACACAGAAGATTTGAATATAAAGGCAAAATTAATGGAATTGCTAGTGTTTATGATGATTATGGTCATCATCCTACTGAAATTCTAGCCACTGCTAACTCTTTGATGAATAAAAAATATAATGAATCTTGGGTTATTTTTCAACCACATACTTATAGCAGAACAAAAAATTTATTAAAAGATTTTGCTAATGCTTTAATGAACTTTGATAATGTAATTGTCTTGGATATTTATGCAGCAAGGGAAACAAATACATATCATATTTCTTCAAAAGATTTAGTAGAACAACTTCATTCTTTGGGAAAAAACGCTTTATACATTCCTGATTTTCATGAATGTGTTGATTATATAAAAAAACATGTTCATAAAAATGATATTATCATCACATTAGGCGCTGGAACCGTTACCAACATCGGTCCTATGTTAATAGCCCAATAGGGACGTGCCAAAATGGACACTTTTTGTCCAAAAGGGACAGACCTCTTAAAAATATTATATTTTTAATTTACTGCATTCCTCGACTAATATTACATCATATAAAAAATCTAAAGGTATCTAATAGGTAGGCAGCACTCAAAACTCGATTTTGAGTGCTGCCTACCTATTAGATACCTTAAAATTTTCTAATATGATTTCATTCACATTTGTTATTCCTTAAATTAAGAAATACAATAATTTTTGGCAATAATTTTTTTTCTGACAGGTCTGTCCCTTTTGGACAAAAAGTGTCCATTTTGGCACGTCCCTATTGGACTATTTCTTTGGATTGTTTTAACATTAAGTCACCAAATATGGCATATCCTTCTGTGGCTGCGTTTACCAAAACATGTGTAACGGCACCTACAAATTTACCATTTTGTATAATTGGTGATCCACTCATTCCTTGTATAATTCCCCCTGTTTTTTCTAGTAATTTGGGGTCTGTTACTTTTATTTCCATGCTTTTATTGTTATAATTATTGTCTTTATATATTTTTGTGATTTCAATTTCATATTCTTCAACATTTTGATTGTCTAAACTGCATAGGATTGTGGCTTTTCCTAATTTTATTTCATCTCTTAAAGCTACTTCCATTTCTTTATTCATATCTATATTTAGACTTGATAAGTCTT
Organism: uncultured Clostridia bacterium; assembly: GCA_944387545.1. Classification (GTDB taxonomy): domain Bacteria; phylum Bacillota; class Clostridia; order TANB77; family CAG-508; genus CAG-269. The sequence continues at coordinate 21,140 of CALXFE010000022.1, read as the reverse complement.
TTATCTTCCCATAAATTCCAAAGTTCGTATTTTTAGAAATTTCTCCAATTGTTTCTTGTGCTTCTACTGTTCCTTGAATTTTTCCTGGATTACCGTCTTCTCCCTTCTTTATATTTAATATTTTTGCTGTAACAAATTCCCCAGATGCAATATTTATTAAATCTCCTGTATCTATATCTGTTATTCCATGTCCCAAAGCACCAAAACTTTGTGTTGATGGTTCATAAAAAGTGACCGTTCCTACCCCTGCTGCACTATCTCTTACCCATAATCCTAATTTATACTCTTCCTCATTTGTTTTTACAGGTGTAATACTACATTCTTTTGTTTTTTCTTCATGTATATATTCTATCTCTACTCTTTCACCTTTTGACATATTAATTCTTTCAATTAAATCATCTGTTGAATGAACGATATTATCATTTATTTTTACAATTGTATCTCCTTCTTCTATTCCTGTATTTTCATATGGTTTATACTTTTTTCTATCTTCTCCTTCTATTTCTGACATTCCAACAACTAATACACCATTTGTATATAATTTTACGCCTGCAATACTTCCCACAGGAACAACTGTTGTTTTGGGAAGAACTGAAACGTCTACATCTTTTATAAACAATTTGTTAAATAAATGGATGGATAATGTTTCACTCCCTACTTTATGAATTGTTTTTTCCCCTGTATTTGCAGAAACTGTTAAAACTTCATCTTCTGTATCTAAGGTAATACCGAAAAATGTTTTTAATGATAGATTCTCTCCCTCAAATATAGTAATTTCATCTGGTATATAATGTATCACTAATATATAAATATATAAAATAAATAAAAAAATTAATAATATTATTTTTTTCAAAAGTGTCTTTTTCATAAATTCTCCTACTTTCGTTTAATAATAGTATTCACTTTTTATTTTTTTATATACATTGATTTTTCTTTTACTTGCGAAATCTATTTATTTTTTCTTTCATTTTTCACAATAAGAATTTGTATTTTATCTCTTGTCTTTTATGTTAGGAAATTTTATATTAAAAAAATAGAAATTAATTTATTTTCATTAATTTCTATTTTTATACAATTATTTTTTATATGCCTTTACTTTTATATTTTATGAAATTCTATTGTTTAAATTGATTTACATGTTCTTCTGGATTTCTAAATACTTTATACATACTATATCGTTCTCTTCCTAATGCTGTATAATATACTTTTGCTAGGTCTCTATGATCATCTAAATATTCATAGATATTAGAAATACCAACTGCTGCTGTTTGTGCAACATAACAAGTATAACAGCCTAGTTGTTTATGTGGATAATAGTAATAGGTTTCTTCTGAGGTAGTGCTTCCAATAGATTTTCTTTCAAAATCCATATTAAATACACCTCTTGAATTTGCATTTACTGCTAAATTTTCATGTGTAACTCTATGATACGTACTATTGTCATCATTAATATTTTCTACTATGTATATAGCATTTTCTGTTACTACTTCTTCATTTTTATTATTATTAATAACAGAATATCCATTATATATTCTTCCACCAATACTTAATCCTTGTAAAAAACTTATTAAGGAAACATTGTTTAGTAATTTTCCCCAATCTTCTTCCGCTAATTTTGGCATTCTGAATTCATAGGAACCTATACCATAATTATTATAATTGGCTAATGCTATTGATAAATTCCTTTCAATAACATATCTAATAACAGCTAATCGGTGGTCATTAAAATTAGAATCTGGTTCTTCTATGCCATCGAAATCGAATATTTTATAATTTCCATTAAGAAAACTATAAATAACATTTCCATCTTTATCGGTAACATCTGCTACATCTACAGCATCTGCTGAAGTCAGATTGGTAATTCCATAACTTTGCAATCTTTGTTTAAATTCATATGCTTCTTTGTAATATCGATATCCCATGTCATTATTTCCAGTTCTAAAAGGGCCCTGTCCAGGATTTTTTCTTCCATTTAATATGGTAAACCAACTTCCATCATCATCACGATAATATTTTACACCATTTATTTTTATATAAGCATATTGTTTATTACCAATATATTCTGTTAATTGTGGTTCAGACGTTATATTAATCCCTCTATAAGTTACATTACCATTAGCACTATTATATGTTACATCATCTAATAGATATCCTGCATCGTTGATACCTTTTCCATTTTGATCATACCCTTGTATCGTTATATAATTATCTAGAGAATAGGTTATTGTAACATCCATCTGTCCTTTTACATATCTACAACTATAGTAAATATATGGTTTTAACCCTGTTATTTCTTCTCCATTGGTGTATGTAGCATTTGGTGCTAATTTATTTTGGGTATCTTCATCCAATGTATTTTCAAATGGTGAGTAGATGTAAAAACCATCATATAAAGTAAAAACTAATGCTGGCACATATTCTTTTAAGTTATCACTATTATATCCAGTCATATTAAATGCTGTTGCGATAGATGTAAAAAAACTATTGGCTGCAGCTTCTATATCTCTCATTTTTGAATTTGTTAGATCTGATGTACTACTATTTACTGTATTTAATTGAAATGCTTTAATCGCATCATAGGTTGAATTATCTAATTTGGTATCATATTCTATTTGCAATGCAAGTGTATCTACTTGTGCTCCGTGTATATGCTGAAAATACTAATGATATTGGTAGCATGATAATTACAAAAATAACCGCTAAATATTGAATTTTCATAAATCCATCTTTCCTTTGTATCTTATTTGTTAATAGCCTGTAACATTTCATTACAGGCTATTATATTCATATATATTGCGTTTCCTAGTCTCCGCTTCCATTTGCTGTTACATATCCACCATGTTGTGCAGCTATTGTATATGTATCATTTCCAGCGACTGTATAAAAGAAATTTTTCAGTTGTTGAGATAGGGTTGTATTAGTATTTTTTACACTTGTTGAAAACATATCTCCCTCTTTTAACGCTAGTACTTTTTTACTTCCATTTGTAGATGCTATTGCATCTAATATTTGTGATGTATACATTGAGTAATAAACATTTTCTCCTATTTTAGTAGAATTTGCTTGTGTAGTTTTCTTTCCTGGGTTTTCATCTAATACTTTTACTTCCATTTCAATATCATAAGAATTTCCTGTTGCTGTAATTTTTTGTTCAAAAGCTGCATAATCATCTAATGTTAATTTTCCAGTTGTTCTAACATTATCTACAAATTCTGTAGTCGCTGTTTGAACTGTTAGTTGTGATATATCATCTGTTCTATCTGACATTGTCATTAATGGAAAAACAAACATTAAAATTGCTGCTAATACAATGGCCACGATTGTTATTATTGAATCTCCCATAATTTTCCTCCTTATAATACCATTATTATATTGTACCTTTTCTATTGCATATAATATGATATAACTCTTTTTTTCGTTTTATTTACATCTGGTGTATTTGTTGCATATTCGTCATCTATATCTGTATTAGAATTTGTATTTTGTACATCTTCTTGATAATATACACCAAATTTTTCTATAAAAGTATTTCCTTTTAATATTCTATCATATATTCCTATTAAATTCAAGGTTATTCCTGAATTATTAAGTGCTAATTCAGCTGAAAAATCACTAAAAGACATTGTTGATCCATCTTGTCTTTGCAAACTTGCTTTACTACCATATAATAATGCCATTATAAAATTATCCTTTTGTCTATTATCTCCCAAAATGTCCTTTTCTAAATCAATATAATTTACCTTAACACCATATGCCCCATTTTCTATTTTTGTATATAATTCAATTGGTGTTCCATCAGAATAGTAAAATAATATTTTATAATTTTCTTTATAGGCTCGATACATTGTTGGTACAATGGTTTCTTTCCCTACTATTCTTTCTGTTGTTCCTATGTCTTCAGCATATTGTGTCTCATATTCTCTATCTGTATAATCTAATAAAATTTGAGCTGTTGTTCTTGCTTGTGAAAAAGATGATATACTGATTCCTAATGCTAATACAAATGTTAGAACAGCCGCAGCTATTTTTAAAGCATCTACTGCATTTTCCATAATATATCATCCTTTCTTTATTTTTATTTTTTTACGATAGCTATCGTATCTACTAATCCTGTATTTCCACCTGTTGATCCATATGTAAAGGAAATACTATATGTAGCACCTGTACTAATTTCATCAGTTGGTGCTGATGTAGTCTTTTCATCTATAATTGTTGATTTCTTTGAACCATTGTCTAAAGTAACTACGATTTTTCTGTCATTATCATCTTGTGACAAATTATTTGATAATACAGATTGTAATAGAGCTCTTACAGTTGTTCCTCTTTGTGCTCCTTCATATTGTGTAAATTTTGTATTAAAGTTTTGTCTTTCAACCTCACTCATGGCGTTGTTGTCTACAACACCTGATGCTTGGTTATAGATTAATATTCCTAATGTAATAATCAAAATTGCTAATAAGATTGCCCCTGCGATGATTAATGCTTTTGACGCATTTTCCATAATATATCATCCTTTCTTTGGTTATTTATTTTTTTACGATATTTATTGTATCTACTAGTCCTGTATTTCCACCTGTTGATCCATAGACAAATGAAATACCATATGTGGCACCTGTACTAATTTCAGATGTTGGTGCTGATGTAGAACCCTCACTCATGATTGACTTACCATCTAATGTAACTACTACTTTTCTATCATCATCGTCTTGTGATAAGTTATTTGATAGAACTGCTTGCAATAGAGCCCTTACAGTTGTTCCTCTTTGTGTTCCCTCATATTGTGTAAATCTTGTATTAAAATTTTGTCTTTCAACTTCACTCATCGCATTATTATTTACAACACCTGCTGCTTGATTATATATTAATATTCCTAATGAAATAATCAAAATCGCAAGTAATATAGCTCCCGCAATTATCAATGCCTTTGATGCATTCTCCATATTAAATTCCTCCTTCTTCACTTTTACCTTTGTATGATTATTTTACTAAATTTTATTTTAGTAAATTGAATAACTTAAATTAACTTTTTATTTGTTCAAAATACATATAACTGACTCTTCCTGTTTTACTATGATGCTCTATCTTTGTACATTTAAATCTGATTTGATTATAATATCTCATAAATGTATCTGTTCCACTATTGTAGATTTCTTCCATCGAATGGACACTATTATCATCTGTGAATTTGATATCTATTCGAATAGAATCTTTTTTATTATCAATATATAATCCATCATTATCTTTATCTACTTTATTTTTCATGTTATCATCTATTGCTTTATTAATTAGTGTTGCCAAATCAGTTCCGTATAACTCTTTTCCGTTATAACTCTCATATTGTGTATTTTTTATCTTAGCATCATTATAGGTAGCTTTATATTCTAAATACATATATGCTATAGTCGCAACAATAATTAATACAATTACAAAAAATATGATTATCTTTTTCATTTTTCACCTTTATTTTTAAGTTATTTTATTACAAGTAACTCTATATACTCTTTTGGTTACTGGGCTTATATCCACTTTGACTGTATATTTGGGTAAACCCTTTTCATTAGATATATTATTTACCTCATTAGAAATTAGCTTATTGTATTTTTGTTCTATTTCATTTTTCCTTTGTTCTGTTGTTTGATTTGGTTTATAGCCTAATTCTATCGAAACTCCGTTACAAATGACTGCTATATAACTACTATTTTCATCAGCTGCTTGATAAGGAATCTCATATGCTTGATTATTTTGTGTTGCTAGGCTTGCCATAGAAACCACATCATGTATGGTAACATTATCTTTTCCTTCATATGTTGTAAATTGACTGTTAAATTGTGCTATCTGGTTTTCTTCTATATTTGCATGTATTTGACTAGAAGTTCCTGCAAAGCTTGAAAATAAGTATACAGCTAAAGAAAGTATCATAATTCCTAACAGAACTCCTGCAGCCATTAGTAAAGCTTTTGATGCATTTTCCATATTAGACTCCTATTCCTGTACATTCAAATTCCATTTTTATAATTCTTCCTGTTTTGGTATCATATTTTGTTCCATTTGTTATACATTTAAAATTTGTTCTTTTAAATTGTACATATTCATAATATACCAAAGCATCTTGATAAATTTGATTTACCCCACCATATGTTTCAGCATTTTTAGGTAACCATTTTTCTTCATCAAATGCTTGATTTTTTTTGCTCGTTGTATCTAGTGTTTTATCTTTTAAGATTGTTTCAATATTAGAAATTTCACTTGAGAGTTGATTTGCATACTTTTGTTGATATTTATTTTCAATATCTCGTATTTTGCCACCTGATATGCTGTTCGTTATAGAGGTAGGTTGTCCAACGATATCATCAATTGTATCTTCTGTATATGTATTGGCAGTCACTAATCTATTTTGACCATCATAAGTTAAATTCTTTCTAATATCGCTGGAAATTGTTATGTTTATTTGCATTTGTGTATATCCTTCTGCTGTTTTTCTATCATTATAATCTACTACTTTATTCATAAGAGATATCATATCACTACCTCTTACATCATCTTTGGCATATGTAATATACTGATTATTAAATTCTGTTGTTTGTGCATCTGCTGTTGATTGATATGACTTGTCTTGATAATCTGTTAGATTGCTCATCATTAACATAAATGCACCAATAATCACTAAAGCGATTAATACACTTGCAGCCATCAATAAAGCTTTTGATGCATTTTCCATCCTTTTTCCTCCTTTGCATTTATGTTGTTGTTTGCGCTGTCATTGTGCTAAATGAGCTTGACATACTTGTTAATCCTATGAATACTAATGGTATAATTAAATAGCCTACAAACATGCATACCATTGGTGCAAATCCAATTGCTTTTCCTATCATACCTTTTCTTTTAATCAATCTATCATTTGATTCTTTTCTTTTCTCTTGATAGTAATCTCTTTCTGATTCTAACTCATCAAAAGCATCCTTAATTGGTATTTTTTCTACTGCTGCTTGCATACTTTCTATAATTCTAACAAGTGGCATATAGTTGATTTCTTCTTTCATTTCTTCTAATGCTTCCCATGCACCAGCTTCATAATTGTTAAGACATTTTGCAATTGGTTCTTTAAAAATATTTGCATATCTTTCTAACCATTCTAGAATCATTTCTACATTTACTCTTTCAATTCGCATAAGCATTAATATAATTGTTTGGAATTGCATTACTTCGTCTTCCATTTCTATTTGTCTCATTTTTGCTTGGAACATTAACATCCATATTGGTGCCATATATCCAATAATTGCAAATACAAAAGACAATAATACTTCAAACCATTGTATATATTCACTATTGACAATTTGTATCTTATTATATATTCTTTCTGCTGCTGCTGTAATCTCCTTATCTTCCATATCTTCATAATAATCTGCTCTTCCTACAGCAATTTCCACTTGTTCTACCGTTACATCTAAATTTCCTCTAAACATGTCAATAATTTCATTATCATGTTCTGTTAGTTCCATAGCGTTTTGCTTATCTTTTTCTGTCATTTCTCCGCAGTATATCATATGTTGTTGTAGGTTCTGTATACACATAATCAATCGCTAATTGATGTAAATGAATAAATACAATTAACGATACGACACATGTTACAATCGCAAGGGTTATTCTATTGATATACAACCATTCTATTTTTAAATGTGATGCTGCATCTTTTAATAATTCTTTAACTTTCCTATATTCTTTTGTTCCATCTTTTGGAATAAACATATCCACGATTTTCTTTACTGGTTTTCTCTTATACAATTTTGCTTGCCATGGATTTTCTGTGTTTTTAGTATTGATTCCTGTTGAACCATTATCTTTTAGTCTTCTAACTAAAACATAGGATACAATCGTTAATATTAATATTAATATTTGAACAATCATTCCTGGTTTTCCATTATACCAGCTCTGTGTAAATGAGAAATTGCTGATTGACCAACTTTTTAATGGCTCTAATAGCAATATTGGTGCTATTGAGATAAGTGATAAACTTTGAAATACATAATTTAATTTATCTCTTTTTAAGATTTCTAATTGCATTTCTTTTGTAATATTATTTATATTCTTTAAGTATAGAGATGCACCATTTACTTTTCTATCCCCAAATTCTTTTGTTAAGTATGATATTCCTGCAAATTCTTTTAAAAATACATTTGGTGCTATATCATAATATTTTTCCAATTCCATTTCAGGGTCATCTGAAATTAAAATTTCATAAATCTTCTCTCCTTGTCTTGATATGTCCATTTCATCATCTTGTGAAACTTGATATATCGCTTCCTCTACCATGTTAAATTCATGATATGCATGTCTTATTTCTGAGAAGAAATCTAATTGTTCTTTCAATAAATTGGTATCTTTTTTATCAATTGACCCATCTATTAATGTATCTATCATAAATAGCTCAAATATCAATAGAATAAACATTAATAAATAATTCGTATGTGCAATAACAATGGTAAGTATTGCTACTGGAATTACTATTGCAAGTGCCTTTGTTAGTATTTTTGCTGAATCTTTTCTTGTTGTATATTCATCGTCTATATTAATAATTTCTAGTCGTCGTCTTAGTTTTAATATGTATCGTTTCAAAAATGGTATTCTTGAATAGGTAATGTATAATTTCTGATACAAGACCTCTGATGAAAAATTCTTTTCCTTTGTTCCTTGCTGTAACTTTCTTATTCTCTTATACTCAGATTTCTGCATTTTTTGGGATAATATATAATACGCTAATATAATTACGATTAATACAGCTACCGATCCACCCATTATGTAAAAAATCACTTGGTTAGACACTTAGAATAGCACCTCCTTTTCTATATTTGTTTTTTTCTTGGTCTTCCTCTTCTTGTTGTTCCTGTTGTACTTGCTACTGCTTGCACAGTTTCTTTCTTTCTGCTTCCCCAATTTCTTTCAATAAATTTATCAAATCCTTCTATATCAGATTCATCCATATTTTCTCTCATTTCTTTTATATTTTTATCTGTAATTGGATTTGTCATAACATATTCACCATCAACATATTCTAATATATTTCTATATGTATATAATTTTTTATCTGTTGACTTTGTAAAATAATGTGTTGCATTATCGAAAAATTTATCAAATTTTCCTTCCAATGTTTTTTCTTGTCTATGATCAAATGTATACTCATTTTTATCTTCAACCGGTATACATTCTGTTATTCTTTCTATATATCTTCTTCCTCTAAAATCTTTTACTAAATGAATATCAAAGTTTAATACTTGTACAACTTGTTCTTCTGCTGTTTTCTCATCTGTAAATACACCTGCTCTTAACATTGAGTTTCTTAATGCTGTTACTAAATCTGGGAATGTTTTTGCATGGTGTGTAAATAATGTGAATTTTGATGCAACTTGTGCTGATTGAATCATCCAAGATGCTACAGGGTCTGTTGCAACCTCACCAATGATATTAACAGATCCATCTGTCTTTTTCTGAACATCCAAACATTCTTGTCCAGAAATAGTTTCTGTTTCTCTCATTGATAAAATGTTTCTTGTTGGATAAATCTTCCTTAAATGTAACTCAAATGCGGTTTCTGTGATACGAAGGTTCATCGTTTCATAGATATTTTCAATCATAGCCATAAGCATTGTTGTCTTTCCGGCATCCTTGTTCACCAGTAAGTGATATAATTCTGGCTCCTTTTACTAAATATTTTAACAAGTCAATTGCTTCTTCTTTTCCTGGATAAAGAACAATTTGTTCTAGTGTTGCTCTCTTAACATCGAATTTTCTTACGAAAAATGCCCATGTTTCTGACATTGATGGTCTTACAACAACAACACGTGAACCATCTTTCATTTCATTGATTTTATAACCATTTGTATCTGATAATTGTCCTGGGTTATTATATTTATAAATATTTTGGCACACCCTTTTTAATTCTGCTTCTGTACCAAATGATAAGAAGGCTAAACGAATAGATTTACCTCTAAACATAATCCAAATACTATCGCAAGCTCTTGGTACTTTGTGTTCTGCTATTTGACTTAAATAATCTCCATCTGTTTGTGCCACTTGGCTTAAAAAGCTTTCTGGTAAACCTGATACACCACCTGAAACACCATCTATATTCATATCTCTTATTTCATCTATTGTACTATATCCTTTATAATGTTGATAAATTCTTTGAACAACTATGGATAATTTATCTGTAAAAGATAATGTTACATTTTCTTTTTCATAAATATCATCTATTTCTTGTTCTGTAATAACATATGATGGCTTTGCTTCGCCTTCAACATATTTTAATACATCTAAATTATATTTTTTTATCATCTCTGTTAATGCTTCATACCCAAATTCTTTTTTGAATACATAAATTAATATATCAAATTTATCTTGAGCTGTTAATAGTGATGGTATATCAAAAGGTATTGCTTTTGATATATTTGTCTCATCAACCCCATATTCTTGTGCTAATAAATCATAAATCAGTTCTTTAACATATTTCTTATCATTAACATCACCATATGTACATCCTTTTAAAGCTTTCTTTAATTCATATTTTTTATTTTTTCTTCTTTTTAATTCTTCTTCTGAAAGACCTATATCATATAAATTGACCTTTGTAATTTCATCTAATCTTCTTTTGATAAAAGCTTTCATTACATCTAATGTATAAGTTTTATCATCTATATTAAGCATTTGTTCTACTTGTTCAGTCTTTTTCTTTTTTAATGTATAATAGACCACAAACAGAGCAATCACTAAAACAACTAAAATTAGTATTATGTTTGTTATTGTCATTATAAGGTCTCCTTTCTTTACATCTTCATTTGCAAATCTTGTAATCGATATATAATATTTTCTGAAGCTCTTTTTACTTCTTCTATAAAAAATGCATTTCGATCTTCTGAATCCAGTGTTTTTCTAAATCTTAAAAACAAATCTGGTACGCCTGCTTCTTCTGTTGCCTCAAAAAATAGTGTGTTATATGGTATTGTTAATACTTGATTTTTTTCTCCTAAATATCTGGATATGTTTTTTGAATTATATTTTGAAAATTTATCATATCTTCCGATTAATACTAGTACCTTTTTAGAAGCAAACAACTGGTTATTTTGTTTTAATTCCATAAATTGGTTAATGCTTCTTAGTCTTTGTGACATATTAATCACAATAATATCTGAGTCATGGATAATTGTTTTTCTTGTTTCCTCATCAACATTTTCGTCTAAATCAACAAATACTAAATCATAGTATTGATTTGCTGATTTTATAATGCGTGGATATAATGGTTCAATGACAGTACCATCACTTGGTGATTCTTCACAACCAAGCAATATTTCAAATCTATCTTTGAAAACAACTTTTGTATAATTCGTAATAATATCTGGTGAAATTTTATTACTTCTGATGACTCTTGCCAATCCTTCTACACCAGCCTCTACTTCTAATGCTGCATTTGGTCCAAAAATCCCAAGATTCCTTCTTTTCTTTTTTTCTTCCCAAAAACATCTTTTTAGTGAATCTTCTTTGTTTGTTGTTGATACAACCAATATTCTATAATTATGTTCTATGGCCATATGTGTAGCAATTGCAGCAATTGACATTGTCTTTCCTGTTTGTTCTGTACTACTATTATAAAATGTTACAATTGACATTATTTATACTCCTCTTTCTATTATTTTAACAGCTCGTCGTATTTGATTTTCGCTTGTATCATTTAAAATCTCACTCACAATATAAATTAAGTTATCTTTATATTGTGCACTTAGTCTCTTGAACTTTATTTTTGCCACTCTTTGATTTTCAGCAATTACAGACCAATCCCCATTTTCTATCGGGAAATATATTCTATATTCGCTCCATACAATTTTGTATCCTAATGATAGAAAATTTAAATAATCGTTTTCTTCTTTTAACACTTCTTTTGTGTATAATATTTTTGTTAATTCCATTGGTGTTTTTAATTGTGCCAATATTTCTAATCCTCTTTTTAAGGAATACAAATCAAATGCTGTAACGAAATAATTTTTGGCATCATTTTTCATATCAAATTGTTCAAGGGCTTTCGCATTATCTGCATCAATTAGCATGACATCATATGGTAAATCTTCTCTTTGCGAAATGCCTAAATATTCTTTTATTCCCAATTCATTATCAAAACCTATCGCCACATCTATATCTTCAAAATTCGTAATATATGTAACTGTAGGATTTATAACTGGTACAACATATTTAGCTTTTTGAATTAATGTTGAGTCTACTACAATTACTCTTTTATGCATTACTGTTAAAATTTTAGCAACATTTAGTATTAAATCTATTTTGTCATACATCCCTATAAATCCTATCTTTTTCATCGTTACTTCCTTTCTTTAATTTGAGGTTGTATTTGTTGTGCTCGTTGTTGTTGCAGCTGCTGATAGCCCCTCTAGATATTCTTGTCTTGTGGTTATTGAATTTGTAATACTTTCTTCCATGTTTGCCTCATAATTTCCATCTGCCTCTTCTGTTTGTACTGCTGGATTAATAACATCATTTCTTTGTTCAGCTTGTGTTTGTACACCGCTAGAATCTTGTGCATTATATCTATTCCATAAAGCGTTTCTTGCTTGTTCTACAATATTTGGATTACCATTGATTAATTGTAATACTTCTTGACTTACTGGATATGTTGGTGTTGAAGCTTCTTGTATTCCTGGTTCTGTATATTTATTAACATATAATTTAGCTCCATTAACTTTAAATGCATCTACAATTGCATTACTTAATGTATTAATTTCATCTTCACTTAATTCTATAGATATTGTATCTGTTGAATCCACTCCAGAAATCACTGGTATTTCTACCTTCTTTTTAGATACCACTATATAATCTGTTCCACTTGGTAATTGTAAACGAACGTCTATATAATCGCCTGTTTCTAAATCTGTTGGTAATATAAACATATTATATTCTTGTTTTCTTACATCATTACCAGTTACGGTCTCATCCACATATATCATTTCTTTTGATAAAACGGTTCCTGTTGTCATTGCTATTTTTGCTATCATATTTGTTCCCAAATCAGAAGGTGTAAGATAATCTGTTGGTGCATTTGCATTTACTACTTGTGTAATAGTGAAATCCCCCTCTGTCACTTCTTCTCCTGATTCAACATTTCTATTTAATGTATAAACCGTAACATATGATGCTTGTAATTCTTTTTCTTCCTTTTTCATATTTGTTAATTGTAATATTAAAAATGCGATTATTGCTCCTGTTATAATCAACATAATTAACATTCCTAATAAAAATGAATTTCTTGCTTTCCTTTGCATTGGATTTGTTGCCATTACAAATTCCTCCCTTTATATTTATTTTTGTATATTTTTTAACAAATTTCTATCTATTCTATTTTAACGCATTCCTCTTTCAAAATCAACGAAATCCTTATCTGTAATTAAAAATTAATATCACTGTAATATTTTTGTAATATTACAAAAAATATTTTTCCAAAATCTTTGCCACTCCATCATTATTATTGGTATCTGTAACATCATTAGCTACGTTTATAATTTCTGGTGTACTTCCTTTCATAGCAACTCCCATTCCAGCTTTCTCTATCATTTTTTTATCATTTACATTATCCCCAATTGCCATTATATTTTCTGGTTCTAAATTCAACTTTTTCCTTAAAAAATCTATTGCACTCCATTTATCTACATCGCTTGCTGAAATTTCAGTATAAAAATATTCTACAGGAATCTCTTCTGTTCCCTGTTTAATTATCTTTCTGGACATATGTGCAACTTCTAAAATTTCTATTCCACTTATTGCTTTGATTTTTTTTATTATTGAATTAAATATGCTACTATTCTCATCACAAATTGTAATTTTTAAAAATTTTTCATCATTCATATTTTTTACATAATCATATATATTTTCGAGAATACTAATATTGGTTTTTTTATTTTCTTCTTTTTTTAAATTTTCTTTATAATAATATAATACATTAAATTTTAAAGCTGTCGTTAGTATTGTTTTATCTGTATATACATTATATACTATACTATTTTCTTCACATGTCTTTATAATTTCTAGTACTTTTTCTTTTTTCATATAATTTTCATATATAATATTTTCATTTTTCAAATCATATACTAATGCACCATTACCAGCTATAAAATAACCATTTATCCCCAATTCTTTGGCAATTGCTTTTATAGAATCAATTGGTCTTCCTGAAGCCAAGACAATTTCTATATCTTTTTCCAAACATTTAGCCACAACTTCTTTTGTCTTTTCCGTTAATTCTCCATAACGATTTAGCATTGTTCCATCTAAATCTACCGCTACTAATTTATACATAAATTCCTCCTTTGTTTTACACTTTATTATATATTTATTTATTTTTCGATGTCAACCTCTATGATTTTTTTATTTGAAAAAATTTCCTGTTTATTTTTTTGGATATTGCAAATGCTAGTATTAGAAAAAGCAATCGTTTTTTCTAATAAAGTATATATACTGGAGGTGAATAAACAATGGCAAATAACAGTAACAAAAAATTAGTTCCAGAAGCAATGAGCGCTTTAGATAAATTCAAATATGAAGTAGCTAGTGAAGTTGGTGTTAATTTAAAAGACGGATATAATGGTGATATCTCAGCTAAAGATGCTGGTAAAATAGGTGGTAACATGGTTAGAAAAATGATACAACAAGCTGAACAACAAATGAAATAGTTGTTTACACCTTAAATAACACGAATTGTATATTAGTTTTAAGGCAGAAAGTTAAATTTTGTTTTTATATATTTTATTTAAAATACATAAAGGCAGGATTTGATTTCCTGCCTTTTTTATAAATCAATTAAGATATATAATACATCTCCTAAATTTTTAAATTGAACTTCTTCTTCACTCGGGTTTTCAAAATATTTTTCTTCTTTTTCTTTGGTAAAATCTTGTACTCTCGTTAATTTTCTTCCTGTATAAAATTCATTTAGTGTTGACGTATATAATCCTTTTATATATACAGATTGTTCACAAACCAATTTACTATATTTTTGCACATTTTGTCCATTACCTGTGTATTTTAATCCAATTTTGTTTATTGTAATGCCTTGTCTTTCTAATGTTTCTATTTCATTTTCTATTTTATCTGAAAATGCTTTATCAATGATATTTCCTAATTTATATTCATAGGTACTCTTTAATATTGATCCTAAAGTTATTACAAAATATAGTACCATTACAATTATCATTATCTTTTCATAACTGTTTATTTTTGTATTTCTAAAATTGGTGCAATAACTATATATCAACATGGCACTTATCACTTGTCCCATTACAAGCATTACTCTTGGTGCATTCGTAAATGTTTGTATTGGTAACATGACAAAAGAACTCAACATATAGAACATGAATATAAATAATATATTTACTGCAAAATTTATATCTTTTTTGTTTATTCCATATCCTATTGAAACAAAGAGAATAAGCATTGCTGTTCCTATCCATGCATATGGCGGAAACATATAAAATGAATAAAATACAGCTTCGTTCATTCCGATTATATTTTTCTTTATGTTTCTCAAATAATCAATATTATTCATCCTATCTGTTTTTTGCATACCAGTTATAATCGGAACCAAATTTACAATAATTAAACTAATGATAGAAGCTA
Organism: uncultured Clostridia bacterium; assembly: GCA_944387545.1. Taxonomy (GTDB): domain Bacteria; phylum Bacillota; class Clostridia; order TANB77; family CAG-508; genus CAG-269. Next base: position 5,474 of record CALXFE010000022.1, on the reverse strand, counting down.
TACATATCGAAATAGCACAAGGCAATATTTTTTTAAAAAATTCTTTGTTTATCTTTTTATTTTCTAACAATGTAACCAGAATCGCTGTTGCAATATATACAGGGATTGTACCTTGATAACATATAACCCCAAGTATTGTTAATACTAATCCTAATTTTTTCTTTTGCTCTAAAATTGTCTTTTTTATGGCTATAATAAATATTAATATACTTGTACATATTACAAAACTATCTATAAATTTCAATATATCTACAATTAAAAAATTAAAAATATATGTATAACTTAGTAAAAAAGCGATTACCTTATTTCTTGTTGTTTCTAATATTTTGTATTTTTTTATGATAGCATATATCTGTATTACACAAATAGACAAAATCACAATTGAAATTATTATATTAATGATATACATTGTTTTTATGGTCGGATTGAATATCCCAACCATCACAAAAATTAGAGCCGAAATAAGCCTTCCATCTCTAATATACGCATCTTTTGTGGCATAATCTATATAGCCTTGTGAATAAATTCTTTCTGTATCAACCGAATAGTATCCTGTAACAAAAAAACATAAAATCATTACGGATATTATAAAACATATTACAAAAAGTATTACTTTACTCTTTCGTTTCATCCTTACAACCTCATATGATAAATATAAAAATATGGCTAACCTAAAAATAGGTTAGCTATATTTTTATGCCTCTGGTTCTACTAGACCATAATTTTTACCATCTTTTAATTTATGTATAACATTTACCTTTCCTGTTTCAACATTGATAAATGTTAAGAAATTATGTGTTGGCTTTTCTTGTAATTTAAGAACAGCATCTTCTGGTAACATTGGTTTAATTTCATAATATGATGTTTTTATGATTTCATTTGATACCTCAGAAATGTTATCACCTGAAATCTCCATTGTTTTTATACTACCTTCTCTTAACATTTTTTCTTTTTTGGTTTTTACTTTTCTGATTTGTCCTTCTAATATATCTATATCTTTATCAATTGATGCATACATATCTTTATCTTCTGTTACTGCTCTGTATTTTTCTCCTCCTGCTAATACGCATATTTCTGCAATTTGTTCATTTTTTTCTGTTCTCAATGTAACATCTGCTTCTGCATCTTCAAAATATTTATCAATTCTGTCTAATTTTCTTTCAACATAATCGTTTATTGCTTCTGTTATCTTTAGTTCCTTTCCTGTTATTTTTATTTTCATAAAAATCGCTCCCTTCTTCTTTCATGTTTTATATCAAGTTATATGCTTATTATATATGTTATTTTTCTTTTTTTCAACCTTTTTAAATTAAATTTATTATCCATTATAAATTTAATTTCCTAGTTACTGTTTAATTGATGCATTGTTTATCATTTATTTAAAATAGCTCTTCTAATTTATATTCTTTTTCCATCTTTTCATTAAAATATATTTTCGTAATTAATTTAAATTCTTCTAATGCTTCATTTTTTAAATTAAATGAAAATACTTTCTTAGCTGGAGCTGATATCGTATATTTAATTGCATTTGCAGTACTTTCTGACATAAATACAGAAGATTTATCCTGTCGACTGCAAGCTTCACATTTGAATCCATTATCTCTTATACTAAAATAATTTAAATTTTCTTTTTCTTGACAAGTAACACATGCCATGATTCTGGGTGTAAATCCTAATATCTTTAATAATCTCAATTTGAATATACTAACTACTAAGTCTTTATCCTTTTCTGTTTCCGATAGGATATATAATGCATTTAAATATAGCTGTAATATATTATAACAATTTTGATTCTCATCAGTTACATCTTGTACAATTTTATTTAAATGGATTGCATATTTTAGTTTGTCTAAGTCTGTTCTAATTTTATAAAACATTTCTATCGTTTCACAAGAATTGATATGATATGTACTGGTTCCTTGATACATTAAGTATTCACAAAAGCAAAAAAGTTGTGTTCCTGCTAAAAGAGCACTTTTCGGTCTTCTTGCTCCTTTAGCAGAACAGGATATTTTTCCAAGATTTGGTGTTAATATTGTAAGCATTTTATCATAGTCACCCATATTATTCTCTGCTAATACGATTCCTTTCACATTTATTGTTGCCATATTAATAATCCCTCTAACTATTTTCTATAATTCTTTTTTTCTCTCTATTGTTTTAGACTCTATATTTCTTTCTGCAAGATTTTCCAGATTTTTTTGTTTAAAACCTTCTTTTCTTATACCGATATCCTTTTTTTCTATTTTATCTTCCAAATTCTCTATTTGTTTTAACTCTAAATAAGTATTAATATCTCCTGTATTCTTAAATGCTTCCCATGCAATCTTTTTTATCATAAGCTATCATCTCCATTTTTTTAGTTTTCAATATTATCTTTTGCATTTTTCATATTATTATTCAATATCTTTATCATAATGTTTGTTTTATTATTATTCTCTTCTAGTGATTCACCTGGTTATTTATTGTAGTTTAAATTTATTGACAATCGATGGATTGTCTATCCAATCTTCTTTTACCTTTACCCAGGTTTTTAAATTGATTTTCATTCCAAAATTTTGCTCCATATCTATTCTAGCTGCTCTGCCTATTCTTTTTAGCATGTCACCATTTTTTCCAATGATAATCCCTTTATGAGATTCTCTTAAACAAAATATAGTTGCTTCTATATCATAAATTTCTTCATTCTTTTTATTCTTTCTTAATTTCATTTTTTCAACTTCGACATATATTCCGTGTGGTACTTCATCTTGTAATAACTTTAATGCTTTTTCTCTTATCGTTTCTTCCGCTAGTTGTCTCATCGTTTGATCTGTATATTCCTCTGTATCATAATATGCAGGACCTTGTTTTAAGTTCTTCTCAATTTCATCTAATACAATTTCTCTATATTTTGAATTTGTAGCTGATATTGGTATAACTGCTTCAAAATTATATTCTTTCCTGTAAATATCTATGAGATTAAGTAAGGTTTCCCTTTTTACCAAATCGATTTTGTTGATAATTAATATTGTTTTTCTTTTCGCTTCTTTAATTTTTTCTAATATTAAATGGTCTCCTTTTCCAATATCTTCACTTGTCGCTTCAATTAAAAATAAAATAACATCCGCATCTGGTATGCTTGCAAAAGATGTTTCATTCATTGTTTCATTTAACTTGTGCTTTGGTTTATGAATACCTGGTGTATCTGTAAATATAATTTGTGCATTTGGTCTATTAACAATCCCCTTTATTGCTGTTCTAGTGGTTTGTACCTTATTGGCAATTGCTGCCACTTTTTCTCCTACTAATAAATTCAAAAGTGTTGATTTTCCCACATTTGTTCTTCCTACTAAAGTTACAAATCCTGATTTGAATTCTGCCATTTTTTATTCATTCCTTCCTAGTTTCATTTATTTTTTCATCTTTCTAATAATCCTTAAAACAATTTATTTTTTATCCTATCTTGTTTATTTATTGTAACATGTATATTATACACCATTTTTTTGCTAAATTTGTAGAATTTATGAAAATTCTTTAAGTTTTATTTTTTTATTTTAGCATATCTTCTTTACGGCTGTTTTCTCAGGTATATTTTTTCTAAAGATATTATAACAAAAAAGCCGTATTATGTGAAATACAGCTTTTATATATATTCTAGGCATAAGCTTGACGTTTTCTAAAGTTAAGTAAATTCGTAATCTCATTGTCACCTTTGATTGTCTTTTTAGTTTTTCTAGCTCTTTCTTGTTCAAGTTGTCTTTTTTGTTTTTCTGCCATTGATTGACAAATTGCTTTTTGATATGTGAAATGGGTGTCTTGTGCAATTTTACTCCAATTATATTCATTTCTAACTTTGTTCTTAGCTTTTTTGGTTATATCTGCACATAACTTATGATCATATAATAATTCTAGAATGGAATCTGCTATTGAATTTGGATTTCCACAATATGTTTTCATTCCATTTTCTCTATGCTGTACAATTTCATTTAATCCCCCAATATCTGATACAACTACTGGATTTTCTGATAACATTGCTTCTAATGCCACAATTCCAAATGGTTCATATGTGCTTGGAAATACAGCTATATCTGCTGCTTTATACATCTTTTGAACATCTTTCCCACTCATATACCCTGCAAAATATACTTTATTAGATATTCCCATATTATTCACTTGTGCTTGTAATTCTTCTAACATTCCGCCTTTTCCACAAATCACTAGTTTTGAATCATGATAGCCATTTAATATTTTAGGCATAGCACTTATTAAATATTGAACCCCCTTTTCATAAACTAATCTTCCCATGAATAGTATGATTTTTTCATTATCCATTGCAAATCTTCTTCTAAAATTATAATCTCTTTCTATTCCATTAAATAAGCTTAAGTTTACGCCATTTGGTACAACATTTATTTTTTCATATGGTAAGCCAAATAATCTCTGTAACTCATTTTTCATATAATTACTATTGACAATCACTTCAGAAGCTTCATATGTTAGCATCCATTCTGTATCATTAATATATCTTTGTGTTTCATCATGTATTCCACTATTTCTTCCTGCCTCTGTTGCATGAATTGTTGCAACAATTGGTATATTGTATGAATTTTTTAATGTTTTCGCTGCATAAGCCACTAACCAATCATGTGCATGAATCACATCAAAATTTCCTTGCTTTGCTATAATTTCATTTGCTTTTGCAATCAAATTAAAATTTAATTGCATTATCCAATCTATAAAATTGTTAGGGTTTATCATATAATTATCTACTCTATATACTTTTACCCCTCTATCATCTTCAAAGTATGGCGCATCTCCATCTTTGTAAGTAACAACTGTTACATCATGGCCATCTTTTAATAAAGTTCTTGATAAATCATATACAACTCTTGCAATTCCTCCTACTACTCTTGGTGGATATTCCCATGTTAACATCAATATTTTCATTGATATATACTCCCTTTCACTTTTGATTTTCTTTCGTTTATGACAAATTAACACATTTTAATATATTTTATACAAATTTTTTTAAAAAGTAAATGCTTTTCTAGAAATATTTTCAATATTTTTTGGTTAAATTTTGTGTCCAATTGGGGACGTTTCTGTTTGGGACATTTTACAAAATTTTCATCATAGAAAATACTATATAAGAAAAATTTATGAAATGACGAATGTGAATGAAATCATATTAGAAAAAATTAAGTTATCTAATAGGAGAATCTCAAAACTTGATTTTGAGAGGTGCCTATTAGAGAACTTTAATTTTTCTTTATGATGTAATGTTAACCGAGGAATGAAATGAATTTTTCTTATATAGTATTTTAGTTACTGTATTTATAAAAATGTCCCAAACAGAAACGTCCCCAATTGGACACAAAATTCAAGCAAAAAAGAATCAAGCTATTAACTTGATTCTTTTCAGATTGTTGACAAAGTATATAAAAAATATTTTGTTCAACAATCTTTTTTTATTTTTTCCATTTTGTTTTTGG
>CALXFE010000021.1 GCA_944387545.1 uncultured Clostridia bacterium | reverse complement strand
TTAGTGGTTTTGTGGTGAAAACATTATATCAAAGGATTCTCAATTTTTCTATTCCGATACCATTTTACACTATTAAACTATATATTTTTTTGTATTTTTGGTTGTTTTATTCTATAATATATTATTTGCTACTTTTATCTCCTTCAAACAATTGATAAATAAGCAAATTTGTGATATAGTATTTCAGAACCTATACAGAGAAAATTCTCTGTTCATTGCTTTACATTTTTAAGGAGGACACTATGAAAAAAGCAATTGTTTTAATTCCTGTTTGTCTGGTGATAGGAGGATTTCTCTATCACATTATTCAGATTCACAAAATCAATACTGGGTTAGCCCGTCGCTATCCAGGGCTGTCTATCTATGGGCAGATTAAAAAAGGACGTACCCAGTACGTCCAACCGGGGAGATAACTCCCCGGTTTTTTATTATATAGGAAATCAGCTTCTATTTTGCTCATATGTGTATTTTGGTTATTCTTTCAATTTTTCTGCTAATTCTTTTGTAATTCCTTTGACTTTCATTAATTCTTCTATTGATGCTCGTTTGATTTTTTCTACACTTCCGAACTGTTTTAATAGAGCTTGTTTTTTTGCATTACCAATTCCTTTAACATTATCTAATTCAGATTTTGTCATTTCTTTATCTCTTAATTTTCTATGATAAGTAATCGCCGTCTCATGTACTGTATCTTGAAATCTTGTGATTAACTTCATTAAATTTTCTGATATTTTTAATTCATTTCTATTTTCATCCATTAATGCTCTTGTTTGGTGTTTATCATTTTTCACCATACCAAATACTTTAATGTCTAATTCTTTTTTCTTCATTTCTAACTTTTCTTGTTTATCTTGCTCGCTCATTTCACTATCTTGCATAAACGTTTCTTTTTCTTCATTTAAAACATTTTGAATTGCTTGCTTAGTTGCTCGTATTTGGGTAATTCCACCATCTGCAAATATAACATCTGGAAGTTTTCCAAAACCACCATTTGGATTTTCTAGAGAATGTCTTAATCTTCTTGTAATAACTTCCTCCATACATTTTGGATCATCTTGTCCGTAAACCGTTTTGATTTTAAATCTTCTAGATAGATTCTTTTTTATAACCCCATCTTGCATAACACACATTCCAGCTACCATATGTTCTCCTGCAATATTCGATATATCATAGGTTTCTATTTTTCTTGGTAATCGATCCATTTTCAAAACATCTTTTAATTCTAATAAGATTTCACTTTTATCTTTTTCTTTATTGTCTAGTGTCACCCTTGCATTATTTTCAGCCATTTCTACAAATCTTAATTTTTCACCTTTTTTAGGTGTTTTGATTTCCACTTTTTTTCCTAGTTCTGTGGATAACCAACTTTCAATTGCTTCTTTATCTTCAATTTCTTCTCTTATCATGATTTTACTAGGAATGTTTGGATTATCAAGGTAATATTGTTTTATAAAACCTGAAAGAATTTCATTATCTTCCATATCTTTTAAGTCGTTATAGAAATACTGCTCCCTTCCTATCATTTTGCTTCCTCTTACAAAAAAGATTTCGACACAAACCTCTAAGTCAGATTTGGCAATTCCAATCACATCAATACTATTTTCTGATATGTTGGATACTTTTTGCTTGCTTGATGCTCTTTCTATAGCTTGTTTTCTATCTCGTAAATATGCTGCTTTTTCATATTCCATTTTTTGAGCTGCTTCTTGCATCTGTATTTCTAAATCTTTTAATACTTTATCTGTTTTTCCTTCTAATAAATCTATAATTTCATTGACTTGTTTTCTATATTCTTCTTTATCTACATTTCCCATACATGGTGCTAGACATCTTCCTATATGGTAATTTAAGCATGGTCTTGTTCTTTCTTTTAGGGTCCTACATTGATGAATTTTATATCTTTCTTTGATGAAATCTAACATCTCTTTTGCTGCTCCTGGATTTGCATATGGTCCAAAATATTTTGAACCATCATTGATGATTCTTCTTGTATAATACACACCTGGATATTCTGCTTTCACATCTACTTTTATATAAGGATACGTTTTATCATCTTTTAATAACACATTAAATTTGGGTCTATTTTTCTTTATCAAATTACATTCTAAAATCAATGCTTCTGCTTCATTATCTACAACAATGTATTCAAAATGGTCAATTAAAGAAACCATTTTTTCAATTCTCGCCGTTTTATTTGTTTTTCTAAAATATTGTCTAACACGATTTTTTAAGGAAACGGCTTTTCCTACATATATAATATTATCATCTTTATCATGCATAATATAAACTCCAGGTTTGCCTGGTAGTTTTTTTAATTCTTCCTCAATATTAAACATTTTATTTCATCCCTTTATTAGCAAAAGAAAGGCTTATATTTTGTTTCTATTTATAAGTCTTTCTTTTATTTTTTATGTACTATATTTTAAAATTCCTCTTCACTTTCTACATAACCAATATATGGTAGATTTCTATAATTTTGGTTATAATCCAAACCATATCCTACAACAAATTTATCTTCAATTCTAAATCCAATATATTCTACATCTAATTCTTTTATTCTTCTTGATGGTTTACTTAGTAATGTGGCTATTTTTAAACTATTTGGTCTTTTTAGATTTAGGTAATCTTTTAAAAACGTTAACGTTGTTCCTGTATCAATAATATCTTCTATAATTAATACATCTTTACCTTCAATAGTGTTTTTTATATCTTTTACAATTTTTACTTTTCCTGTACTTTCTGTTCCTTCATAACTAGATACTTCTATAAATTCAAATTGTACTTTTGTTTTTAGTCTTTTGGCTAATTCTACCATAAATACAACTGAACCTTTTAAAATACCAATTAAAATAATTTCTTTTCCTTCGTAATCTTTGTCTATTTCTTTTGCCATTTCATTTAATCTTTTTTCGATTCTTGATTCATTAATTAGTACATTCATGTTTATTCCCCTTATTTTATATTTAGGTCTTTATGGTTACCTATACCCTTTTGTCTAATCCTTTTGTTTTTTACTAATTGTATTATATACGAAATTGCTTACAATATCAATGTTTTTATTCATATATTCACATATTTTTTATTTTTTTATAATGCATTCCATATAACTGAGACATTTTTGCATATGTATCTATTCTTTATAGTAACGAAAAAAGTGAGGGCAGAGCCTATCGAGGCTCTACTCTCACTTTCTTCAAGAAATCTAATACTTCTTGACTATATGCAATTTTTAGTGTAGTTCCCTTCGTATCTCTCATGATGAGATACTTATCGTTGATTTCGGTAATGTCAAATGTTCTTTTCATTCTTCTGACATCTTCATCTTCGTCCATACAAAACATTATCCATTTCTTTGTTGTCGATACGTAATAATCAAAGTCAGGCTTTTTAATGATCGCTATTACCATCAATACAAAACCTATCAAGATTATCACTGCTACTACGGTCAATCTTATCATTTGCCTAGTGGTGGGTATTTCATTATACGTTTCCGTTAATACCCATACCCCCATTAGTCCCATAAAAAAACATAACATACACGCTCCTATAATTTCCTGCCGGCCTTTTCTACAAAACTGCATTTTTCCTTCCTCCTTTTACTCTAACCATTTAGTTTTGCCAAAATATTTTATCATACCTTATTTATTTTTTCAAGAAAACGATTTTTTTTTTGCAAGGACTTGCTTATTTTTTTATTTTAGTATAATATAATAAAAGTAAATTAAATGTATGCAAAAAATTCTTTAGAAAGGAGTGTACGTTATTTAAATATTTAGCGCCTGGACACTTGTAAAAGTGTTGACGAGGTTCAGGGTTATCGAAAGATTCGGCGGGTGCCCTGATGGCTTTCACTTATGGTCATGAGTATTGATTAAAGAGCAGTAGCAATACTGTAACAAAGCTCAATACATATAGGTTTTATTTGCATACCTTTAATTCCTAAACCCATTGCCATATTATCATATATGCTTAGTGGTTTAACAAATAAAATTTTATATAAGCAATCATATTTATTAATTGCTTGAATGGAGGATTATATTATGTGTGGAATTGTAGGTTATATAGGAAAACAAAAAGCAAGTCCAATTTTAATCAATGGACTTTTAAGATTGGAATACAGAGGTTATGACTCTGCCGGTATTTCAACTATCGAACCTGAAGGTTTGGTTGTTATGAAAGATAAAGGAAGAGTAAAAAATTTATATAATTTAAAAGGGATTGATGATTTAAAAGGTACCATTGGTATTGCACATACAAGATGGGCAACACATGGAAAACCATCTAAAGAAAATGCACACCCTCATCAAGATAATTCTAAATCTTTTAGTGTTGTGCATAATGGTATTATTGAAAATTATAATGAATTAAGAAAATTTTTAATAGACAATGGATACAAATTCTATTCTGATACAGATACAGAAATTATTCCAAATTTAATTCATTACTATTATACAAAAGAAACAAAAGAAACGGGGAAAATGAGATTCTTAACAGCAGTAAAAAATGCATGTTCTGACTTAAAAGGAAGCTTTGCTTTAGAAATCATTTCTAAAGACTTTCCTGATAATATGGTTGTTGTTAGAAAAGACAGTCCATTAGTTATTGGAAAAGGAATAGATGAAAACTATATTTCTTCAGATATTCCAGCAATTCTTTCATTTACTAGAAATTTCTATCTTTTAAATGATTTTGAGTATGTCTTTTTATCAAGAGATTCTGCTGAATTTTATGATAAAGATTTAAATAAAATCGATAAAAAAACACAAAGTATTGAATGGGATGCTGCTAGTAGCGAAAAAAATGGTTATGATGACTTTATGTTGAAAGAAATTCATGAACAACCAACTGCTATTCGTGAAACGATAGGTGCTAAGTTTAGTGAAAATTCTAAATGCGAATTTGATGAATTACACTTTACAAAAGAATATTTATCAAAATTAAATAAAATTTATATTGTGGCTTGTGGTACAGCTATGCATGCTGGATTAGCCGGTAAAAATATTATGGAAAAACTTTGTAGAATTCCTACTGAAGTAGATATTGCTTCAGAATTTAGATATAGAGATCCACTAATTGATGATAAAACCTTATGCATCTTTATTTCTCAATCAGGAGAAACAGCAGATACCATTGCTGCATTAAAATTATCAAAACAAAAAGGTGCAAAAACACTAGCAATTTCGAATGTAATCGGAAGCTCTATTACAAGAGAAGCAGATTATTCTATTTATACACATGCAGGTCCAGAAATCGCTGTTGCTTCTACCAAAGCATATACTTCACAAGTAGTTTTAATGGTTATATTAGCAATTTATTTTGCTGAAGTCTTAGAAAAAAATTCTGAGGAATTATATGAATTGAAAAAAGAAATTTTAAACTTACCTGCTAAAATTGAAGAATGCCTAAAATTAGAAGATATTGTTAAACAATTTTCAAAAAGAATTTATCAAGAAAAAGATATTTTCTTTATTGGTAGAGGTATTGATGAAACAGTTGCCAAAGAAGGTTCTTTAAAATTAAAAGAAATTTCATATATTCATTCAGAAAGTTATGCAGCCGGTGAATTAAAACATGGGCCAATTGCTTTAATTGAAAAAGATGTAACAGTGGTAGGCATTATGACAGAACCTACTTTGGTTGAAAAAACAGTTAGCAATCTTCAGGAAGTCATTACACGTGGAGCTAAAACTTTAATTGTTACCAATCAAAAAATTGATAAATCGATGTTTGATACTGTATTAGAAATTCCTGAGACGACCCCTTATATCTCACCAATCTTATCCATTATTCCTTTACAACTATTAGCATATTACATTTCAAAGGAAAAAGGATTGGATGTTGATAAGCCTAGAAACTTAGCAAAATCTGTTACCGTTGAATAATTTTTATATAAAAATGAATTTTATTGTATTTTAGCATAAAAATGAACCCCAATTATAAAACTTATTATTTGTTTCATAATTGGGGTTCACTTCATTTATTTTGACTTAGCCTTTTTCTTTCTTACTAAAAATCTAGAATTTCTAAAACCTCTTGAAAGCTTGCTTGATTGGTTAATACAATATCAAATGTTTTATTATATTTTTCTAAATTTGCTTCTATATCTCCATCTAAAAATCCTATGGTTACAGTATGATTTAGCTTTTCTTTTGAAACCATATTCACATCATCTGTTAAATCACCTAATAATAATGTATATGGTTTATCTTTTATGATTTCCTTTACTTCCTCTGAAAATTCTATTTTGTTTTTATTATATGGTGTCACATTTGTAATATAATGTTCTTTTATTCCATCCATATCATAATAATTAGCATATATATACATATTGTCATAATATGCATCATTTCGCTTTAGATATTCTTCTATGACATTTTTTATACTGGAAGATATAATAATAACTGGAATATGATTATTATACATTTGTTTAAAAAATTCTTTTGCACCTTCACGTAATTTTAAGTTCGTTTTTTTTACGGATTTTTCTAGAATATCTTTACTAAAATGACATTCTTTTAATAAATTCATAAATTCCTTAAATCTTTGCTCAAAAGCTTTTTCTTTGACTTCATTAGTTGCATTCTTATCAGGCTCTGTTTTAATATGTATATCCATATATTGTTCTTTGAAATCTTTTCCTAAAAATTCTGAATAATATAGTACTCTCCATGCACTAAAACTTTTTGACTCTGTAATCGTTCTATCAAAATCAATTAGTACATAAAAATTATCTTTATTGAACTTTATATTTTTTAACTTGTCTTTATGATTTATATATTTCATACTTTTGTTCCCCTTATTCGTTCTTTTTCATATGTCTATCCTACCAGAAATTTCTTCATAATTCAATAGTAGTAATATTTTTTTCGTTATCCTATTGTGGTATATTTTTACATTATCCTATTAATAATTTAACAATAATTAAGCAAACTGCTCCCGGTAATCCCAATAATCCTATTATAATGCTATTGACAATATTTAATCCAATATGAAATCCAAAATTTGCCCCTATCAAATTAATGACATATATCACAAGCCCACCAAAAATTGAATTTATAATAAGTTTTAATATCTTTTTTAATGGGACTATAAAAATTCTTCCAATAATAAATATAAAGCAGATACAAGCTAAATATGTAATGACATTTAAATCCATTTTCTACCTCCAATTGATAACATATATATTCTCTTACTCATTATTATGCTATCAATTGGACAAATAGACCTATCCCACTTCTTCATCACTAGAAAGTCTATATTTTATGTCATTAATCATATCAACTGTAATTCCTTTCATTTTTGCCATTTTGATTAGATAATTTAGCTTTGCTTGGTTGGCTTTCATTTCATAAATATAATAATCTACTAAATCATCTTGTGCATACTCAAAATTTTTATCTACATTTTTTAGTTCTCTTCTCGTATTTATAATATTTTTAATAAGTTCAATTTCTTTTTCTCTTTCCTCTAAGTTTTCTATTTCTCTTTCTTGAAGATACCTTTCTATCATATATTTCCCTCCATTAATCTTTTGTCTTAATAGTATATTCATATATATATTTTTTTATACTAACTCGTGTCTTATTTGATATGTTTTGATGGATTTTGGGAATGGACTCTGAACTGTTTCTCAAAATCCCTTCAAAATGTCCCAAACAGAAACGTCCCCAAAAGGACAAAATTAAATAAATTTGCCTAAAACTCTTGTTTTTTTAGCCATTTTGTAGGATAATATATATGTATGATTTTAAATTTTGAAAGGATATTCTAAATGAAGCTAATTGATAAATTTTTAAAGAAATTAAATATTAGTAGAAATACTTTTGCAACATATATTTTAACCTTATTAACTGTCTATTTAGCAGTGGATAGAATTGTTGAAATGCTACTTATGATATTTACAGGTGTATCCTATTCTTATTGGGGACCTATACAATATACATTAGCATTAGCCTGTCCAATCTTTGCATTTCTATTTTCAGGACAGTCTGAGTTTGCAACCTCTAATATGAAAAAAGTGCAAATCTTATATATTTATATTATTGGGTTATATATTATTGCTATTTCTATGTTTACGCAGTGGCTTAATATGGGTGCTTGGTTACTCTTGTTATCTGTTCCAAATTATGTAGAGATTATTACTGATTTTTCAGACATTGTAAGGCCTGCTCTTATCAGTATTTCTATTTATTTGCCACTTGTTACAGCATTTCCATTATTTAAATGGATCTATTTTGGCGTTAATGATAACTTAGACCAAATTCGTTCTATCTGGGATTATAAAGGTATTAATTTATCTGATTCAAAGAAAGATAGAGGTGTCTATACTTGCGAAGTATATTTATGTACTGATGATGATTTCCGGTAAAACTATTATTATACCAGAGGTTTCTAGATATTTATCTTTGTTTGTATGTGGTGGTTCTGGAACAGGAAAAACTTCTTTAGTTTTTGAACCAATGATTGCCAGAGATATTGAGAAAAAATACTTTTTCAGAGAAGTTTCTAAAGAAATGGGATTCACAGCTTTAAAAACAGGTATTGCTTATTTAAAAAGACCTTACGATAATGATTATCTTAATGAAAATTTCAAATTGGAAATGCTTGCACCTACAGAGGGAAAAGAAGATGTTTTTAATGCCTATATGAAAAAAATGATTTTAGGAACATTAAATGGTGAAAATGTATATAGAAATTTAGGATTAGAAATCATGTCTCCAGATTATGAACTTATTGAGCATATGTCAAAAGTTTGTGATAATTATGGATTCAAGTATAATATTATTGATCCTTCTAATTCTAATTCAATGGGATTAAATCCTTTTGTATATGATGAACCTTCAAAAATAGCTGTCACAATATCTTCTGCTTTAAAAGCCATGTATAGTAATGCTCATGAAGAAGTTGAAGATGCTTATAGAGAAGACTATATTATTCAAGCAATTGAGAATTTGGCTATTCTATTAAAAGAAATGTATCCTAGAATGAACGAGGGTGCTCTTCCTAATATGGAAGATATGCTTAAAATGTTTACAAATTTTGAATTAATCGAAAAGATGTGTGAAATATTAGCACATGATGAAGAATTAAGAGAAAAATATAGCATACAATTAGCTTATTTTAGAAAATGTTTTTATAAAGATGGTCCTGCAAGAAGCCAAACAGAAAAAGATATTTATGCAGCCGTTACACAATTAGATAATCTTCTAAGATTACCTGGTGTTAAATCTATCTTGTGTAATCGATTCAATAATATTGATTTTGATAAAGCACTAGCCGATGGAGATATCACTTTTGTCTGTACAAGACGTGGTGATTTAGGTTCTTCTACACATCAAGCATTTGGATTATTCTTCTTAATCTCTATGCAAAATGCTGTTTTAAGAAGACCTGGTGGAGAAAATTCAAGAGTTCCTAATTTCTTATATATAGATGAATTTCCTGATTTTATTTGTAAAGCAACAGAGGCTATTTTCACTATGTATAGAAAATATCGTGTTGGAACTATCATCTCTGCTCAAAACTTAGCACAATTAGAAACACCAAAGTCTAGAGAAAATTATAGAAACACCATATTATCCAACTGTTCAAATAAAGTATTTACTGGTAATGCTGTAATAGACGAATTAAAATGGTGGGTTGCAGAGTTTGGTTCACACAGAGAATGGACCTATAAAGTAGATTTAGATACAGATAAAATGTCTTATACAAATAAATTAGGTGATGTAAAATGGGCATATGTAGATTACTTTACACCTGGTAAATTACAAGGCTTATTAACGGATAAAAAATGTGCTTATAAAATTAAAGACATTGGTGGTCGTTTAATGGTAGGACCTGGTAGATTTGATTACTTACAATCAAAATATAAAGAAAAACAAAAAATTAAAACATTTGATTTTGGAAAATATTCTGATGGTGTAACAACAGCTACTGAAGATGATACCTCACCTAAAAAGAAATTTGATTTAAAAAACCTTGATTTTAAAGATGAACGAGATGAAATTAATCCTGTTCAAACAGATACCACTGATTCTCAATATTTATTTGATAATGATGATGCAGTCGTAATCAATTTTAAAAGAAATGAAAAAAAATAATTGATAAAAAAAGACTTACTAAAACAAATTATATTTGTAATCGTAAGTCTTTTTATTTGTTTACTTATCTTATATTTACTCCTATGAATTCTAATATAATACCTGATATGACACCTATCGCATATAGTAAAACCGTAATTTTTATATTTTCTTTTACGCCTTTATTCGTTCTAAATAAAACTGCTAGTCCTACTCCTGCTCCAACTAATAAGCCTGCAATCATTGTTCCTACAGATATAATGTTTTCTAAATACATCTGTGTTATGATAACTGATGCCGCACAGTTTGGAATTAGTCCTATCAGACCTGATACAATTGGACCTAATATTGGTCTATCTAGCATAAAGTTAGCTATGCTTTCTTCACCTATTATATGAATTGCTATATTAATCACTAATGTTATGATAAATATAAAAAGGAATATGTTTACTGTATGTTTTAATGCTGACTTAAAGATTCCATGTTCGCAATGGCAATGCTCTTTTTCACACAAGTCAATGATTTTTTCTGTATCCTGTCTTCCTTTGTTTTTCATGCGTAAGACAAAATCTATTAAAAATCCTGCTAACATACCAATACCCAATTTTATTGCCAATATTTTTATAATTACATCTATAGCTACACCTTCTGATAAAAATATTGGTAACATTTCATCTGATGTCGATAAATATACAGCTATTAATGTACCAAGTGTAATTACTCTAGCAGCATATAGATTTGTTGCCGATACTGAAAAACCACATTGGGGAACAATTCCAAGTAATGCACCAATAAATGGTCCAAATTTTCCAGATTTTTTTATGGTTTCTTTTGTCTTTTCCTTTGTTTTATGTTCTATATATTCCATTAATAAATATGTAAGAAACAAAAATGGAATTAATTTTACACTATCTATAATTGTGTGTTCTAATATTTCTAATACTTCTAACATTTTTTCCTCCTCTTTGGTATTATCTATATTAGCATAATTTTTTTTAAAATTCAACTAAAACACATAAAAAGTAAAATTAAGAACACAATCTAGCAGAACTTTCTTGTTCTGTTAGACTTGTGTCCTTAACCATTTATCTTCTTCTATATCTCCCACAAATACAACCTGTTCTTCCATTATTTGCAGTATTTGGCACAACATTTATTCTTGTGTCTATTTCCTCATTATTGCAAGAACAATTGTTATTGTTATCTACAATCCTTATGACACCATTTATGGTTCTTGCTTGATTTGTATTGTCATCATTTCCACATCCACAATTATTATCATTACAACTGTTTGTATTATGATTGCTACTAATTGTCAGTAAATTATTTGTATTTCCATTCCTACAACGGCTATTGATTGTTAACAAATCACCATTACCATTATTTTGACAATTGCTACTAATCGTTAATAAATCATTTCGATTATTTTCTGTTTCATCATAACAACAATTTCTTCTTCTACAACAAGTATTATGATTATTATTGCATAGATATCTCATTATGAAACAAGTTATGACGGCTGTTATATAACTGATTAGTGTATAAATTAAAGTTGCTGCCAAAAAGATTAAGTTTCCTACGATAAATGTTATTATAATGCCTATTACAAATATAATTCCTGCAACTAATGGTGGACATTTCAATATTTTTTGTAAAGCTATAGAAAATATGATAATTGCTAATGGTATTGCAAAAAATATAAGTAAAATAATATTCATAATCTTTCTCCTTCTCTTTTTACTATATTTTATGCAAATCTTTCTTATTTGGTTAATAAAATTAGAATATCCCCTTGCATATAATTGCAAATTTATTCATATTCTACTTTTAATAAATATAGTCCCTGTGGTGGTAGTGTTTTTCCCGCATTCTCTCTTTTTTCTAATTGTATAATTTCTTGAATGTCTTTGGGCTGAATTTTCCCCAATCCCACATCTACAAGTGTTCCTGAAATAATCCTCACCATATTATATAAAAATCCATTTCCAGTTAATTCAATATAGATTCTTTCATTTCCAGCATCTATCACTTCTGCCTTATATATGGTTCTAACACTACTCTTACTACTTGTCCCACTTGCTTTAAAAGCCTTAAAATCATGTTCACCTTCAAAATATTTAACAGCTTCTTGCATTTTATTTATATCTAATTTCATTGGTATATGTGTTTCTAAATTTCTGTATATTGCTGTGCCATATTTTGAATTATTAATAACATATCGATATGTTTTCCTCTTACAATTTAATCTGCTATGAAATCTCTCTTCTACCTCTTCTGCTGATTTTATAAGAATTGCTTTTTTTAGATTTGTATTCAATGCAATTGGAATTTTTTCAATTGGTATACTTGCATTTGTTTTAAAGTTTGCTACTTGTCCAAGGGCGTGTACACCTGCATCTGTTCTCCCAGAGGCTGTTAAATCTACCTTTTCGTTGGTTATTCTTTCTATGGCTTTTTCGATTTCACCTTGAATATTCAATTTATTTGGTTGCTTTTGCCAACCATTGAACTCTTTTCCATCATATTCTATTACCAATTTAATATTTCTCATTCTTATTTTCCCTTTCTCTTTTATCTGTTTTATAAAGCACTATCTTTCATCATCTTTTTGATACTAATTTAAATAGTAAAAGTCGCCAAATGCGACTTTTTATTTTTTCTATTTCTCTTCCTCATTTTCTTTTGTTGCTGATTCTTTCGTTTCTAATTCTTTCTTTTCTTTATATAATTTTTCTCTAATTTCTTTTATTTTATTTCTTCTTTCCTTTTTCTCTATTGCAAATCTTTTTGTAACAACATTACTAATTAATATTTTTTTCAAAGCTTCTTCACTAACATCTGCAATTAATGTGCCATCTTTTGCAATAGAAATTTTTCCTGTTTCTTCAGAAATAACCACAACAATACTATCAGATTCTTTTGATATTCCGATTGCTGCTCTATGTCTTGTTCCTAATTCTTTGGCTATATCCTTATCATCTGCCAGTGGAAGCACACATGCTGCAGCTGCTATTTTATTTCCTGATATGACAACAGCACCATCATGTAAAGGTGTTTTAGGTTCAAATATATTAACTAATAGTTGTGGAGATACATCTGCATTCAATGGGATTCCTCCTGCTATAACATCTTGTATCTTTATATCTCTTTCTATTACAATTAAAGCACCTGTTTTAGTTTTAGATAATTCTACTGCTGCAATTACAATTTTATAGATATCTTCTTTTGTTTTCGTAGCTAAGTCTTTATCTATTCCAAAAAACTTTGTAAATTTATTTGTTCCTAATTGTTCTAGTCCTCTCCTTAGTTCAGGTTGGAATATGACAATGACAGCAATGACACCTAAATTCATAATACCTGTTAAAATCCAATTTAGTATTTGTAAATTGAATAATCCACTAAGCCAGGTGATAACGATTAAAAGTGCAATTCCTTTTATTAATTGCCATGCTCTAGAACCTTTTACTACTTTTAAAAATGAATATATTAAAAATATTACAATTGTTAAATCAATAATTAATGTTATTAGTTCAAATGGATTTTCTTGTAATGATTTAATATACCCAACAATATTGTCTGTATAAAAATTCTCCCAATTCATTCCAAAATCAATTATCATATTTTTACCTCTTTTTTTATATCATTAGTGAATATATAAGTGTTGAAGCTGCTGCTACAACCATTAATATTGCTAAAATCCCTGCCATTATTTTTACAAAAATTTGACCTTTATCATAATGATGTTTTGTTTTCTTTACTTTTTCTTCTTGTTTTTTGCTTTTTTTCATTTTCATCATCCTTTCGTTAAAACTATATATATTATAGCATATATTCTCTCTTTTTTAAAGTATTTTTTAATCTATTACTTCTAATATCATCTTTGGTTTAGAAACTTTTTCTTTTTGTATCTTTATGACCTCTTGTATTTTTGCTTTTGCTTCATTTAATTTTTCTTGTGAATTGGCATATATTGTTACTAATTCTTCATTATTTTCTACTTTATCTGAAACCTTTTTATTTAAAATCACACCTACAGAATCATCTATATCATCTTCTTTTTTAATTCTTCCTGCACCTAAATCACATACAATTTTTCCGATTTCTTTTGCATCCATACTTTTAATATATCCTGATATATGACTATATACTTTTTCTATATATTTTGCTTTTGGAAATTGATTTGTATCTTTAATATAAGAAATATCTCCACTTTGGTTTTCTACTAATTGTAAGAACTTTTCAAATCCTTTTCCATTTTCTATATTTTTTAACATCTTTGATTTGTTTTCTTCTATATTCTCACCTTTATCAGCTAATTTTATCATATATGCTCCTAACTCTAATACAACTTCTTTCAAATCTTCTGGCATATTTCCATTTAAAAACTGAATCGCTTCTATTACCTCTAAAGAATTTCCTATGGCATATCCTAATGGTTCATCCATATTGGTAAGCACACATACCGTTTCTTTATTGGCTAATTTTCCTATTTCAATCATTTCTCTAGCCAATTCTTCTGCTCGATCTTGTGAATTCATAAAAGCACCTGCACCACAAGTAACATCTAACACGATTTTTTGTGCTCCACTGGCTATTTTTTTACTCATAATACTAGATGCAATTAATGGTATACTTTCTACACAAGAAATACTATCTCTTAAACTATATATTTTCTTATCTGCTGGTGCTAAATTTAAAGTTTGAGATATCATACTAATTCCTATTTTTTCCACATTTTTTATAAAATTGTGGATATCTATACTTGTAATATATCCTGGGATAGATTCTAATTTATCCACTGTACCTCCGGTAAACCCTAATCCTCTTCCTGACATTTTTGCTACTGGTATTCCTAAAGATGCTACAAGTGGTAATAAAATTAGTGATACTTTATCTCCAACGCCTCCTGTAGAATGTTTATCCACAATAATTTCATTTAAAGTTGATAAGTCTAATTTTTCACCCGAATTTGCCATGGCAATTGTTAAATTTGTCGTTTCTTGTTTTGTCATTCCATTTAAATAAATAGCCATGATTAATGCAGACGCTTGATAATCTGCTATTTTATCAGATGTATATCCTTCTATAAAATATTCTATTTCTTCTTTTGTTAATTCTTTTTTATCTCTCTTTTTCTCTATAATTTCTAAAATATTCATTTGTCTATTTTCCTCCTATACAAAATGGGTTATAAATGATTTTCTATGTATTGGACAAGGTCCATATTGTTTTAATGCTGCAATATGTTTTGCTGTTCCATATCCTTTATGATTGATAAATCCGTATTGTGGATAGATTTCATCCCATTGTCTCATAATTCTATCTCTTGTTACTTTTGCAATTATTGAAGCTGCAGCTATATGATAACATTTTGCATCTCCTTTTATGATAGAATCATATGGGATTCCTTTTGTATCTATATGTGTTAGTGCATCCACCAATATTAAATTTGGTTTTTTATCCAATCCCTCTATCACTTTTGTAACCCCTTGTTTGGTTGCATTTAATATATTCATTTCATCTATAACATCTTGTCCAATGATAGCAACAGAATAACTAATCGCTTCTTCTAAAATGATATCATATAATTTTTCTCTCTTCTTTTCTGAAACTTTTTTAGAATCATTCACCCCTTCTATCATAGAATCTTTGGGCATAATAACACCTGCAACAACAACAGGACCTGCCAATGGTCCTCTTCCTGCTTCATCAATTCCACAAATTAATTCAAATCCTTTATTATATAGTTCGTTTTCCATAACTTTCAAATTGGTTAGTCTCTCTAATTCTTTTTCTTTCATTTTCTCCATCTCTTATTTCTATAGTTTTATTTTTCTATAATTCTATTTTTTCTATTTCTGTTAAAGAATGTTTCCCATCATATCCAATCGTATGATAGATTTCTGCTGTTGTATCCGGTATATTGTATACGATTATATAGCAACCACTTTTTTCATCTGATTCGACATCTTTAATTCCCATTTTTTCTAAATTTTCGGTTGTTAATTTATATACATTTCCGTTATTAATATCTTCTTGGCGAATGCCAATTTCTAATAATGTAGATACAAGACTGTCACTAGCATTAACAATTGTTCCCTTATCCTCTCCATTAAGTTCGCTTTGTGCCTTTGCTCTCATTTCATCTGTGGCATTTTCTGGATTTACACCTAAATCAAAACTTGCATTTTCAACATATGCTCTAGCTTTTGTTTGTATTAATAACATATTTGTTTTTAACCCTTCTAAGTTTGCCTTTTTCACAGAATCATTTCCTGTATATACTGTTATCCCCGCTAAAATCAATAAAACAATGATTGTGATTGTTAATGCGATTAATGTTATTCCTCTTTGATTATTTTTTACCATATACTTTCCCACCTTTATATACTATTATTATAAAATATGACATGATTTCTATTCTTCAATTTTTTTATATTATATCTTTTTCTGTCTTTTTTTTCAACAAATTTTTCTTTAAAATCTTTTTTATTTTTTTTAAAATCTTTTTTATTTCTATTCTATTTTTCTTATCTGATTATCTTAAAAAAAACCTATTTCCTTCACATAAAATTCACAAATCTATTGTATTATATAGTCATAATCGGTTAATATATATATATGGGAGGTAATATAAATGGAAAATAATAATCCACAAAATGAAACAAACAAAAATAATGTAAATGAATCAAAATTTAAAACGGTTTCAAATCCAGGTACATATAAAACAGTTTATGAAATGGATAATAAACCTAAAAAAAGTCATAACTTTGGAAAAACGATTGTATTACCATTTTTTAGTGGTGTCATTGGTTGTGCTGTCGTAATTGGTACTTGTTTTGGTGTGCCTTCTATTAGAAATCAGCTTATAGGTACAAATACTTCTTCATCGACATCCTCTTCATCTAAAACTACTGGATTAGTTGATCAAGTATCTTTATCTAATTATTCTGATACAGCTGTCTATGCAGCCAATAAAATTTTACCATCTATCGTTGGAATAAAAATTGAATATAATATAACATCTATGTTTTCAATGTTTGGTGCTAACAAGTCTTCAACTGCTACAGCAACAGGTTCAGGTATTATTATTAGTGATGATGGATATATTTTAACCAATAATCATGTGGTTTCTTCAAGTGAATCTGAAGCATATTATCAAGTATCAGAAGCAACGAAAATTACAGTTACTTTATTTGATGATACTACAGAATATGAAGCTAAAATTGTTGGTACTGATGAAGAAACTGATTTAGCTGTTATAAAAATTGATAAAACAGGTTTAACAAAAGCTGAATTTGCTGATTCTGATTCTATAAAGGTAGGCGAATTTGCTATGGCTGTTGGTAGTCCATTAGGTTTACAAAGTACGATAACCTGTGGTGTTGTTAGTGCCGTTAATAGAGAAGTAACTGATTCAGATGGAAAAACATATACATTAATTCAAACCGATGCAGCTATCAATGCTGGAAACAGTGGTGGTGCTTTAGTAAATGGTGAAGGTAAAGTTATTGGTGTTAATACTTTAAAATTAACTGGAGAAGATGTTGAAGGTATGGGATTTGCAATTCCAATTAATTCTACAACAGATATTACTTCTCAATTAATAGAATATAGTAAAGTAAGAAGACCATATATTGGAATTACAGGTATGGATTTAGATGCTGAAACAGCAAAAAGAAATAATTTAGTCGAAGGTATTTATGTTAAAGATGTAGAGACCTTCTCAGCAGCTGAAAAAGCTGGTATAAAAATTGGTGATGTTATCATTCAAGCCGATGGTAAAGATATTAAAA
Organism: uncultured Clostridia bacterium; assembly: GCA_944387545.1. Taxonomy (GTDB): domain Bacteria; phylum Bacillota; class Clostridia; order TANB77; family CAG-508; genus CAG-269. The sequence continues at coordinate 9,672 of CALXFE010000021.1, read as the reverse complement.
CAATGGATGAATTAACAGAAATCAAAAATTCTCATAATATTGGAGATGAAATGAAAATTAAAGTAAATAGAGATGGTCAAGAAAAAGAATTAACCATTACATTAGGTGAACAACCTTAATAATAATTACTCTTTTTTCACCTTCAGTTCACACAATGGACAAATTTCAAAATTATAATACAAATATAATCAGTAAGGTATTACTGATTGAAATAAAAAAACATCCCCTTTTATTTTCAAAAGAGAGAAGCTTCAAAAGCTTCTCTCTTTTTTGTTTATTTGAATGTCCTTTTGGGGACGTTTCTGTTTGGGACATTTTAGAAGAATTTAACTTTCAAAAAATAATATATTAGAAAAATTTATGAAATGACGAATGTGAATGGAATCATATTAGAAAAAATTAAGGTATCTAATAGGAAAATCTCGAAACTTGATTTTGAGAGGTGCCTATTAGATACCTTTAAGTTTTCTTTATGATGCAATGTTAGCCGAGGAATGTAATAAATTTTTCTAATATATCATTTTTTTAATTATTTTAAGAATGTCCCAAACAGAAACGTCCCCAAAAGGACACTCAAAAGGACATCTTTATACAATTACTAAATCCATTTCACTTGTTAAATTTTCATTCCCATAAGCATATACAATATATATCTTTCCATTTTTTACAAAAAATTCTTTTGAATTTTCAACTTGATACATTTCATTCTCTGGATCTCTTTCAAAAATAGTATACCCTAAAGATTTTAAATCATTTACCTTTCGTTGTTCTAATGTAATTTCTGTATTGATTTTATTTTGTACATCATTAATATTCAATTGTTTATTATTTATCATTTCTTGTAATGTTATTTCTTTATTATTTTTTAAATCATAATTATATGTTTGTATGATTAGTCTTTGCGCACTTGAAGATTGTTTTAAGTTTGATCTAATAATCAAAGATAAGATATCCTTTTCAATTGTAGCTTCATATTGGACACTATATATAATATTTTGATTTGTTGACTGCATTACACTTTCCGCTTTTTCTTCAAATGTCTGCTTTATTTCATCATTATATTTTCTAATGGTTTCATTATCGATATTGATATATGGAATATGTAAATTTAAGTCATAACTATTTTCTTTGGTTTCATTATTTGTATAATATGTATATACAATGTCTTGATTTTTATCTATTTTCTCTATATTGGCTTCCGTTGTATATGTCTCTAATTGATTTTGAAATATCTCATCAAAACTTGACACTAATAATTGATAGTCTATATCTTCTTGTGTTAAACTAGAACCTCCTAGTGTTATTAGCCTATCTAATTCTTCACTTCCAAAATAATATGATAATGCAACAACAATTACTGCTATAATGCATGCTATTATCGAAATGGTATATATAATTACTGCTCTTACATTCATTTTTTCTTTCTTTGGTAAATTTACATTCATATAAATACCTCTTACCTCATAATCTTACATTATTATACCATTTTTTGATAATTTTTTCAATATGAAAATTCCTAATTTTATTGACTATTTACGTATTTTAAGGTATGATATATATTGTATATTTATATAGAAATGAGGAGTTTAAAGTATGTTATGTTCAGAATGTAATAAAAACCCAGCTATCCTTTTTTATAAAAAAATTGAAAATGGTAAAGAATCATTAGAAGGTTATTGTTATGATTGTGCAAAAGCCAAGGGCATTAACCCTAATGAAGTGTTATATAAACAAAACGAACTATTAGCAAAAGATAATGTCAATTTAAATGATATGACAAAACAATTTGAAACCATTTTTAAAGATTTAGCTGAAAATATTAATTTAGAAGATATAGAAAATATTGATGGAGCCATCACTTTTGAAAATAATGGTGATGATACTGCAGATGGTTCTGGTAAAGTATCAGGTGCAGCCATTCCATTAAGTTCATTATTCTCTAATATGTTTGGAAATTCAAGTAATAATAACGAACAAGAATTAAATAATGGTAGAAAAAAAGTAAAAGTAGAAAAAAAGAAAAATACAAAGCAAAATAAAAAGAAAAAATTCTTAGATACTTATGGTACCAATCTAACAGCAAAAGCCAAAAATAATGAATTGGATATTGTTATCGGAAGAGATAATGAAATTAAAAGAATTATCCAAATCTTAAATAGACGTTCTAAAAATAACCCTTGTTTAATTGGTGAACCAGGTGTTGGTAAAACAGCTATTGCTCAAGGATTAGCTATTCGAATTGCTAATCAAAATGTACCTGCCAAACTATTAAATAAAGAAGTCTATTTGTTAGATATGACGGCTGTTATTGCTGGAACACAATTTAGAGGACAATTTGAATCTAGAATGAAAGGGATTATTGATGAATGTAAAGAATATGGAAATATCATTTTAGTGATTGATGAAATTCATAATATCATTGGTGCTGGTGATGGTGAACACTCTATGAATGCTGCTAATATCTTAAAACCTGCCCTTTCAAATGGTGAAATCCAATTAATTGGTACAACTACTTTAAAAGAGTACAGAAAATATATTGAAAAAGACTCTGCTTTAGAAAGAAGATTCCAACAAGTTTTAGTAGAAGAACCAAATATTGATGATTCTATTGGTATTTTAGAGGGTATTAAAAAATATTATGAAGAATATCATAAAGTAAAAATTTCTTTAGATGTTATTAAACAAGCCGTTATTATGTCTGAAAAATATATTCATGATAGATTTTTGCCAGACAAAGCTATCGATATTTTAGATGAAGCTTGTTCAAGAATTAATTTAGAAAATAAAGAATTATTTACTTTAGAAAAACTAAAACAAGAATTGGAACAAGTCCAAGCTGAAAAAGAAGAAGTCATTGCTGCTGATTCAACAGAAGATTACCAAAAAGCAGCCGATTTAAAAACACGTGAATGCCAATTAATTGAACAAATTGATAAACTAAATAAAACAATGAAACCTAGACAATTAACCGTTCAAGATATTGCCAATGTTATTGAAAGTTGGACAAAAATACCAGTTCAAAAAATTACAGAAGCAGAAACACAAAAATTATTAAACTTAGAAACCAACCTTCATAAAAGAATTATTGGTCAAGATGAAGCTGTAAGCGCTGTCGCTAGAGCCATTCGTAGAAATAGAGCAGGTTTAAAATCAACCAAAAGACCACCTTCATTTATTTTTGTTGGTCCAACTGGTGTTGGTAAAACAGAACTTGCTAAGAGTTTAGCTTATGAAATGTTTGGATCTGAAGATTCTATTATCAGAATTGATATGTCTGAATATATGGAGAGCCACTCTACCTCTAAATTAATTGGTGCACCTCCAGGATATGTTGGTTATGATGATGCTGGACAATTAACAGATAAAGTAAAAAGAAAGCCATATTCTATTATTTTACTTGATGAAATTGAAAAGGCACATCCAGATGTATTTAACATTTTATTACAAGTATTAGATGACGGGATTTTGACAGATAGTCAAGGAAATTCTGTTAGTTTTTCAAATACGATTATTATCATGACATCAAATGCAGGTTCTAATTTAAATAATAATTCTATTGGATTTGGAAACTCTATGATGAATAAAAATAAAATTATGGATAGTCTAAAAGATGTATTTAGACCTGAGTTTTTAAACAGGGTTGATGAGATTGTTACTTTTGATCCATTGACCAATGAACAATTATTACAAATTGTTGATTTAATGTTAAATGATACAGTGAAAGCTTTGTCAGATAAAGATATTAGAATGAATATGACAAAATCTGCTAAAAACTATATCTTAGAAAAAGGAACAGACATTAAATTTGGTGCTAGACCATTAAGAAGAGCTATCCAAAGATATGTAGAAGATGAATTATCTGAAATGATTTTAAGACAGCAATTATTAGATGGGCAAACTGTCAATATCGACTTTGTTGACGGAAATTTAAAATTTGAAGTAAAATAGGAGATTTTTATGTTAAAACATGTACCAAATGCACTAACCATTATTCGCTTTTTATTAATACCAATTATTGTTGTAAATATTTTCAATGGAAATTATATTTTAGCATTTGTATTTTTCACAATATCGGGTATCACAGATATTGCTGATGGATGTATTGCTAGAAAATTTAATCTAATATCTAATTTTGGAAAGTTAATGGACCCATTGGCAGATAAGTTAACACAAATTGCAACAATTGCCTCTTTAACGCTAATGCATATTATTCCTATTTGGATATTAGTAATTGTATTATTAAAAGAATTAATTATGATTGCAGGTGCATCTTTCCTTTATGGTAAAGATGTTGTGGTATATAGCAAGTGGTATGGAAAATTGGCAACTGTCCTTTTCTACCTTGCCATTGTATTTTCATTATTAATTAATCAATTTGAATTACCATCTATATGGTCTAATTTAGATTTATGGTTATTCTATCTAGCATTATTTGCTACTGTATTTTCTTTAATCATGTATATTAAAGATGTATACCAAAAAGGATTTATTGATAAACAAGATTTAAATAAAGAAGTTACCATTGATAAAAAAGAAAGAAAAAAAAGATGAAACACCTTAGTTAGGCGTTTCATCTTTTTTTCTGCTTTTCAGAAAGATTAATTCTCCTGTTATTAGGATGATTATTCCTCCCACCATTACAATAACAGGAATAGGTAATTCTATCCGAGGCCACATGTTTGCCGCTCCAAATCCTATCACCATTCCTCCTACTATTATTAGCAAAAGTCCTATTATTTCCTTCATGTTTTCCTTTCTGTTCAAATATCCCTTTGAACGGGGTCTAATACTACAAGTTACTTTTTATATTATACCATATTTACATAATTTTTTCAAATTTTATTCATAATCCTCAATTAACTGATTTAATTCTACTCTTCCATTTGCTTCAATTCCATTTCGTAATTCTAATTTGTCTGTTTCCGTTAAAAATTCTGTTGCAATATCAGTTTCTTCTACTAATTCTTCTGTATCTCCTGTTTTTAAATATACAACCACTTTTCCATCTTTTTCTCTTAAGACATAATGTTCTCCACATTCGCTATCGAATTCTCTATATAATATAATTTGATTTCTTGAAAATTTTTCTATCATCCAACCTTCATATTGCTTTTGTAAATCTTCTTCTGTCTTATTAACTAATTCAGTTGGTATACTTGAATATTGTTCTATGGTATGTCCACAATCATTGTAGTGTCTTTTAAATATAATGGAACAATTAGGAGATATCTTTTCTCCTTCTGAACTTGTCTCCTCTACTAATGTGTTACTCTCTACCATTTCCTCATATTCATCTGTACATTCATCATAAATTTCTTCTTGATTTTGTCCTGCAATTTCTGTTTCTTTTTTTTCTTGTGAAAAATTTTTTATTAAAATAACACCAATAACTGTTCCTAAGATAAATAATACGATAATGGCTGAAATGATTATACTTTTTTTCATGTTCTTACATTCCTTTCCAAAGATAAAATTGATTCTTATAGTTCTTATCATTTTCAAATTTACCTTTTCTCACCTTTTATAGTATTATTTACCTTTTTTTAGTATTTATACATTTTTTATTTTAATTTGCTTTTAAATAAGCAATAGTAGCTACTTTTATGCAATTTTCTTATTTTATTTTGCAACTATTTTTAGTCGCTATATTCTTCTATAAACTTCTTCACTCGAATCTTACCTTTGTGATTAACACTGATACTAATTTCTCCATCTCTATCCGTCCTGAAGACCTGCATACCGAATTGATTGTAATCTTTCTAAAACAGCATCGTTTGGATGTCCAAACATATTATTTTCTCCCACACCAATAATTGCAATCTTACTATTCACTGCTTTTATGAACGCTTCTGTTGACGAACTTCTAGAACCATGATGAGCCACTTTTAATACGGTTGCCTTTAAACTTTCTAAGTTAGCATTATATAAGTTTAAAATTTTCTTTTCTGCTACTTCTTCTATATCACCCGTAAATAACATGCTAAAACTTTTATACTGTAATTTCATTACCATGGCGTTGTTATTTAATTGATTTTCTTCTATTTGTTTTTCGATTGGCCATAATATATGAAACGTAACGTCTCCTATCAAAATGGTATCTCTTGCTTTTAACTCTTGTACCTTTAATCTTTTTTGTTTTACAAACTCTAAAAATTTTTTATAATTTTCATTTTTTTCTTCTTGTTTACTTATAAATATTTGGTCTATTTGTAATTCTTCTAACACTGACAATATCCCGCCTACATGGTCTTGGTCAAAATGTGAAATAAATACATAATCTATGCTTGTATACCCTTTATCTAATAAATAGGGAGTAAGCGTATCTTTTCCTACATCAAATGTACTAGATGTACTACCTCCTCCATCAATTAAAATCGTCTTATGATTTGGTGTTATGATAAAGCAAGCATCTCCTTGTCCTACATCTAAAAAATGGATTTCTAAGTTTTTAGGAAATTGGCAAATTCCTATCAAAAAAATGATGAAAAAAATTCCTTTATATGTTCTCTCAATAAATGCTTGTATATTTCTTTCTCGTAAAATTTTCTGATATATTTCCCATGTCTTTTTCTTTTTTTCATATAGTTTGTATTTCATAAGTGCTATTACATTTTTTACTCTCTTTTTTGTACAATTTAAATATTTACTGGTATAAATCCTGTAAATTTGATTGCTTACCAAAATGACTATGTAATAAATAATGATTGATAAGATACTTGGTGTTGGTATATATATTTTCGAAAAAGGTAAATTTGCCAGATTGGAAATTTGTATTAGTACTTTGATTCCTAATGATAAAAAAATGGAAATACATTTTGCAATTTCTAAATGAATAAATGAACTTATGATAAAAATAATAGATAAAAACATAATTGGAGCAATTATAACACTAACCAAAATATTGGCTAGTATAAAATAGATTCCTATCATATTAAAATGATACAACATAATAGGAAGAATCATAATTTGTGCGGAAATCGTAACCGCTACCATATCTTTAAGATTTTCTGTTATTTTAGATATTCGCTTACTTTGTTTTATGTGTATATTCTTTTTTATGATTTTTTTATTATCTAAATACTGTTTCACATTTTTATGAAATAAAATGATACCAATTGTACCTAAATAAGATAATTGCAATCCAACACCTGTAATCGCATATGGATTTTGTATTAAGATAATTCCTAATGAAATAGCAATGGACGTCCAGATATCATTTTTTCTGTATACTAAAAAAGCAATTAGGTTCATCATTCCCATAATACCTGCTCTTACAATCGAACTTGTAAATCCCGTTATACTCATGTAAAATAATAAGCCTATCATTACAACATATTTTACATTTCTTCTTCCTAGCCATTTTTTTAATACCATTTCGATTCCTATAATAATATAGATAATATGCATACCAGATACTGCTAAAACATGAGAAATATTGGCTATTTGAAACTTTTCTTTTATGGTTTCTTCTAAAGTTGTTGTATCTCCTAAAATTAATCCTTTTACAATTTGCTGTTCTTTCTCTTCTAATAGCTTTTCAATATTTTTTGTTACTGCTAATTTTATATTATTAATATTTCTTTCCATTCTATTTACATTATTTGAGGATATTTTTTGATAGTTTTCGACATTTAGTGTCCCATATATACTGATTGATTTTAAATATAACTGATAATCAAATCCACCTACATTTCTTTGCTCGCTTCCTTTTCGAAATTCTCCTTGCAAAATCACTTTATCACCATATTGAAATTCTATGTCTTTTTTCACATCTATATAAATTTTAGTTGATTTGTACTCATCAGAATTATCGACTGTTAAGACTTTTACCTTGTATCGATTTTTATATTCTCTTTCTTGTTTATTACTAACAATAATCCCTTCTACTTTTATATTTCCTTCTGTATATCGTTTTTCATATTGATTTTCTTGAAATAGGAAAATTGTGTTTGAAATAATAGAACTTATGATAATAAAAAAAATTACTTTTTGTGTAAAAATAAGTTTGACATATTTAAAATATCTATTGATTGATAATAATTTAAAACCTTTATATTTTTTTATCTTAAAAATTCTTTTTAATAAATATATACATGTTATTAAGATATATAAAAGGACTATACTAAAATGAAAGTATAGCCCCCATATAATTCCAATGATATATCCTATAACAATAACTACTATTGGCCTTTTGATGAATTATCGCCTCCAATATGCATTATAATTATAGTACTCTTCTTGCACCTACATAATTATTATTATAATATCCTGTGCTTAAAGAATCAATTCTAACACCTGTTGATGGAGTTGAAGCATGGATGATTTGCCCTCCTCCAATATATATAGCAACATGGTTTATTCCAGATTTACCAAACATAACCAAATCACCTGGTTGTAAATTTGCTCTACTTACTGCAACACCATTACTATATTGTCCTGCAGATGTTCTATTTAGAGATTTTCCATGTTGTTTAAATACATATGATGTAAATCCTGAACAATCAAAACCTGTACTTGGTGAAGTACCACCATATACATATTTATATCCTAAATATTTCATAGCTGTTGCAACAATTGCTGAACCATTACTAGATGCTGGTACATTTGTTGTTTGCGCAGTTGTTGTATTACTTGTGCTTGTTTTGGACTTTGTTTTTGTTGTACTACTTGATTTTCTAGAGGTAGTTTGACTTCTAGATGTTTCTTGTTTATTATTGGATAATAATGAAGATGATATATACCCTTCTACATTATTTACCTTTACTCTACTCCATCCATTTTCTTCACTATAAACTTGAACTTCTGTATTTAAAGATATCGTTGTAACAATTGTACTTGATGCATTTGCCTCTTGTCTTACATTTACAGATGAAGAATTTACATATTGTGTTTTGATTGGTGTTTCTTGAACTGGTTCTTGGTTTTGTTCTTTATTTTCCTCAACTGGTTCATTTTTCTTTAATTTATCTTTTCTTAACCAACCTTTTGTTGTTTGTGTTTCTACACAAGCCCATCCATTAATAATCTCTGTAACTTTAACAGTTTCATCTGTTTTTAGTTCTATTACATCTGTTGCATTAATTGATGGTATTAATTTTAATTTTGTATTCTCTGCAATTTTATATTCTCCTAATACTATATCTTCTGTATTTTCTGTTGATGTATTGTTATTTTCTTCTGTTGTATTTTCATTTACTTGATTATTTTCTTCTGTAGGTTCCGGATTTGAATTTACTGTAACTAGTTCTTTGCTTACATATCCTGTAATTTGATTATATGTTACTTTATACCAGTTACCTTCTTCTCCTAATATTTCAACTTCTTGATTCAAAGCAATTTGCTCTAAAATTTTACTCTCAGCATCTGCTGTCTCTCTTAAATTAGCAACATTTACATTAATTGTTCCTGTATTTGCGGCTAAGCTGATATTTATAAAAAGCAAACTAGCTAAAGATATAATTGCCATAACAAAAATGCTTTTTATATTCATTTTACTTTTCATTGTAATCCTTCTCCTTAAAATATTTTATATTTTTAAAAAAGTAGTACCGAAATAGTATACTACAAATCTAAAAAAAAGTCAAATTTTTGACTTTTTTAATAGTGTAAAATGGTATCGGAATAGAAAAATTGAGAATCCTTTGATATAATGTTTTCACCACAAAACCACTA
>CALXFE010000020.1 GCA_944387545.1 uncultured Clostridia bacterium | reverse complement strand
ATAACATGATCACCCATATCAATATTAGGTGTATATGTTGGTTTATGTTTTCCTCTTAATAATTTTGCAGCTTCTGTTGCAACTCTACCAAGTGGTTTATTAGCTGCATCAATAATATACCATTTACTTTCTATTTCATTTGCTTTTGCGCTATATGTTGTATTATTCATGATGATAATACCCTCCTATTATTATAATTTTATTTATATGAAATTTAAATCTAAAACCACCGGGGAGAGATTTTATATTTAAATCATATCCTAATATAATTGCTAAATAATTTTAATACAAAAAAGCTTATTTGTCAATAATTTTAACAAAAAAATTCAAAAGTATTGAATAATTTAGTAATTAAATTTATAATTAATTCGTACAATTAAAAAGAAACATATATAAGAAAAGTGTGAGTTAACGAAAATAAAGTTTTATTAATGTATATATGTAAAGAGGATTTGTAGTATTTCATTAATAGAATGATATTATTCACATAAGGAATATAGATAAAAGATATATAAATAGAAACTATATAGGAAAAATAGGAAAACAGGAGGGATTAAATGGCACAAACAGCAGATAAAAAAGTTTCTAGAGGAAGAAAAGAAACTTTTATGCAGGGAATTGTCACATTAATATTTTCACAATTGCTGATAAAACTACTTGGACTTGTATATAATTTATATTTAACAAATAGAGAAGGGTTTGGAGATCAAGGAAATGGAATTGTTTCAGCAAGTTATCAAATTTATGCAGTATTATTAACCATTTCTTCAACAGGTGTACCAAATGCTATATCAAAATTGGTATCAGAAAGAGTAGCAGTAGGAGATCACAAAGGTGCTTATCGAATTTTTAAAATTGCATTTGCAACTTTTGCAGTTATTGGTATGATTGGTAGTTTAATGCTCTTTTTTGGAGCAGGGTTGATTGCAAATCAATGGTTACAAATACCAGATGCGGAAATGACCATGGTGGCATTATCTCCAGCCGTATTTTTCGTAGCGATTGCATCTGTTATGAGAGGATATTTTAATGGAAGACAAAATTTAAAAGTGACAGCAAGATCGCAAACTTTGGAACAAATCTTTAAAACAACACTTACCATTATATTAGTAGAAATTGTAGCAATTATTTCTAATACATCTACTGTTTGGATGGCAGGGGGAGCAACACTGGCAACAACACTTGCAACATTTGTAGGATTTGGATATTTATATTTATTCTATAAAACAAGAAGAAGAGAAATTGCTTCAGAAATAAGAGAAACTGTAAATTATAAATATGAAAGAGTCAGAAATATTGTTAAAAAAATCTTGTTGGTATCTATTCCAATTGCACTAACCGCAATCATGTCCTCACTAAATAAAAATATAGATTCTTTTACAGTTGTAAGGAGCTTAAAACAGTTTATGAGTGAAGATATGGCGATAACACAATATGGAATATTAGGAGGAAAAGTAGATACATTAACAAGTTTGCCTTTATCTTTTAATGTCGCTTTTGCAACGGCATTAGTTCCTGCTATATCAGCAGCAAAGGCAATAAAAGATTACAAATCTATAAAACAAAAATCTTCATTTACATTATTAATGTCTATGTTAATAGGGCTTCCATGCACAATAGGAATGTGTATATTTGCTGAACCAATATTAAATTTATTATATCCAAATGCAAGTGCAGGAGCAATTGTATTACAAATTAGTTCATTGACAGTTATTTTTACTATATTAGACCAAACCATTAATTCTATTTTACAAGGATATGGAAAGCTAAGAGTACCGGCAATTGCCTTAGGATGCCGGTGTGATAGTAAAATTAATCTTAAACTTAATTTTAGTTCCAATACCTTCAATTGGTGTTAATGGAGCAGCGATTGCATCAGTAGCTTGTCATGTGGTTGCCTTTATGATATCCATTATGGCTTTGAAAAGAACAATAAAAATAAAATTAGGTGTAAGAAAATTTGTCATAAAACCAATATTGGCAACAGTTATCATGGGAATTTGTTCATATTTTATATATTCTATACTTTTAGGAATAATTGCAGAAAAATTGGCTACAATAATAGCAATATTATCAGCAATCATTATTTATGCATTGGCAGTTGTGGTTTTACGAGTATTTTCAAAACAAGAAATAAAAATGTTGCCAGCAGGAAATAAGATTTGTATGATACTAGAAAAGTTAAAAATATATTAAATTTTCAGAAAAAAAGAAGGATTTTATATATTTTTGGCGAATTATTTTATATAGTAGTACATTTATTGCACTGTTTAAGCAATAAAGTACATAACATTATACTTATAGGAGGTAATTTAAATGAACAAAGCTGAATTAATCGCAGCAGTGGCTGCAAAAACAGGAGACACAAAAAAAGCAGCTGAAGCTTCAGTAAACGCTTTTGTAGAAGTTGTAACAGAGGCATTAAAAGAAGGAGATAAAGTTCAATTAGTTGGATTTGGATCTTTCGAAGTAAGAAAAAGAGCAGCTAGAAAAGGTAGAAACCCACAAACTAAAGAAGAAATCAAAATACCTGCATCAAAAGCTCCAGTATTCAAAGCTGGTAAAGCATTAAAAGATTTAGTAAACAAAAAATAATTTAATTAATGTATATATAAATATATGAATAGAAGAGCAAAAGCGACACATAAGTTATCTAAAGCTTAGATAATTTATATGTCGCTTTTGCGTATTAAAAATAATTTTTATAAAAGCGTAAAAAAATTTGATTTTTACGCTTTATAAGTTAATTTCTATTTTAAATTTTTTTATCAATCATAATATGCACATCTCGTAATTGGTCACGTCTTACATTACTTGGTGCGCCCATCATTAAATCTTGTGCTTTACTATTTAATGGGAAGGCAATAACTTCTCTTATCGTATCAGAATCAGATAATAACATAAGCATTCTATCAATTCCAGGTGCAATACCAGCATGTGGTGGAGTACCATATTGAAAAGCTTTATATAAAGCACCAAATTTGTTTTTTACTTCTTCTTCTGTGTAGCCAGCCATTGTAAAAGCTTTAAGCATAATATCAATATCATGGTTTCTAACAGCTCCAGAAGAAAGTTCAATTCCATTACATACAATATCATATTGGTAAGCCAAAATATCTAAAGGATTTTCATTTTCTAATGCTTTTAAACCACCTTGTGGCATAGAAAATGGGTTATGGCTAAAACTAATTTTTCCATGTTCGTCAAGTTCAAACATTGGAAAATCAACAATCCAACAAAATTTGAATACATTGTTATCGATTAAGCCGAGTCTTTTTCCAAGTTCATCTCTAATTTGTCCAGCTAAAGTTTCAACAACACCAGGAACTTCAGCGATAAAGAATAAACAATCTCCAGGTTTTGAATTTGTTCTTTTACACATTTCGATTCTTGCATCATCAGGAATAAATTTTGCAATAGGACCTTGAAAACTTCCATCATCTAAAATTCTAAGCCATGCTAGACCTTTTGCCTTTAAGTCTTTAATAGCGTAGTCTGTCATACCTTCGAAAAAGCTTCTTGGCTGGTCAGCCACATCATGTGTTGCAATAATTCTAACAATTTTTCCTTCGAAAGCACGCAAATCAACATGTTCAAAAACGTCTGTTACATCTACAATTTCCAAAGGATTTCTTAAATCAGGTTTATCTGTTCCGTATTTTAACATAGCTTCTTTATATGGAATTCTTGGAAATGGATAGTCTTCAATTTTTTTATCTGAAAATGTTTTAAAAGTGTTATATATTACAGGCTCTATCGTATTAAAAACATCTTCTTGTGTTGCAAAACTCATTTCCATATCTAATTGATAAAATTCACCAGGAGCTCTATCTGCTCTTGCATCTTCATCTCTAAAACATGGTGCAATTTGAAAATATTTATCAATGCCAGAAACCATTAATAGCTGCTTAAATTGCTGAGGTGCTTGTGGAAGTGCATAAAATTTTCCTGGATGTAATCTACTTGGAACTAAATAATCTCTAGCGCCTTCAGGAGAAGAACTTGTAAGAATTGGAGTTTGCACTTCTAAAAAACCTTGTTCAATCATTTGGGTTCTTAAAAATTGAATGACTTTTGCTCTTAAAATTAAATTATTTTTCAATCTGTCATTTCGTAAATCAAGAAATCGATATTGTAATCTTAAATCTTCTCTAATATCTTGGTTGGTATTGATTTCAAAAGGAAGATTTTGCGTTCTTTTTCCTAAAATTTTAATTTCTTCAATACGAATTTCAACCAAACCAGTTTTTAGTTTAGGGTTAATGGTTTCTTCATCACGTTTCTTAACTGTACCGTAAACAGTAACAGTAGATTCAATTGGAATGTGTGAAGCAAAATCAACATCTTCAGCTTTTCCAGAAGTAACGACTTGTGTAATGCCATACATATCACGAATATCTAAAAAAACCAATCCTCCTAAATCTCTGATGGTTTGAACCCATCCACTAATTTTCACTTTTTTTCCAACATCTTCTAGTGTGATTTCATTACAGTTATGTGTTCTGTACTCATTCATATTTATTACCTCCTCTTTTTATTAGAACGTGATTTTATATTCTAAAAATATTTTTGAACACAAAAAAACGCCCTATGCAAAATTGCAGGGACGAATAAATCCGCGGTACCACCCAGCTTGAAAATAAAATATAGTAATATATTTCATTTTCCACTTTATTAAAAATTGCTCCAATGTGTTTCACAAATTTAGGTTGACCTTAAAGGGCTTGCAGCCGATGACCCTTATTCTCTAAAAGTAACTTCTAATTGCTTTCATTGTACAAACGCAAAAATATTTTAAATGACTAAACAATATTTTACACAGTTTATGCAAATTTGTCAATAAATATGCAAAAATTTTAAGAAACAATAAACAATTAAGTAAATTGCTTCTTAAAATTATCAATAATGGCAGCAGATATAATAAAACTAATCGCAAAATTTAGTCCTAATATAAACAATAGAAAACCTATATAATACAAAATTGGAGATGAAAAAAATAGTATGTATGTAAGAAGAATTAGTGCTGAAACAATGCAAATAAAAAATGAAATTTCAAGTCCAATTTTTAAAATATGTAATATTTTTTTATCAAAGTGTTTATAATGATTAATGAAAAATCTCATCATAATCGTCCTCCTAAAAATAAATTACTATTTAAATAGTAACATGGAGAAATAATAAAAACAATGGAAATTTTCGCCAGAATATTCTTTGATGAATTTAGAAATTTGATATACGAATTAGATAAAAATTGTTTTTTTAATGCAACAAAAAAACAACTTTTTATAAATTAAAAAGCTGTTTTTAAATAAAAACTATGCATAATCTTTATTTAGCCTTAAGCCATAGCTGCATTTAATTTTTTTGATAAATTAGATTTTTTTCTAGCTGCTGTGTTTTTTACAATAACACCTTTTGTACAAGCTTGATCTATTTTTTTAGTTGCTTCAGAAAATAGAACTTTAGCTTCTTCTAAATTTCCAGCTTCAATCGCTTCTTCAAATTTTCTAACAGCTGATTTATATCCAGATTTTATCATATTATTTCTTAAAGTTTTTTTCTCAATTACTTTAACTCTTTTTTTAGCTGATTTAATATTTGGCATCTATAAGCACCTCCTCTTAGTCAATTATTCATTATAACATCTGATATTCTAACATATTTTTTTAGGAAATGCAAGCGAATTTTCTAATTTATTATTGTATTTGTGAAAAACTTATGGTATATTTTTATAGAGGAAAATAAAAAATAGATAATAAGGTCTGTCCTTTTCGTTCAAATTCTGAATGATTTGGCACGTCCCTATCGTTCAAAAAGGAGGAATTCGTAATGATAGCAATCGGTTCTGATCATGGAGGTTATAAACTAAAAGAAGAAATTAAAAAATATTTAGATGAAAAGGAAATAAAATATATAGATTGTGCTTGTATGAATGAAGAAAGAGTGGACTATCCTAACATAGCAAAAGAGGTAGCAACAACTGTACAAAGTGGAAAAGCAGATAAAGGCATATTAATTTGTCGTTCAGGATTAGGAATGAGTATCGTAGCCAATAAATTTAAAGGAATTAGAAGTACACCATGTTATAATGAGGAAACAGCAAAGTTTTCAAGATTGCATAATGATAGCAATGTTCTAGCATTAGGAGCAGATTATGTCAGTGTAAATGAAGCAATTTGTATATTAAGAATGTGGCTTGCAACAGAATTCGAAGGAGGAAGACATTTAGAAAGAATAAAAATAATTGAAGAAATAGAAGATGAAAATATGAAATAAATTATGGAGGAATGATTATGTGGGGAGATATTGCAATTGCATTTTTGCTTGCATTTATCGTGACATTTATGGCAACACCATATACTATAAAAATTGCACATAAAGTCGGTGCTGTGGATGTTCCGAAAGACCAAAGAAGAATGCACAAAAAAGCAATGCCCAAGTTTGGAGGTCCAGCAGTTATACTAGGTTTTCTAGTTTCAGTCATCTATTTACTAATTGTAATGAGTATAGAAAATTCTATTAATTTATTTCGGAATAGAGCAATATGGAATGAAATTACTAGGAATGTTCTTAGGTATTGTTGTAATATCCATTACATGTATTATTGATGATATAAAAACGATAAAACCAATACAAAAACTTGCAGGACAATTATTGGCGGCAATTGTAGCCGTTGCATTTGGTGTAAGAATAGAAGACATTACATTACCATTTCTAAATACCATTGAAATGCAGGAAATGTTTTCAAGTATTCTAACCGTAATTTGGATAGTAGGTGTAACAAATGCAATTAATTTAATAGATGGATTAGATGGTTTATCTTCTGGTATATCTGTTATATCAGCAATTTCATTATTAATTATATTTGTATTAAATGATTCACCAATGGTAGCCATATTATTAATAACAGCGCTTGCAGGAGCCTTGGTTGGATTTTTACCATTTAATTTTGCACCAGCAAAAACATTTATAGGAGACACAGGTTCAAACTTTTTAGGTTTTTCATTATCGATTATATCTATATTAGGTGTTGCAAAAACATATACAGCAGCAGTTATTGTATTACCATTAATTGTTTTAGGATTACCATTATTTGATACATTTTGGGCAATTATTAGAAGATTGGTAAAGGGAAAATCTATAAAAGCAATTTTTAAAGCAGATAAAGGGCATTTACATCATAGAATTGTAGCAAAAGGATTTAGTCAAAAACAAGCAGTTTTAATATTATATGGTTTAAGTGCTACATTTGGAATATTTGCAGTTATTATGTTAGAAAGTGGTATATGGAAGGCTTTATCATTTTTACTTATGGTAATTGTGGCAATTAGTTTGGGATATCGAAACTTTAAAACCGAGAAAATGGATAATCAAAGATATGAATGTATAGAATGTAAATATATATACAATCCGAAATTTGGAAATGAAAAAGCAGGAATAGAACCAGGAACACCTTTTGAAGATTTGCCAGATGATTGGGTTTGCCCTGTTTGTGGTGAAGGAAAAGATATGTTTGAAATACATCAATAAAAAATATGCAAATTTAATAAAATAGCAATATATGTAAGTCATAATTGTTTCTAATTATGGCTTTTTATTTTTATAATATAGAAAAAGGGGATGGGATTAATGAAAAAAAGCAAAAAAGTTATGTAAAACAAGAAAAAACATAGATTTCAATATAAAAAAGAATATTTTAGATAAAAAAAGAGGAAAATATAGTTATTTTAAGATATAAAAAGAAAATAAGTGGTAATTGACTTTATAAGGAGAGAATGATATAATTTTGGGTGATATGATCATAAAAAATATGGAACCAACAATTAATTATGTATACTTTGTGTAATAGGAGGAAATATGAAAAACGCTAAAAAAATAGAACTAGGAATAGGATTTGTAACAGGTAGACCAAATGCTTGTAATATTATAAATAAATATTATAAAACAATCATAGAGCAAGCAAAAAGATATAATGAAAACGTAAATATAACAATATTTATTTTATATGATATAGGATATCAGCAATCAACAAAGGAAGATTTTTATAAAATAAATCCGAATGTATATAAAGATATACATATTAAATATATAACACCAGAGAACATTGAAGAAGATAAAAAAATCTTAAAGGGAAGATATGAATTTACAAATAAAGAGGCGGAATTTATATTAGGACATGGACATGCTAAAGGAAGAAATACTTTAATGTATTATGCATTAAAAAGAAAGATAGATTATTTATTATTTTGGGATGATGATGAATATCCAGTAGCCTGTGTAAAGAAGGATGATGGAGAAATAGAATGGATTCCACAAGATAATATAATTAAACATTTGGAAAATATAAAAAATGCAGATGTATCAGTAGGATATCATTGCGGATATATTTCTCCTATACCATATATGGAACTAGACGAAGAAATTGAAGAAAAAGTATTTAAAAGTTATATAGAAGCAATAAGTAATGAATTAGTTGAATGGGATAATATAAAAAGAATTATGCAAGAAGATAATGGTGTTACTTATGCAAATCCTGAAATAGCTAAAGGTAAAGGAAAATATGAAATTGGATTAGAAAAAGGAAGTAAATGGGTAGCAGGTTCTACCTTATGTGTTAATTTAAAGAGAATAGAAAATATTCCAGCTTTTTACAATCCACCTGAAGCTAGAGGTGAGGACACTTTCTTTTCAATGATGTTAGATGATTGTAAAGTAATAAAAACGCCAGTGTATCATTTTCATGATGGGTTTTTGAAATTTACTAGTATTATGTCAGGAAAATACCCTAAGAAATTGAGAAAAATTGAGTCTAAAGATGAAAATGTAGCGGCAAGATTTTATAAAGCGTCTGTCGGTTGGCTAAAATATAAACCATTATTACTTTATATAAGAAACAGAAAAGAATATAGAAATGAAATTAATAAAATTAAAGAAAACTTAGATGTTAGTATACCAGTTATGAATGAAATCTTTAAAGATCAATCTTTTGACAGCTTGTTAGAAATTTTAAATACATATGATGAAAATGTACAAAAACATTACAAAGAATTCCAAGAAACAAATAGGATCTGGAATAAAATAAAATCAAATATAGTTAATCTATAGAAGGGGATGAATCGTGAAGAGAATATTTGTTATGGCATATTTAAGAAACAACTTAGGTGATGATATGTTTGTAATGGAATTATTAAACAGGTATCCTGATGTTGAATTTTATGTAGAAGTTGTAGATTTAAAATATGCAAAAGCTTTTGAAAAGAAAAACAATGTAAAAATTATTATAAATAAAAAAGAAGAAACTTTTGATGAAATAGATGTAAATCAGTATGATGGATATGTATATATTGGTGGTTCAATATTTATGGAAGGTGGAAAAGTATATAATTTGGATGAAGGATGTTTAGATTTTGTAAAGAAATGCAAATTATTGAATAAACCATTTTATTATATAAGTTCAAACTATGGACCATATCAAACAGAAAACTATTTCAACTTATCTAAAGAAACTTTTAAAGAATGTACAGACTTATGTTTTAGAGATCAATATTCTTACAATTTATTTAAGGATATTTCTACCGTAAGATATGCACCAGATGTGCTATTTGCATATGACATAGGGGAATGTAAAAAGGAAGAAAATACAGTTGGAATTTCAATTATTGATTTAGAAATAAGAGATAATCTAAGACATAAAGAAGATGAATATATTCAATTTTTGATAAATAATATTAATTTATATTTAAAGCAAGGAAAGAACATCTATCTATTTTCATTTTGTAATGATGAAGGTGATGAAAAAGCAATTCAAAAAATATTGACTAATATTAAAGATAGCAAATATCAAAACCGTATAACTGTAGTAAGATACAATGAAAACATAGAAGCGTTTATAAATATTTATAAAAAAATGGAATATATGATTTGTCAAAGGTTTCATTCATTAGTATTATCTTATATATGTAGGCAAAGATTTTATGTGATATCTTATAGTAAAAAAATATGTAATACAATAAAAGAACTAAATTTATGTGATGAATATATAAAACTAGAAGATATTACAGCACAAAAAACAATTAAACTAGAGGATTTTTTCGATGTAGAAGAAAATAAATTAAAAGATATAAAGAAACATGCTTTAGAACAATTTAAAGGATTAGATAAATTTTTAAAATAAATAAAAAGGTAGGAAATAGAATGACAGATAAAATAATTAAATTTTTAGCACATGATGGAAGAATATCAGTTGTATGTGCAGATACAACAAATATGGTAGAGGAAGCAAGAAAAGTACATGATATGAGTCCAGTTGTAACTGCGGCTTTTGGTAGATTATTAACAATAACAGCTATCATGGCGACAGAAATGAAAGGAAGTAAAGATAAATTAACAGTTCAATTAAAAGGAAATGGACCAATAGGTGTCATGATTGCAACAGCAAATAATAAACCAATTGTAAAAGGATATGCTACAAACCCAGTAGTAGAAATACCATTAAATGAAGATGGAAAATTAGATGTTGGGGAAGCTGTTGGGCATGTTGGTTATATTAATGTTGTAAAGGATATCGGATTAAAAGATCCATATATTGGTATATCACCATTAGTATCAGGAGAAATAGCAGAAGATTTTGCAAATTATTTTGTGAATTCAGAACAAAGAGACACAGCAGTAGCTTTAGGTGTTTTAGTAGATAAAAATGGTGTAAGAGCAAGTGGAGGATATTTAATTAATCCAATGCCAGATGCGACAGAAGAAGATATATCAATAGTAGAGCAATCTATTTTTAAAGCAGGCGCTATGTCAAAAATGCTAGACCAAAATTTATCTTTAGAAGAAATTGCAAAAAAAATAACTGGAGATGAAAATGTTGAAATCTTAGAAGATGACATTGTGCCAGAGTTTAAATGTGATTGTTCAAAAGAACATATGCAAGATGCTTTAATGACAATAGGAAAAGAGGAATTACAAGATATTATTGAAAATGAAGGAAAAGCAGAATTGGTTTGTCACTTCTGTAATAAAAAATATCAATTCAATAAAGAAGAATTAGAAAATATATTAAAAGATATAAAATAAAATGAGTCGAGGAGCTTAAGTTTTAAGCACTCGATTCATTTTTATGCTTTAAATTAATGGAAACTATAATTATTATACCATATTTTACATAAAACATCAATGTTTTGAGATTTTGGAAAAATAGAGATTTTTCTATTTTATGTGCTGAATGTTTAATCAATCCACAAATTTCAGTTATAGGCAATTGACAAATTTCGCAAATGAAAATATAATAGGTAGGAATATTAGGAAAAAGAGAAAAAGAGAAAAAGAGAAAAGGAGAAATGAAAATGGAAAAAGAAGAAGTATTTATATTTGGTCATAAAAATCCAGATACAGATTCAATATGTGCAAGTTTAGTAAGTGAAAGATTAGATAAAAGAAACGGATGGAACTGTACAGTTGCAAAAAGATTAGGAAAAATTAATAAAGAAACACAATATGTATTAAATTATCTAAATTTAGAAGCACCTGAAATGATAGATACAGTAGAAGAAGGACAAGGGGTTGCTTTAGTAGATCACAATGAATTTAATCAAAGTGTAGAAGGGATTGAAAAGGCTAAAATTTGGTCAGTAACAGACCACCACAGAATTGCAAATTTTGAAACATCAGAACCTTTATATTACACAGCAAAACCATATGGATGTACATGTACAATTCTATTTGAAGAATATAAAAGATTAGGACATGAAATTAATAAAGAAGAAGCTATCTTAATGGCAAGTGCTATCATATCAGATACTTTATTATTAAAATCACCAACAACAACAGAACATGATAAGAAAGCATTAGCAGAGTTAGAGAAAGTAGCAGGAATTAATATTGAAGAATATGGACTAGATATGTTAAAAGCTGGAACAGATGTAGGAGATTTCTCAGAAGCAGAGTTAGTAAACTTAGATGCTAAAAATCTTGATAAAGATGGAAACAAATTTGTCATTGCACAAGTAAACACGGTTGATATTGAAGAGGTATTAAAAAGACAAAAAGACTTAGAAAGTGCAATGAATAGTGAAATAGAAAAAAAAGGTTTAAAACTTTTTGTACTAGCAATAACCGATATATTAAATAGTAATTCAGAAATTATTGCTTTAGGGGATAGAACAGATGCAGTAGAAAAAGCATTTGATGTGAAATTAGAAAATAATCGAGCATTTTTACCAGGTGTTGTTTCAAGAAAGAAACAATTATTACCAAATATTGATAAAAATATGTAATAAAAATTAGTATGAAAGAAAACGGAGATTTTGATAATTTATCATAATCTTCGTTTTGATTTCTGAATTTAAAAAATTGCATTTTTCGTATAAAAAATAACATTACCGTGAAAAATTAATTTCTGCTTGTGTTTTCCTGAAAAATAGTATATAGTAATAAAAGCGGAAAAGTTTGTGAAAAAGAATATAAGATATAGATAAACATAAGTAAAAATTAATACAATAAAAGAGGAGATATACATGTATTTAAAAAGATTAGAATTACAAGGATTTAAGTCATTTGCAGATAAAACCATATTAGAATTTATGCCAGGAATTACAAGTGTTATAGGACCAAATGGATCTGGAAAAAGTAATATATCAGATGCCATTAGATGGGTATTAGGCGAGCAAAGTATGAAATCTCTAAGAGGTTCTAAATCACTAGATATCATATTTGCAGGAACACAAAACAGAAAATCACTAGGCTTTGCAGAAGCATCCTTGGTGTTTGATAATACAGATGGAGCACTTCCAATTGAGTATACAGAAGTAACAGTGACAAGAAAGATATATAGAAGCGGAGAAACAGGATATTATATCAACAAAGTACCATGTCGATTAAAAGATGTATTAGAATTATTTATGGATACAGGGATTGGAAAAGATGGATATTCTATTATCGGACAAGGAAAAATTGATGAAATTTTAAGCAATAAATCAGAAGATAGAAGACATATTTTCGAAGAAGCAGCAGGAATCGTAAAATATAGAGTTAGAAAAGTAGAAAGTGAGAAAAAGTTAGAACATACAAAATTAAATCTTCTTAGAATCAATGATATATTATCTGAAATTGAAACCAATATAGAACCATTAAAAGAACAATCAGAAAAAGCAAAAAAATATTTAAATTTACGAGAAGAATTAAAAAATATTGAAATTGGTTTATTCCTATACAATATAGAAAAATATAAAAAGGATTTAGAAGAGATTGTAGAGGATGAAGAAGTTTATAAAACCCAATGCAATGATGAAGAAGGCAGATTAGAAAGAATAAAAGCCTTAAAGGAAGAATTAAAATCAGAAATTGATCATATTACAGAATCGATTGAAGAAATGTCTAATCTAGGATTTGAAAGCAAAAAAGAAATTGAAATGCTAAATTCAGACATTAATGTTTCAAATACAAGAATTGAGAATAATAAACAAAATAAAGAACGTTTTGAAAAAGAGATTGAAGAATTAACAGCCAGAATAAAAGAATTAGAAGAAGAAAAGAAACATAAAGAAGAAAAGAAAGAAAACTTAAAACAAAACAAAGAAAAATTTGCAAGAGAACTAGAAGAAAAAGAAAAAGAATTAGCAGAAATTACGAAAAAATTATCTAGTAAAGAACTAGAAATCGAAGCACATAAAAAAACGGTAGAAGATAATACAGATAAAAAATATGAACTACAAGCAAGTATCAATGAGCAAGAAATCAATTATGAAAATTATGAAAAAAGGCAAGCACAAATAAAAAATGAAATTACAGGTAATATTTCTGAACTAGACAATACTAGAATGAAAAAAGAAGAAATTGCAAAAGAATTTTATGAAATTGAAAGTAAACGAAATAAAATCTTAACAGATTTAGAAGAAATTAATAAAGAAAAAGAAGAGGCTGATAGAAAAATTAGGGATTTTGATAGTAAAATCAATATGTTATCAGGAGAAAAAAGAATTAAGGAATCAAAATTGAAATTCTTAATTGAAACAGAAAAAGAAAAGGAAGGCTATATTAAGAGTGTTAAAACATTGTTAAAAGATTGCGAAACAACCAAAGAATTAGGAAAAGGCATGCATGGTGTTTTAGCTAATATCATAGAAGTACCAGAGGAATATCAAACAGCTATTGAAATGTGTTTAGGAAGTAGCCTGCAAAATATTGTAACAGAAAATGAAGAAGATGCTAAAAGATTAATTGAGCATTTAAGAAAGAATAATTTAGGAAGAGCATCTTTCTTACCAATAACATCTGTAAAAGGGAAAAAACTAGATAGAATAAAAGGAAAAAACATAGGCGTCATAGGAATTGCATCAGACCTTATTCAATACAGCAAAAAATATGAAAATATTATTTTAAACTTATTGGGAAGAACGGTTATTGTACAAGATATGGATACAGCGATTCGAGTTGCCAAAGACAATGGTTATAGTTTTAGAATTATTACAGTAGATGGAGATGTGATTAATCCATCAGGTGCTATTACAGGAGGTTCTGTTACAAAGAAAACCGTGAATATCTTAGGTAGAGGAAAAGAAATCGAAAAACTACAAAAAGAGCTTAAAAAGTTAGATGAGCAGATACGAAACTTAGAAACAGAGAAGGAAAAATATCAAGAGTCTATTCAAAATGTTTTAGAATCAGCAACAGCATTTGAAAAAGAATTACAAGAAATAGAAATTACCTATGCAACAGGAAAAGAAAAGGTAAATGCAATTGAAGATAATATTACAAGAATAGAGACTAGACTAAATAAATTAAAAGAAGAAAAACAAAAATTAGAAGAGCAAAAAGAAGAAAGTATTAAAAGTAAGACAGAGTTTCAAGAAAAAATAGTAGCAATTAATGAAGAAAATGAAAAATTAAAGAAAACGATTACAGAATTTGCAGAGTTAAATAAAGATAATCAAAAATATGTAGATGATTTAAATTTTGATATTACCAATTTGAAAATTTCTGTATCTTCATTTGATGAAAGTGAAAGTTCAATACAGGAAATTCAAGAAAGAATAGATTCTGAAATCCAAAGTACGACTAAAAGTATTGAAAATAAAAAAGTACAAATTGAGCAAATTACACAGGACAATTTTAACTTGGAAAAAGCAATTGAAGAAATCAAAGAAAAAATTGACAAAATAAAAGAAGAAGTAAAAACGAGTGGTTCTAAAATTGAAGAATTAAAAGAAAAAAGAACCAAGAAAAATGAAAAATTAGCTGAGCAAGAAGAGGAAATTACCAATAAGTTTAAAATTATTGAAGATTTAAAATCTCAAATTGTAAAGATTGATGCCAAGAAAACAAAACTAGAAGAAGATATTAATGGAATTATTAATAAAATGTGGGAAGAATATGAATTGACACCAAACAATGTTGTAGATTATAAAAAACCAGAGAATGTGCAATTAACGCGAGAAAAAGTAAAAGATTTACGAAACGAAATTAGAAATTTGGGTAGTGTTAATATTGATTCTATAGAAGAATATAAAAACTTAAAAGAGAGATATGACTTTATGTGTGAACAAAGAGTAGATTTAGAAAGTACAATGGCAAAATTAAGAAAAATTATAACAGATATGACAAGTATTATGAAAGAACAATTCAAAGAAAAATTTGAATTAATCAACAAAAATTTTGCGGAAGTGTTTAAAGAGCTATTTGGTGGAGGAAATGCTAGTTTAACGTTAGAAGATAAAGATAATATCTTAGAGTGTGGCATAGAAATAACCGTTCAGCCACCAGGAAAAAAATTGCAAAATATGATGCTATTATCTGGAGGAGAAAAAGCGTTTACAGCAATTGCATTACTATTTGCTATTTTAAAAATTAATCCAGCACCATTTTGTGTACTAGATGAAATTGAAGCAGCATTAGATGATGTGAATGTATACAGATATGCAGAATATTTAAAGAAATTTTCTAAAAATACACAATTTTTAGTTATTACCCATAGAAAAGGAACCATGGAAGCGGCAGATACAGTTTATGGAATTACCATGGAGGAAAATGGTATTTCAAAATTATTATCTATGAAATTAAAAAATTAATGAAAGACAAAAGCAGAGGGGTTATCCTCTACTTTTGTCTTTTTCGTTGCCATGCGGCTTTTATTCTGGGAGATAGATAACTATCCGGTGTTGCTTTTGTAAATAAGGCGGAGATGTTGAAAGAATATGCTTTTCTACTTTAATCACAAGTTTTGTGTCTGGTGAAAAGCTTGGTCGCTGAGTAAATTCTTGAGGATATGCAAGCTGTCGATTCCAATCTTCAAAAATTAAAATAAAGCCGGCATCTCCAATGAGTACATGTCCAAATTCCCTGATATAAACATAAGCAGGTCCGGGATCCTGTGGTGGTGTCATCCAAATCAAAGTTAATTCTTTCTGCATTTGGTCAGAAGAATGAACTAATTCTAAAGTACATTGTGTGTTTATGGAAAGATTTCTCACAATAGTTTCAAGTTCTTCTTCAGACAATGCACCACCACATTTCTTTTGGATTTCGGTTAATAATTTTTTCCTCTTTCTTTGATAAGTAAGATGTTTAAACCGAGTTTGCTTCATATTGGCTCCTTTCTGCCACTAAGGCAACTAGTTATGCTATATAAACTAGCATAATAGTTAGGTCTTCAATCCGTGACCCTAACGGTTTATTTATGGCTATTTTATCATGCTTTATATTGTAAAGCAATAAAAAAGAAAAGATTTAATAGACAAGGTATTATATAATTTTACAAAATCCAATCATAATTAATAAAATACCAGAAATAATTGACCAAATGTTGTCAGGTAATTTACTAAAAGTATAAAGTTTTTTTCCACAATAGTTTCCTAAACTTAAGAAAAATAACTGAAAACAGCTAATAAGTAAAGGAAATATAAAAGAAAATGTATTTAGCATACTAAAACCAACTCCAATACAAAAACTATCTAAAGAAAGTGCTAACCCCAAAAATAAAGCTTCTTTAGAATCAATTGTATTTGATTTGTCAAAATCAGATGAGGTAGGATTTTTAATGATTTTTATCGTAATGCCTAAGCATTTAATAAAAAAAGAATATATTTTTTCTGTATCATTTAAATTAGTATCTGTATGAATTTTAAAATCTTTTTTATTACTTTTTAAAGCTTGGAAACACATAAAAAATCCCATACATAGTAAAATGAAACATCCTAAATAATCAATTATAACATTAGGAAAAAGATATTTTAAGAGGTTTCCAAAATAGATAGAAATTGTTGAAATAGTAAAAGAAACTAAGAATAGAATACATTTTGCCAAGAAGGTTATTTTTGTATTTTTAATTCCATAAGTAATGCCAATTCCCAGAGAATCGATACTGCTAGAGATTGCTAAAAATAAATAATTAAGTAACATAAAAACACCTCTAATGACATAATATGAATTTCCGAGAAAAACAGTGCGTTAGCGAATAGAAAAAACAAAGTTGAATTTTTACATAAAATGAGTAATAAAAATAATTTTTACGAATACAATTACATAAATGAAGGACAAGAGGATAGCTATACAAAATACAAAGGAGTGAAAGAATATGTGGGAAACACTTAGAAAAGAAGAGGTTGAAAAAACACTAAACACCGATTTCAATAAGGGACTTAGCGATAATGAAATTTTAAAAAGGCAAAATCAATATGCTAAAAACGAATTAGAAAACCGTAAAAAAGAGGGAATTATCATTAAGTTTTTTAAACAATTTAATGATTTTATGATTATTATCTTAATCATGGCATCTATCATATCTGCGGGAGTATCTTGGTATCAAGGAGAAAATGATTATATTGATTCTATTATTATCATAGCCATTGTCGTGTTAAATGCGATAATGGGGGTATTACAAGAAGCAAAAGCAGAAAAATCCATTGAAAGTTTGAAAAAAATGACACCACAAATGTCAAAAGTCATTCGAAATGGAAAAGAAGGGGAGATACCATCAGAAACCCTAACTGTAGGAGATATCGTTATTCTAGAAGCAGGAAATCGTGTACCTGCAGATTGTAGAATTATAGAAAGTTTTCATTTAAAAGTAGAAGAATCTAGTTTAACAGGAGAAACGGAAGGCGTAGAAAAAGATGGGACAGCCATTTGCAAAAAAGGAATCCCATTGGGAGACATTGTCAACATGGTATTTATGGGAAGTACAGTCGTAAATGGACATGCTAAAGTTGTGGTTACAGAAATTGGAATGCATACTAAGGTTGGAAAAATTGCTAACATGATTATGGAAAATGAATCACCAGAGACACCGATTCAAAAGAAATTAAATCAAGTGGGAAAAATATTGGGTGTCATTTGTTTAATCATTTGTCTAGTGATTTTTGTAATAGGGATTATCAAGAAAATACCACCAATGGAAATGTTTATGACATCTGTAGGATTGGCGGTAGCGGCGATACCAGAGGGATTACCTGCTATTGTTACGATTATGCTATCCATTGGGGTAACGAAGATGGCAAAACGAAATAGTATTATTCGAAAATTACCAGCAGTTGAAACTTTAGGAAGTAGTAATGTCATTTGTTCTGATAAAACAGGAACCTTAACACAAAATAGAATGAAGGTAGTAGAAATCAAATCAGAGAACCCCAATTTTGCAATGGAACTTGCCACTATGTGCACAGATAGTAAAATAGAAAATAATAATGGAAAAGTGGAAGTTGTTGGAGAACCAACTGAGATGGCATTGGTCGAAGTCGCGTATAAAAATAAATTGGACAAAAGGAAATTGTATGAATCTATGCCAAGAGTAAATGAAATTCCATTTGATTCAACAAGAAAATTGATGACGACTGTACATAAATTAGAAAATGGTAAATATAGAGTGATAACAAAAGGAGCACCTGATGTTTTATTAAATAGATGTATAGGATTAAACAAAGAAATGATATTAAGAGAAAATGAACAAATGGCAAATAAGGCACTAAGAGTGATTGCTGTGGCATATAAAGAAATAGAACAATTACCAAGCAAACTAGAGAGCTCTATCATTGAAAACAATTTGTATTTTGCCCGGATTAATCGGTATGATAGATCCACCAAGAGAAGGTGTTAAAGAAGCAGTAGAAACTTGTAAAAAAGCAGGAATAAAAACAGTGATGATAACCGGTGATCATATTGCAACAGCAAAAGCAATTGCAGAAAAAATAGGAATATATTCTAAAAAAGATAAAGCCATTACAGGAGAAGAATTGGATAAATTAAATCAAGAAACATTTGAAAAAGAAATACAAGATTATACAGTTTTTGCAAGAGTAACGCCTGAGCATAAAGTCAGAATTGTAAAAGCATGGCAAAAAAATGGTGCTGTTGTTGCTATGACAGGAGATGGCGTAAATGACAGTCCTGCACTAAAAAGTGCAGATATTGGAATTGCTATGGGAAAAGGAGGGACAGATGTTGCAAAAAATGCAGCAGATATGATTTTAGTAGATGACAATTTCGTAACCATTGTCGATGCAGTAAAACAAGGAAGAAATATTTATGATAATATTAGAAAAGCAATTCACTTTCTAATTGCGACCAATATAGGTGAAATTGTAACTATTTTTATGGGATTGGTATTAGGACTTCAATCTCCATTATTGGCTATCCAATTACTATGGATTAATTTAGTAACAGATTCTTTACCTGCGATTGCTATCGGATTAGAACCACCAGAGAAAGATATTATGGAAAGAAAACCAATCGATTCGAAAAAAGGGATATTTGCAGATGGATTATGGAGTAAAATCATATTAGAAGGAATTATGATAGGAATGCTTACCTTAATCGCATTTAGTATTGGAAATAAATACTATGGTGTAGAAGTTGGAAGAACAATGGCATTTATTAGTATGGGCTTGTTAGAACTTGTCCACAGTTTTAATATAAAAAGTGAAAAATCGATTTTTAAAGTTGGTATATTAGAGAATAAGTTTTTGATAGGAAGTTTTATACTTGGAATTCTTGTACAGACAATTGTTGTATTTATTCCGGCTTTAGCAGATATATTCAATGTAATCAATTTAAATGGAACACAATGGATAATAACATTAGGCATTTCTCTATTGCCAATACCAATTATGGAATTACAAAAAAGAGTCAATCATATAAATGTAAAAAGACAAAAGAAAATCTTTGTTAGAAATACAATTCATGAAGGAAATAAAGGATGAAATCAATATATAAAAAAATAGTTTTGAAAAAATTGCAAAACTATTTTTTTATTTTGTCATATTATTTTATCTTCGTGAATATAATATAGTGAATAATAAAGGTGGTGTCGATTTTGGGACAAGTAGTACCTAATAAATGGAAAAAACATCTTGTATTAGTAACATTTGGATTAAAAAGACAAGAAGATTTAGAAAAAGAAATTCATAGATATCAGGCACTGCATGTAAATACATTAATACAAGATATAGAAAAAGAATTAAAAACCAACCCCAATAGTGGAATGTATATTGTGTCTTCGATTCCTTCTCATGATTATTATAAACTACCTAATGCTTGTATAAGTTCCATGGAGGATTTAGAACAATTTAAAGCAAATTTAGATGATCATTTTTTGGACAAATTTTCAGAAGTTTGGTATTGTAAAAAGCCTTTTCAAAATGGACAAGATGTGATAACTGGTAGAATTTCATTTGATAATAGAAAAGGGTTACCTTCTATAAATTATAGTCATACTGTAGAGCAAGTATGGAATTGTAGTCACAGAGAAATTGAAAACTTTAATAAAGATACCAATGTTATCTATTTACGTGCTTTTCGAGAAGGTTGGGGTAGACGTTATCATATAGATGATGTAAGGGTACAATCTATAGAAGATAAAGATAAAGATAAAGTAATAGAAGGTTTTAGACAAACAGCTAAAAATATAGAAACAAACAAAGAAAAGATAGAAGAATTTGAAGCATATTTAAAAGAAATAGGAATACAAGAACTTTGCTTAGAATACATGTTATCACAAAAAGGATTTTCTTTTATTGATTGGGATACGAGTAATGATAAAAAAGTGATAGATAGTGTATTTCCTACAAAAGAAAAAAGTAATTTTGTACGATGAGGTTTTTTATGTTATATGTAATCAGGCATGGCAAAACAGATTGGAATCTAAAAAACAAGATTCAAGGAAGAGCCGATATTCCATTAAATAATTTTGGTATTCAGGAAGCCATTATAACTAAGAGATTATTAAAGCAAATGGATTTTTATAAAATTATTTCATCTCCGCTAATTCGTGCTAAAGAAACGGCAGAAATTATCAGTAATCATCAAATTCCTGTTATTACAGATGCAAGAATTGTGGAAAGAGACTTTGGAGAATTTGAAGGATTAAGTAAAGATGATTTTGATAGTTCTTCATTTTGGAATTATGCTCTTAATTATCATTATGATAAGGCTGAAAGTGTACAGCAATTATTAAATCGCGTTTACAATTTTTTAGATGAATATAAAACAATATATGAAAAAAAAGATGTATTAGTTGTAACACATTCTGGAGTTATTCCAGCAATTTGTTGTTACTTTAAAGGAATCCCTAAAAATAACAATATATTTACTTATCATTTTAAAACTTGTGAAATTATTAAATTTTAGTTATTGGAGGGATTTTTTTGAAGAAAAATATTTTTGACAAACCAAATACATATATACAAGAAATTGTTACAAAAGTTAGAATTCGTGAGGATAAATTAAAAAAATTTAAAGGAAAAACAATGGCCTTTGTATTTTTTACAAAATTTTGTGATGTCCAATGTTCACATTGTTTTTTTAGATCAGATAATGAAGGATTTGACTTACCAAGAGAACAATATGAATTTTCAAAGGAAGGTTTTGAAAAATTTATCAAGTTTATCAACAATTCTAATAATGGCTATTTATCTATTCTAGGTGGAGGAGAGCCATTTAAAAAATTTGAATATATAAAAGAAACCATTAGAAGAGCAAAGACAGATAGAATTGTGATTGTTACAAGTGGAATGTGGGGAGCAGATGATAAGGTTTGCAAAAATATGATTGGAGAAATGTATGAAGCATTATGCCAAAGAAAAACACCAACAAAAGTGGTTCTTAGAATTAGTATGGATAAATGGCATATAGCTAAAATTGGTATCCATTGTATTTTTAATATTATGGATGTATTTAAAAATTTCTTTGCAGATAAAGAAAATTTTGAATTACAATTACATACATTAACAGGTGATGATTCTATCGAAGAAGTAATCGAACATTATGGTTGCACAAAAACAAATGGGGAAAAATATGTGTCAGATAATGAAGAGATATTTAAAATTGGGCTATATCGATATGCATTGCATTTTCCTGATAGATATAAGGTTGGTGTGGGAATTGCACAAATATTTCATTCTAATTTAAAAGTGAATTTGAAAAATTCCAATACACATCAATTAGAACAATTAATTACACTTTTTGATAATGACATGAAATATAATTCTTATAGTAATCCATCTTTAGTAAAAAATAAAAATAACGAATGGGGATTAGATTTTTTAATTAGCTATAATGGGAATATTGCAACATGGGGAAATGAACAATTATATAGTTTAAATAATTTATATACAGATTCTTATGAAAAAATCATTTCCAATATATATCATAATGTCATTTCTTATTCTTTACTAGACAAAGGCTATTTTTATCGAACCAAAATTATTAGTGAGGTGAATCCATTAGCTGTTCTTAGGTCTAAAACAATTCATATTAGAGACTATGCAGGTGCATCTATTTTAGAGGAAAATCATACAGTCTTATATTATGCAATTAGAATTATACAAGATTATTTAAAAGAAAATGTCATTACGTTAGAGGAATTAACAGGATTATCAAAAGAACTATTAGATATGATAAATACAAAAAAATTCATACTAAAAAGAATATATGAAAATAGTTCATATTCAATCATTAAACAATATATGGAAAAAATAAACTTTCATGAAGAAGAATGGAGAGATTTGTTCAATTTAATTTATTTTGGACATTATACCGTTTCTAAAGAACAAATAGAAGAGGGAATTCAATATTATAATATACATGCTATCCAAAAAATAAGCAAAATAGAAGATGTATTAGAAAATTCTAAAGAGCATTATCAAAGATTGATTGAAAGACTAACCTTTATGAAACCAGAAGCAAAAAAATTATGTATGGAAAATTATGAAAGATTAAAAGCAATATAAAAAGATAAAAATATGCTTGCATTATGTAAAAAAATATGATAAAATAGCTGTGCTTTAAAGATAGCATAGCTATTTTTAAATCTCTACTTGTGAAAAACACAGGTTATAAATCCATAGGGAGGTGAAAGATAATGAATAAATACGAAAGTATTATCATTGTTAATCCAAATGTTGATGAAGCAGGGTTAAAAGCTTTAGAAGAAAAATTCACAGGATTAATCAATGAAAATGGAAAAGTAGAATCAGTTGAAAACATGGGAAAAAGAAAATTAGCTTATGACATTAAAAAATTTAAAGAAGCTACATATATGTTATTCAACTTTGAAGCAAAACCAGAATTAATAGCTGAACTTGAAAGAGTTTACAGAATTACAGATGATGTTATAAAATTCATCACAGTAAAAGTAGAAAAATAATTAAATAAAGAAGGGGCCTTTATTTAAAGTAAAGAAAGGTGAGAGTAATCATGAATAAAGTAATTTTAATGGGAAGATTAACAAGAGACCCAGAAACAAGATATACACAAACAAACAATACATTAGTATCTTCATTTAGTCTAGCAGTTAATAGAAGATTTGTAAGACAAGGAGAAGAAAGACAAGCAGACTTTATTAACATTGTTGCATGGAGTAAATTAGGAGAATTTTGTAGCAAATACTTTAAGAAAGGTCAACAAGTAGGAATTATAGGAAGAATTCAAACAAGAACTTGGGATGATGACCAAGGACAAAAACATTATGTGACAGAAGTTGTAGCAGAAGAAGCATATTTTGCAGATAGCAAAAGAGATGGTGAAGCATCAAGCAATACAACTTTTGAAAACACATTTGGAAATACAGCACCTGGAAGCATGGGAGCAGATTTTGAAATGTCTTCAAGTGATGACCTACCATTCTAAGTTGTTAGGGGGGAAAATAGAAAATGGCAGATAAAAAACAAAATAAAAGAAATAATAAAAACTATGATGAGGATTACAATCCAAGATTCAGAAAACAAAGAAAAAAAGTATGTTTATTATGTAGTGATAAAAACTTTGTTTTAGATTATAAAAATCCAGAACAATTAAGAAAATTTATCAGTGATAAAGGTAAAATCTTACCAAGAAGAAATACTGGAATGTGTGCAAAACATCAAAGAGATATCACACTTGCTATTAAAAGAGCAAGACATATTGCTTTATTACCATATGCACAAAAATAATAAAGTTTTAAGATTATCAAAAAAGACTAGAAGTGAAAAAACTTCTAGTCTTTTTATATATAAATGATTTATCATAAAAATAGCCTCATAAGGAGGCTACTAGTTCCGTTCATTATCATTATCAGTTTCATCTTGGCTATCATTATTTTGCCGTGTTTCCATTTGTTTTTTAATTGTCGAAATAAATGCTGACATTTTTTCTTCAATTGTCGAACTAAGTATAACTGCTGCGAGAATAATGGCCATCGAAATGATTGCTGCATCCCATGAAATCAACTTGTTTTCCGCTAAAAGAGAAAAGAAGAAGAATAGTAAGACTACTACTATATAGTGCATAAAAAACCTCCTTATGGAATCTGATTCTATATATCCTAAAATCGTTAATGTAGTAACATATTTGAGATTATAACACAATTAGGGGAGAAAATAAAGAAATTCTTGCTAAATTATGTAAAATATAGTAAAATAGAGATACAATTCAAAGTTTTACATAGAAACTAATCAGAAGGTTAATATATAAATCAGTAATTAATTAAAAAATAATATTTATAAGAAAAAGTTTTGAAAAATAAATTTACAAATAAATAGGGGGAAAAGATAAACATGAACCAAGAATTATTACAATTAGCAAAAAAAGTAGAAAAAAAGATAGAACCACAACTTAAGAAAATGGATGATATTTGTAGTAAAAATAGTATAAAAGTCATTGAAGCTTTTCAAGAATGTAATTTACAAGAAATGCATTTGGCAAGCTCAACAGGATATGGAATTGATGAAATAGGAAGAAATAAAATAGAAGAAATTTACGCTAAAATATTTAAAGCAGAAGATAGCTTAGTAAGAGCACAATTTATTTCAGGAACACATGCATTAGCAATTACACTATCTGCTTTACTACGTCCAAATGAAACAATGCTTAGTATAACAGGTGCACCATATGATACTTTGCAAACTGTCATTGGCATTGGAAAAGAAGTAAGTGAAAGTTCATTAAAAGCCTTTGGAATTCATTATGAACAAATAGAGTTAGTGAACAATGATTTTGATATAGACAAAATTAAAGAAAGATTATCAAAACAAGATATTAAATTAGTAGAAATTCAAAGGTCAAGAGGATATTCTACAAGAGAAAGCTTAACAATAGAAAAAATTGAAAAAGCCATAAAAGCCATAAGAGAAGTTAACAAAGATGTGATTATTATGGTAGACAATTGTTATGGAGAATTTGTACAAGATAGAGAGCCAATTGAAATTGGAGCAGATATCGCAGTAGGATCATTGATGAAAAATTTAGGAGCTGGAATTGCAACCAGTGGAGCTTATATAGTAGGAAAAGAACATTTAATTCAATTATGTGCAGAAAGATTAACAGCACCAGGAATTGGAAAAGAAATCGGTCCATCATTAAATCAAAATACCAATTTATTAAAAGGACTATTTTTTGCACCACAAGTAGTAGCAAGCAGTGTAAAAACAGCCATATTTGCAAGCGCGATTTTAGAAGAACTAGGATATACAGTAGAACCTAAATATAATGAAGAAAGAGCAGATATTGTACAAACAATTCATTTAGGAACAGCTGAAAAATTAATAAAATTTTGTCAAGGAATTCAAAAAGGATCTCCAATTGACGCATGTGTTGTACCAGAACCAAGTCCAATGGGAGGATACGAAGACGAAGTCATTATGGCAGCAGGAACATTTACAGAAGGGTCAACCATTGAGCTTAGTTGTGATGGACCAATTAGAGAGCCATATATTGCTTATATGCAAGGTGGATTAACCTATGACTATGGAAAATATGGCATATTAAAAGCAATAGAAGAAATGAGAAAATAATGTCCAATTGGGGACGTTTCTGTTTGGGACATTTTTATGAATGTCTCAAATCGGACAGAAAGGAATTTGTTTTGAATAAGGTAATTGTTATAGGTGGTGGACCTGCTGGAATGATGGCAGCTATCACCGCTAAAGAAAATAAAAATGAGGTTATCATACTAGAAAAGAACAATCAATTAGGTAAAAAATTATTAATAACTGGAAAAGGAAGATGTAATATAACATCATCTTTGGAAATGGAAGATTTTATTAAGAACACACCAGGAAATGGTATGTTTTTATATAGTGCTTATCAAAAATATACGAATAAAGATATGATCCAATTTTTAAAAGAACAAGGACTAGACGTAAAAGAAGAAAGAGGAAATAGAATTTTTCCAGTTACAGATAAATCTATAGATGTATTAAAATGCTTTACAAAGAAAATTAAAGCGTTACATATAGAGATAAGATATCATACAAAAGTAATAGAAATTTTAACAGAAACAATAGATGGCGTAAACACAGTAATAGGTGTAAAAACAGATAAAGAAATCTTAAAAGCAGATAAAATCATATTAGCTACTGGTGGGAAAAGTTATCCACTAACAGGTTCGACAGGAGATGGATATTTATTAGCAGAAAAAATAGGGCACACGATTACACCAATAAAACCATCATTAGTACCATTAGAAGCATATGATAAAAATGAATGCAAGGAATTACAAGGATTAAGCTTAAGAAATGTTGAAATAAAGTTAATAGACAAAGAGAAAAATAAAATAATATATGAAGACTTTGGAGAAATGCTATTTACACATTTTGGCGTTTCAGGACCAACAATTTTAAGTTCATCAGCACATTTAGTTAGATATAAAAATATAGAACAATTATTTCATGAGAAAAAACTGGTTTTAAAAATAGATTTAAAACCAGCATTAGATGACAAAAAATTAAATGATAGAATCTTAAGAGATTTTGAAACTGTTAAAAATAAGCAATTTAGAAATAGCTTAGATAAATTATTACCACAGAAATTGATTCCAATTATCATAAAAAAAAGCAAAATACGACCTGATAAAAAGGTTAATGAAATTACCAAAAAAGAAAGAGAAGAACTTATAAAACAGATAAAAGATTTTGAAATCATTATAAAAAGCTTTAGACCAATAGAAGAAGCCATTATTACAAGTGGAGGAATCAATATTAAGGAAATTAATCCTAAAACAATGGAATCAAAAAAAGTAAAAGGATTATATTTTGCAGGAGAGATTATGGATGTAGATAGCTATACAGGAGGATTTAATTTACAAATAGCTTATTCAACAGGGTATGTAGCAGGTTCGAATTAGTCCACAATTGGACAAAAAATAAAAAAGAAAAGGAATAAAAAATGAACCGATATTTAACAATAAAAAACAATATAGAAACAGAAATTGTTGTAAAAAAATCAAAATTTATTGCTAATTTTATAAAAGTAACATCAAAAGAACAAGCAGAAGAAGAAATAAAAAAAATTAGAAAGAAATATTTTGATGCTAGACACAATTGTATTTCCTATAGAGTATTAGAAGATGATAAAATAGTAGAAAGATTTAGTGATGATGGAGAACCTTCTGGAACAGCAGGAGGACCAATGCTAAATATTTTGCAAAAAAATAATTTAGTAAATGTTTTAATTGTTGTAACAAGATATTTTGGTGGAATTTTGCTAGGTACTGGAGGCTTAGTTAGAGCATATTCAGATAGTTTGCAAAAAGCAATCGAAGAAAGTGAATTATTCGAACTTACAATCGGAACACAATATGAAGTGGAATTGGAATACAATTATTTTGAAAAATTTAAGTATTATTGTAAAAATAAAGATATTCAAATAAAAGACACTACTTATACAGAAGAAATTGTTTGTAAAATTGAGATGGAAGAAGATAAAAAAGATAAATTCTTAGAAGATTATGAACTAAAAAATATTAATTTATTGAATGTGAAAATGTTATCTAAAAAATATATAGAGAAAAGTATAAAAAAATAGTTGTTTTATAAAATAAATGGAAAAAATTACCATTTTATATTGCAAATTATCATCTATAAGCATATAATTGGACTGTAAAATTTTTACAATTTATTTTTTGGAGGAAAAATTATGAAAGAAAAGATTACAGTCTTAATTGCAGACGACAATCAAGAATTTAGTCAAACATTAGCATCATATATTGATGCACAAGAAGATATGGAGGTTATTGCGAAAGCCAAAGATGGAACAGAAGTAATAGATATTATAGCAAATACAGTACCAGATGTCATTTTATTAGATGTTATTATGCCACATCTAGATGGATTAGGTGTTTTAGAAAATATTAATAAAATAAAAATAGCAAAAAAACCAATTTGTATCATGTTATCCGCTGTCGGACAAGATAAAATAACACAAAGAGCGATAGAATTAGGTGCACAATATTATGTTGTAAAACCTTTTGATATTGAAATACTAATAAAAAGAATTAGAGAATTTAAATTTTATAAACCAGCTACACAAAATGCAAATAACAATTTTATAACAAGAGAATCTAAACCACAATATATAGAAATTTCTTCAGATAATACAAAGTCAGAGGAAAACTTAGAAGCACTAGTAACAAATATTATTCATGAAGTTGGCGTACCTGCACATATTAAAGGATATCAATATTTAAGAGAAGCTATCATGATGGTAGTAAATGATATTGATGTGATTAATCAAATAACAAAAAGTTTATATCCACAAATTGCTCATAAATTTAATACAACACCAAGTCGTGTGGAAAGAGCCATCCGTCATGCTATAGAAGTCGCATGGGGAAGAGGTCAACAAGAAATTGTAGAAAATATTTTTGGATATACAATCTCAGCTGCTAAAGGAAAACCAACAAATTCAGAGTTTATAGCAATGATTGCTGATAAGCTACGCCTTGAATTAAAGAGTGCATAAGATATGCTTGAAAACATCGGAAAAGTAAGAGTACATAAAATTATACGATCTGCTCACGAGGATATAAACTCTATGAAAATAGGCATAGAAAAAGTGGAAAATTAGCAATTAAAACGATAAATGAAATATTCATAGGGCAATAAACTTCCAAGATTTATTGGTTAATATTTTAAAATGTTAATCAGTAAAAATTGGAGTTTTTTTGTATAAATTTGTTTTGTTCGCTAGACAAGAAAGTAAAAATATACTATACTGTTTAACATAGGAAATGAGAATAAGCAGTGTGGGTGCTACCACTTTACATACACAGTTTATACTGTGAGAATGGAGGTGGTGCTATGGAAACAGTATTATTACAAATAATATTTCTACTATTCTGTGGATTAGTAGGAGTTACTATCATAGCAGTTGCCTTAATCATAACTTTGGTTATTATTTTGAGCAAATAAAAAAAGCACCACATTATGCTCTGCCAAGCTATGTGGTGTTTACTATAAATATATGGTAGCACACATTTCTGTGGCTTTCATTTCCTATAATTATTATAGCATAAATTTGATAAAAGTCAAATGATTTGTGAATAAGTGATAGCATAAATTTTTAGTAGGATTTCTCTTCATTAAAATCTTGAACTGACTTTGTTTCTTGATTTTTGAGATTC
>CALXFE010000019.1 GCA_944387545.1 uncultured Clostridia bacterium | reverse complement strand
CTGTACAATACAGAGTTCATTCCCAAGCTGCCTAGTACCTAATCAAAAAATGTCCAATTTTTTGGGTTCAGTACATTAGCCTAGTCTTTGCTTTTTGTAATAATTTTTTTATATTTGCATATAATATAATTACATTTAATGTTGCACATTCAAATGTGATTAGTTCGTTTATAAACGCTTAAAATCCCTCTACATTGGAGGGATTTTCTTTTTCTTTTCATATTAAAATTTTTCTCCAATCTTCTTTCACAATATCTTTTGTTTTTAAGTTATTT
Source organism: uncultured Clostridia bacterium (assembly GCA_944387545.1). Taxonomy (GTDB): domain Bacteria; phylum Bacillota; class Clostridia; order TANB77; family CAG-508; genus CAG-269. Next base: position 29,703 of record CALXFE010000019.1, on the reverse strand, counting down.
TTTCTCATATATTCTTTTACCTTCAAATATCCATACACATATCCTGTTCTTACTGGCATGTTAGCTATTTTGGTTTTTGCAAACATATAGAAAAAATCATACATCAAATTATTTTTATCTAGTTCATTTTCAACAATTTTATCTATCGTTTCTTTATTATCTTTCACCCATTGGATTGTTGTATCAGGAACTATTGTATAATAGCATTCTGACTTATTGGGAACTATTTCTTCTGAAAAAACACACGCTATACCTTCTGTAACAAATCTTTCTCCAATGCAGTTTTCAAATATATCATGCTTTATTTCTTTTTCTCTAATCCAATGTGTATATTCATGAGCAAGTAACATTTTAATATTTTCTTCTATCCCTAGAGTTGATTCTAATAGTATAACTGTAACATCTTGATTTTGATACTTTGTAGAATATATTGTAGTCGTATTCAATCCTATAATGATATATACTTTTTTATCAATATTTCTATAATCCAATATATTAGCCAGTTGATTTACTGTATTCTCGAAAATCTTATTTAAGTTAATGTTATTTAAATGTGTAATTGTATCTAACAATACTTTCTGATATTCTATACGATTTATAATCTCTTCTATTTTTTCTTTTCTTATTTTCTTTGGCTCAAAATAAATTTCTTTTAAAATATCATAATTATTATGTATGTAATTTCTTATTGATGTTTTTATTTTTCCTGTACTTTTATATTGCTCAAAGAAATCATTACATAAAAAATAATAATCCACTCGTATATATCCTCCTAAAATTGATTTGGCAATTGGTCTATGCTAATGCCATCCCCTACATTATTCCAATCTATTTTTATATTTTCAAATTCTTTATTTTTGAAATCATTTAATCTTTTATAATCATCTTTTTCCATTTCAAAATCTAAAGATTTTATATTTTCATCTATTCTATCACAGTTTGTACTCTTAATTAAAACATTCATTTTCTTTTCTTTCATTATCCAATTTAATATAATTTGATTTTGAGTTTTATTGTATTTTTGTGATAATTCTACTAATAAGTCATAATTTTTTAATTGCGTTCGATTTCTTCTTAAAGGTTGGTATGCAACAAATTCAATACCATTTTTCTTACAATAATCTAATATTCCAATACTTTCATTTATTTTACATTCTAAATTATATACACCTTCAAAAAAATCTAATTTAACATTTGTATTTATTTCTTTTAATTGTTCTAATGAGCAATTACTGATTCCTAAATATCTTGTTTTTCCTACTTCCTGTAGTTGTTTCATTTCAAGATAAGTATCTATTAGCGTCAATTTTGTAAATTTGGGTGAATGTAATTGTAAATTATCTACATAGTCTAAATTTAATATATTTAAATATTCATTTAGTTGCTTTTCAATATCAGATTTTTCAGTTACTGTTGGCTCTATATTAACACTTATAAATAAATTTTCTCTACCACATTTTTCAATAAAACTTTTTAATGATTTTACAATCTTACCATTTTCATATAGCATATATAAAGATAAATAATTTTGTCCTAACTTATACGAATAAAATAAAGCCTCTATATCCTTGTTATCTTCATAATTAATTTGCCATGTACCTATTCCTATTGGAAATATCTTCTTTTTATCAATCATAAAACCATTTACATTTTCCATTTGATAATGTGTTTCTGTTTCTCCATATATTTTAAATCCCAATTCTTTATATAATTTTTTAGCTGGATTATGTTTAAATACTTGTAAGATTGTTCTGATTCCTTTTTTATGATTTTCTTTTAATTGTTCTTCTAAAATTTTTCTTCCTATTCCTTTATTTTGATATTCTGTTAATATGCTTATTTCATTTATAAATACATCTCCATCTTCAGTTGTATGTATTGCATACACCCCAACTGGTTTGTTGTCAACTAAGATAATTCTTTTATGAGATAGGTGTTCATTTAAATCTTGCTGCAGTCTTTCTTTTTGGTCATCATCTTTCCAGCCCCAAATTTTATCAACATACCACTTAAAATTTTCTTTTTTTAAAGTAAATAGAAAGTCAAAGTCTTCTAATGTACAATCTCTAAAGTTATATTCCATAATCTTATTCTCCAATCTTTGAATTACATTTAATAATTCTAATTATTTTTCTCTTATATACCTATATATTTCTCCCCAATTATTTACTTCTTTTATATATTCACTTTCTTCTAATTTAATTAAATTAGTGTCTCTAAAATATAATGTTTTTATTTGATTATCTGCTAATTTTTTTATAATTTTCCAATCATCATCTATCATGATGTCAACTTTTTCTTTTTGACAAATTTCTAATTTATCTTCAACTTTCCAATAATACTTATCAAATTTAATATCATTTTTTTCTAGCAAGCTTATTGCATCATCTTTCATTTCTTCTATAAAACCACCTCTTGCAGTAATAACCACAAATTCGTGTCCTTTGTCTTTTAATAAATTATATACTCCTATAAATCCTGACATTAGATTACTTTCTTTTGCTGCTTGTAAAAGGTATTTTTTTATAAATTCATTTTCTTGGTTCTGTGTCCATTTATATCTAGATTGAAATTTGGGTTCCTCTTTATTTATTAAATTGTTTGCTCTTAAAGTATCTATATCAAATATTTCTTCATAAGTTCTAAATGTAGTTTCACTATCTATTACTACTCCATCTAAATCTATTCCTATTTTCATTATTATCTCTCCTTACATATAACAATTTTTTCATAATGTAGTCTTAATATCTTCAAAGGCATTAACTGATCTATCATCCTTTATTTTTCTTCATTTTTATATTCCTCTCTTTATATTCTTTTGTTTACTATACCATAAATTTCTAATTTTCTCAATTATATTTCAAATTCAATAGAAAAAGCAAGATATCAAATACTATCTTGCTTTTTTGCTTATCAATTTTTAGAATTCTTAAATGGCTTTCTTTTCATTTTTATGTAAAAGATTATTACTAAAATACCTGCCACCAATATCATTATGAAAATAATAGTATTAAATCCAGTTTTAGGTAATATTCCTGTTGCTACAGTAGTATCTAACTCATTTGCATTAGATATTTGATCTTGGTCTTGTATTAATGTTTCTTCTGCTTTCTGCTCTTCATCTAATGTTGGTGTTTCTTCTGGTGTCTCATCTAATTTTTGTTCTTCTTCTAGCGTTATTATTTCAGCTAGTGCCTCTTTTGTTTTTTCTTCCTCATCTAGTGTTGGTATTTGTTCTGGCTTTTGCTCTGGTTTTTGCCCTTCATCTGGTGTTGGTTTTTGTTCTGGTACTTGCTCTGGTTTTTGTCCTTCATCTGGCGTTGGTTTTTGTTCTGGTATTTGCTCTGGTTTTTGCTCCTCATCTGGATTTGGTTTTTCTTCTGGTACTTGTTCTGGTTTTTGCCCCTCTTCTGAATCTTCTGGTAATGTTTCATCTGGCATTTCTTCTGGCTTTTCCTCTTCATCTGGATTTGGTGTTTCTTCTGGTGTTTGTTCTGGTTTTTGCTCCTCATCTGGATTTGGTTTTTCTTCTGGTACTTGTTCTGGTTTTTGCCCCTCTTCTGAATCTTCTGGTAATGTTTCATCTGGCATTTCTTCTGGCTTTTCCTCTTCATCTGGATTTGGTGTTTCTTCTGGTATCTCTCCTGGTTTCTCTTCTTCATTTGGCGGTGTTTCACTTTCTTCTTCCTGCGTTGTATCTTCAAACAAATTAATCATAGCCGCTGTAATAAAATCTCTGCCATATCCATAATTTTCAGTCGCCAATAATTTTACATATTGAGATTTAATAATTTCGTCAAATACAACCATTTTTGAATCAGGACTATCTGCCCAATTTGTTATTGTAGCAACATCCGTCCAAGTTTTTCCGTCCATACTCACTAATATTTGTCCGTCTTTAATTCTACCATTGTTTCCAATCTGTCTTGGTACATATTCTAATGCTGATAGATATTTTGGTTCATCTAATTCTATTACAATATATCGTTCTGAATCATCTCCATTCCAACTACTATGCCACATCGTATGGATATTACCATCAATTGCATTTTGTGCTCCCTCATTAGGCCCTAGCTCTTCACTAGATACTTGGAAAATAGATAAATGGTCAATAGAAATATATTTTTGTGTATCTAATTGGTTATCTTCTGTAAAACTAAATGTTAATTCATCACTAGGTAAAGATACACCTGTCGCTCCTGTTCTTACAATAACTGTCTTATCACCTGTTAAATCTGGTATTTGCTCTTTATAAGATGTCCAACTATCATTTTCAGTATATTTCCATTCCATAAAATCCGTAGCACCAATGATTTTGTTTTCAAGATCATTATTGTAAAGATTTGTTGGAATGGTTCCTTTTAGAATATCTATCCTATAAATATTCTCCTCTTCATAACCAGCTCCCACAATATGCACTAAAATATCATTTTCAGCTGTAATACTTTCTATTTCCTCATTTGTTAATTGCACTTTGTGTTCATGTACTTGAGTCCATGTTTCTTGATTATTTAAACTATATTCCCAAGCAACACCTACTCCTTCAAATCTGCTACCAAGTACAATTGCTCCAGCATTTTCTCCATCAAATGAGAATGTGGCAATTTCTGTATCTGTATTTCCTAACAAATAATTTGCAACTTCACGTACTGCTACTTCTTGTATTGTTTCATTACTTGTAGCCTTTGTTGCTTCCGTCAATGTTTTTGTTAATAACACATTAAGTGCTACCGTATATTCTGTTTCTTCTATTGATGGCTCGATTAGTTTTAATAAGTCATGCATTGGAAGTGGATAATATTTTAAGCTATTTGCTATTTCTTGTGCAAGCATATATTTTTCTTCACTTGTTTTTGTATCATCAGATATATATAAATTTACTAATCCATGCCAAGCATCGAAGTTAAGTGGTTGAACTTCAAGCACTTTTCTATATATATTGTATAATTCTTCTTCATTGCCTTTATAGGTATTTGCAAGTAATAATATTTCTTCTGATTTTTCATAATTGTTAAAATCATTTAATGCTCCTTGTGCTAGTAAAACATAAGGTACAGGATATTGACTAGCATAACTACCATTCCCCCAACCATTTGGCATACGAATTGTCAATTTTTCTGTTTTTCCAGATTGTTGCCAACCAGAAATATCATTGTATAAATTCCAAATTCCATTTCCATTGCTATCTAAAGAATAATATATATATGCTGCATGACCTGGCTGACTTACTACGCTTGAAGGAACTCCATAAGATCCCCATATATTTGATCCTGTCTTTGAAAGTGCTCCACACACACCACCTTCTTCAAAAACAATCCATAATTTTGGATACCCTGTTTGGTAGGTTATATTATATTTTGATAAATTATATTTTTGGTTCCATTTTTCGTAATTTGAAGGATCATAATACTCACTTTTAGAATACTCATAACCAAATGTATACTCTATATAACTATATGGATTTCTACTATCATGTTGTGTTGTATATTCATTTAACCATTCAATTTCCTCATCATCTATAATATTATTCATAACAAAACGCATTTCTTCAATTGTTAAAGATTCAAATATTTTACTATCCAATTTTCCTTCTTGATGCATTTTCTTATAAATTTCATAACGAGTAACTGCATTTGAGTTGTTTGGGTCATTTGGATTATTTGTCATTCCTCCTGCCCATAAGCCAACATCAGTTGAATGCGTTAAAGATAAACTAATCATCATTTTACGATATAAATTTTTTAAAGCTACTCCATTTGCAGTGATATCTTCTTTATTTAAGTCATCTTTATATGTAGCATATAATTTAGAAAGAACTCTTAAAGATTCCATATAACTACCATCCGGTTCTCCTCCAATAATATAAAGACGAAGATTATCTACATTATTCATTAGCCAAGAAATCACTTGATAATTCTCATCACTATATCTTACAAATTGTTGTAATAAGTCATATCCCACATTTTTTACAAATTCTCTTTGTAGTAATGCTATTTCAAATTCACCTGTTATCTCTTGATTAACCGAATAGGTTTTAATCTTTTTATCATATTCTTCTACTGTTTTAATAAAATCAACTTCTGATGTATCTTCTACATAACTTTCTTTTATCAATTTAGCATCTGCATAAACAGTTTCATCATACCATGGAGACCAAAAATCACCAGGATATTCTTGGTTTTCATCAGCAACTAATTTTAAATAATTTGCGTCTTTGATATTTATTTTAATAAATGGTGCTTCACTCCAACCATAAAGAATGTCTGACTGATATACTTCATCCCAATAATCTCCATCAACAGATGTATAGATATAAAATTTTGCTCCTGTATTAAAGTAGTCACTTTGTTCACTTGCATCAACACCAATATATGATGTGAAATAGTCATAGTCATATTCCCTTAAATCATAAACGATTTCTGATGTTGCCCATGCACAGATTCCCTTTAAAAATGGCATTTTCTTTCCATTCACATTTAGGGTAATAAAGTCACTATCTTGGTTTTTATCTAAAAAAATAGAATAACCACTTTGAGCAAATGATTTTTCATTTAAATACGAAATATTTGATAAATAAACATGATCAGGATTTTCAGTTGTTTGTGATGTTACTGCATAACTAGTCGTTGTAGCTAGTAAAATCATCACTATAGCTATCCCTAATATGAATAATGTTTTTCTTTTTACTTTTAGCATACTCATTATCGTATACCTCCTTTGTATAAATCACATCATTCACATTGTATCATGTTTACATAATCGTTTTCAATATATTGTCGTGTTTTTTCTATTGTCAATATATTCCGCTTTTACTTAGTTTTTCCATAAAAATTAAGTGTCAAAAACTCTCGTAAATATTGTATTATTTACGAGAGTTTTCGAAAAGTATTTATATAAAATTTATTTAAAAATGTTGATTTTACGAAAATTTCTATTATACTTTTATTTGAAATTTAAAAATATTATTAAGTGTATTTTTCATTACATCATTTTCTATACCTACTAAGTCTGTGATAAAATTACACCATATCTTCATTTACTCTAGTTGCACTAAAACTTAAAATTAAAACTTTCATATATACTTCTTTTACAAGCTTTACTAATATTCGATTGTTACCATCTCTAAATTTTCTATTTCTTTGATTTTTAATCCCAATATTCTATGAATTGCGTATATGACTCCCCCATGTGTAACAATTAGAATCTTTTCATCATTATAATTATTTTTTATCATTTCTAAAAAACTTAAAATACGACCATCAAATTCTTCAAATGTTTCTCCATTCGGTGGAACTGTTTTATTATGTATTAAAAATTGTTTCTCATTGGTGTTAGGGGTATTCTCCCAATCTCCAAGTCCTCTTTCCTTTAATCTTTCATCATAAATTACATTTAAATATGGAACTAAAATTTCAGCAGTTTGCTTTGTCCTTTTTAATGGAGAGCAAAAACAAATATCAAAATCAGATGGAAAGCTTTTTGACTTTTCTTCAGTATCCTTTAATCCTTTTTTACTTAATTTACAATCTACTTGTCCTTGCAGTAATCTTTTCTCATTATAAATACTTTCTGCATGACGAATTAATGTAATTTTCATTATTATATTATTTCCCCCCAACTTACTCTGTTTTCATTTTAAAAAAATATTTTTCTAATATAGTACTTATATCACAAATCCTCAATTTTTCATAGTGTTTTATAAATATATTTATCCTTATCTTTGCTTAATTGCCACAAAATCTCCAATAAAAATAATGTCAAGAGCGAACGAATTGAGTCTATTTACTCTTGACATTATTTTTATTGGAAATTAAACTTATTTTGCAAAGATTATATCACGAATTTTCTTAAATTTTCATGATATAAAATTCCATAGGACGAAAATCTTGATTTTTCCGTTCTATAAATTTTTGTAGGACGGATTTTTGCAATTTTTCGTCCTATAGATTCTATAGGTCAATTTTTTTATTATTTTTGACCTATAGAAATTTATAAGTCAAAAAAGCTTAAAATTTTGACCTATAAAGAATAAGCATCAGTACATATCTACTGACACCTAATTTAATAAAGATTCTCTATAACTCATTTTAATAATTTTCTTATAACACTTAAAATTCTTAACTTTTCCTTATATCTACTAACCAGCACCACTTATATATGCTATACTTACCATAGATATAATTCCAATTTTTCCGGTATTTCAAACACTTTACTCAATTTTCCAAAAATCCACTTATGTGTTTCCACTTACCACTTAAGCAACCACTTTAACTTTCACAGCCAAATTTTGATGTTTTTCTTTCCCAAATCTACCTTTTTCTTCAAAAGTTATAATCTCTGAAACCATATTGAAATCAGCTATTACCTGTCTTGTTTTAGTTGTAGCACAGCCACACACTCCACATGGCTTGTAAAAGGAAACATATCCACCGGCTTTATACTTTTTATATCATAGCTTTCCTCTAGCTCTTTTAGATCTCTTACTAAAGTTGCAGGATTGCAACTAATATAGACAAGTTTTTTCGGTTTTATCTTCAATATATTTTGAATACTTGTTTTATCAAGACCTCTTCTTGGAGGATCAACCATAATGATATCTGGAAAGATTTTCTTGTTATTAATTAAATCATCTAATACTTCTTCTACATCTCCTGCAATAAATTCGGTATTATGGATATCATTTAATTTTGCATTTTCTATAGCATCTTCTACCGCTTGCTTTACAATTTCAATACCATATACTTTTTTCGCATATTGTGCCATAAATAAAGAAATGGTTCCAATGCCACAATATAAGTCAAAAACGACATCTTCTTTTGTGATATTGGCAGCTTCTACACCTATCATATATAATTTTTCTGCTTGAACTGGATTTACTTGATAAAAAGATAATGGTGAAATTTTAAATGTTAAATCTCCTAATTTGTCTGTTATATATCCTTCTCCATATATCGTTATATTTTTCTCTCCTAATATCACATTTGTATTTTTCTCGTTTATATTTTTGACAATTGTCTTAATATTTGGAAACTCATTTATTAGTGTTTCTGCAAATTTATTCTCATTTGGAAATTCTTTTCCATTAATCACAAGAATAACCATAATTTCGCCAGTTCTTTTTCCTATTTTGGTGACAATATGTCTTATTAATCCTTTTCTGGTCTTTTCATTATATACAGAAATATGATTTTGGGTAATATAGTTTACAATATATTTTGCGATTTCTTCTGTTTTTTCATCTTGAATTAGGCAGTTTTCTATTGGAATAATTTCATGTGTTCTATTTGCAAAAACGCCAATTACTGGTTTTCCTTCTTTATCTATGCCTACTGGATATTGTGCTTTATTTCTATAGTGATATGGATGTCCCATTCCTAAAGTTTCTTCTACTTCAATATTGGTTTCTAATGTTTTATTGACTAAACTTTGAACGGCATTTCTTTTCATGTTAAGTGTTTCAGTATATTGAATATGTCTTAAGTTACAACCTCCACATCGTTTATATGTACCACAGTCACTTTGTATTCTATGCTCTGATTTTTGTATAATCTCAATAACTTTTCCAAAAGCATGAGAAGATAACACCTTCACAATTAATACTTTTACCTTTTCTCCTTTGATACTATTCGGAATAAATATGGTAAAATTATCAATTTTGGCGATACCTTCTCCTTCAAATCCATTATCTATAATATCTACAATATATTCTTGATTCTTTTTTACTGGTATTTCCATTTTAACTCCTCGTAGACTAATTTTGTTTTATATCTTACTCTAACTATATTGTTTAATTGCTAATCCAATTAATTAAACAAAAATATAACGTCAATTTTCTACATGATTTCTTTTCTAACTTTTTCTTCTATTTCATCTTCACTTTCTTTCATTGCTTGTAAGGTCTTATCTAATAATGTATCTAATTCCCATCCTAATTGTTCTGCACCTGTTCTAATAATATCTCTTGAGCAACCAGCTGCAAATTTTTTGTCCTTAAACTTTTTCTTTAGGCTTGAAAGTTCCATATCTTTTGTACTTTTTGATGGTCTCATTTTAGCAGCTGCCCAAATAATTCCTGTTAATTCATCTGTTGCAAATAGGATTTTTTCCATTTCATGTTCTGGTTTTATATCTGAACAAATACCATATCCATGACTGCAGATAGCATGTACAAGTTCTTCACTTACATTAATCTCTTTTAATAATTCTGGTGCTTTTTTACAATGTTCTTCTGGATATTGTTCAAAGTCAACATCATGTAATAATCCTACCAATCCCCAAAAGTCCTCATCATATCCTTCTTCTTTTGCAAAATATCGCATAACACTTTCAACTGTTAAAGCATGTCTTAAATGGAATTCCTCCTTGTTATATTTTTTTAATAAATTGATAGCATCTTTTCTTTCCATTTTTATTTCTTCTTTCATTTTAATATTTATTTTAATATTTATTTTCTTATTTTACCTCTCCTTGCACATTTGTATGCTCTTTTTGTGCTTTTGATACACTTTTCCAGTTACTTTGTATATATACTTCATCTTGTAAATTTTCTATATCTTTATACTTTCTTGTTAAAGATTCTTCTTGTTCTTGTGAAATCAACCTTTCTTCTTTTAATAATTGCAAAAATTCAGAATCATTTAAGGAAGCAATATATTTACCAGCCATCAATTTTGCCACTCTTATTTTCGTATCTTCATAATATTTAGGTAATTTTCCTGAAAGTATCCCTTTGTATATCGTTTCTATTTCTGTGTTTCTAGTTTCTGCATTATATCCGACCATTTCTCCTTCATTTAACTTTCTCATGTAACGAGATAAATAAGATTTTATTCTTGCATTTTTCTTTGTATAATCTAATCCTAATTCTTCTTTATCTCGATATACTTTTTGATTTAATACATGGTCTCTAGCAATATCTAATTCTTCTCCAATAGATTCCCTTAAAGCTAGTTGGGCAGTTCTTTTTGTGAATTGTAAATCTCCTGTATCTGATTTTAATACATATCTGATAAATTTTTCATCATTTTCACTATATTCTGATGGTGTTTCTACTTCACCCTCATCCTCTGTTTCCATTCCATCTTGTGAAAGCCTTAATGTTGCTGATAAAAGTCTATTACATTCTCTTTTTCCTTGATTCTGACTACCTTTTTCATTTCTTTGCTCTATCTTTTGGTCTAAATTTTCTTCTAAAAATATCTTAGCATATTTATCTCTTAACTTACGAATAGCTGGTGGATAAGTTTCTTGATCTTCTTTTAATATAACATTATTAACTGCTTTTTGGTTATTTAAATTTCTTAATTCATTCATTAAAGTCATTACTCTTGGAGACATCGTAATTTTACCTTTTGTACTATTGGCTATAACATCATTTACAAAAATTTCTTTTAATCTTTCTGCTATTTTTGAATAGGATTTTTCTTTATTCGCTGTATCAATTTCTACTTTATCAATTTCTAAAGCGGTTAATACTCGAATATAATCCTCATCTAATGTATCTACCATATTTCCGTCTTTATCTCTTACTAATCCTTCTCTTAATCCATCTACCATATCTAGTGGAATATATGAAATTTGATCTGCTAATCTCATTAAAGATGCCTCTGCTGTTGCTGGTTTAATGGTTCTGTCATATCCTTTTATACCGTAGCATTTTAACATTTCTGATTCAAATTCTCTTTCTGTTTTTCTAACATCTGGTACATATTCTTTTTCTGGGGTTTCTCCATTATGTGTATTAATACCATCCATGATAAGCCATAAAGCTTCTCTTATTTTTCCTAATTTTTCAAGACCAATTTCTGGATTGTGCACTTTTATTTTCTCTATCATTTGATCATATATATGTTCTGTAAAAACAAGTTCTCTGCTACCGACTGCATTATGGCATACCAATCCTAATCCATCATCTTCTTGAATATTGGATATCCACCATTCTCCACTATGCCCTAAAAACGTATGACCAACATCATGGTGTTTTGCCATGATTCCTACGATTTGCTCATTTAACCCTAATTTCTTAGCAATCTCCTTGGTGATTTTTTCTACATCCTCTTGATGTGTTTTCCTAACAGTGGTTTCTCCTGAAGATTTTCTAAGCCCTTTTACCATCATAGTTTCATCACAACTTTTCTTATTGTATAATGTTAATACCATATCAATCTCATTTGCATATTTTTCTAATCTTTTTAATTCAATTTGTCTCTGAAATCTTTTTGTTGTATCTATCGTTTTTCCTTGAAATTTTTTTATTGTATTTTTTATTTTCATAGTTTTCTCCCTTTTTTTATCTTTTCAAATTTACAACTGTTAAAATTATACCACAAATATTGAAATTTGTACATATTCAACATTTTTATACTTTTACTACAAAATTATGTAAATTTTTTAAATATTTTCTTGGTTTTATTATGGAAATACTTGTATATTTTGCATTTTTATAATATAATTTCTTTCGGGAGGAATGGATTATGTCTAAAGTATTTATATCTCATGGAGACATCATCTTAGATAATATCTATAATGGAGATTTAAATCTCATTAAACAAGATGGTGGCGGAAGTAACTGGAACACACTATATAACTTATCTTATTTAGGTGAAACTTGTTATGCAGTTGGTACTTGTGGTAAAGATAAAGAAGGTGATATTGCTCTTTCTTCTTTAACATCTGGCAATGTAAATACTGACTTTGTTCGTCGTGATGATATTTCAACTTCTATCATGAATATTATCATTCCAAATCAAACAAATTTGGGTGACAACAGCATTATTCATAGTTGGTATTCACCAATTACCAATAAACGTACTTTATTTTTTAGAGATAATCTTCCAATACAATTACCAGAAGATATTTTACAAAATGATATTTATGTTCTTTTAGATAAATTTGAAACGATTAATTTTGATTTTATCTCAAATCTTAAGAGCAAAAAAGTTTGTTTAGATATAGGACATATTCGTTTTATTGAACATTTTACCAAACAATATTTAACTATGTTTTTCAAAACAGCAAATTTAATTCAATTAAATGAAACTGTAAAACCTTTGCTATTTGAGCGTTTACAAATACAAAATGAATTTGATTTCTTTAATTTACTTGATTTAGATTTGTTGGTTGTGACAAAAGGAAAAAAAGGTGCTACCTTTATCTTTAAGGAAGACAATCAATTAAAAACCATTGATAAAGAGCCTGAAGTAATTGCAAAAGTTGTTGACTCTTCAGGTGCTGGTGATGCTTTCTTTGCTTCCGTTATTCAAGGGTATGCCTATACAGATACCATTAATTCAGATTTTATTAATAAGATTTTTTCAACTGCCAATAAAGCTTCTAGAACTGTCATTAATCAAGTTGGTAGTAGAAGGAAAAATAAATAAAAATTTAAAGGAGGAAAAAATGAAAAAATTTGATGTTGCCATTATCATGGGAAGTGATTCTGATTTATCAATTATGAAAGATGCAGCTAAATTTTTAGAAGATATGGGCATTTCTTATGAAATGAAAATTCTTTCTGTTCACAGAACACCTGAAAAAGCGATGGAATATGCAAACAGCTTAAAAGAAAATGGTGTAAAAGTAGTAATTGCTGGTGCTGGAGGTGCTGCACATTTACCAGGTGTATTTGCTGCTATGTTACCAACTGTACCTGTTATTGGTATTCCAATTCATACAAAAACTTTAGGAGGCGTTGATTCTTTATATTCAATCGTTCAAATGCCTTCAGGAATTCCCGTTGCTACTGTTGCTATCAATGGAGCAAAAAATGCAGGTATTTTAGCAACTTCCATCTTAGCTGTTGGAGATGAAAATATAAAAGAAAAATTAGCAACTTATAAAAATTCTTTAAAAGATGCTGTTTCTAAAAAAGATGAAAAACTTCAAGAAATGGGATATACAACTTACTTAGAAAATATGAATAAATAATTAATTATGTCCCCAATTGGACACCTAATCATACAAAAATAAATTTGAAAGGAATGTGAAAAATGAAAAAAATTAGCAGTGGTAAAGTTCGTGAAATTTATGAAGTAGATGATGACAAATTATTGCTTGTTGTATCTGATAGAATTTCAGCATTTGATTATATCTTACCAAATTTAATTCCTGATAAAGGAAAAATATTAAATAAAATCTCAAAATTCTGGTTTGATTATACAGAAGGTATTATACCAAATCATGTTATTTCAACAGAGTTAAAAGATTTTCCTGAAGAATTCCAAACACCTGAATTTGAAGGAAGAAGTATGTTAGTTAAAAAATTAAAAATGATACCAGTAGAGTGTATTGTAAGAGGATATATCACAGGCTCTGGTTGGAAAAGTTATTTAAATGATGGAACTGTATGTGGTATTAAGCTTCCTGAAGGTTTACAAGAAGCACAAAAATTACCTGAACCTATTTTTACACCTACTACAAAGGCACAAGAAGGACATGATGAAAATATTTCTTTTGAAGAAGTTTGTGACTTAATTGGAACAGATTTAGCAAACAAATTAAGAGAAAAAACAATTGAAGTATATACAAAATGTTCTGAATATGCTGCAACAAAAGGTGTCATTATTGCTGATACAAAATTTGAATTTGGTCTTGATGAAAATGGTGAACTAGTTCTTGGAGATGAAGTATTAACGCCTGATTCTAGTAGATTTTGGGTAGCAAAAGACTATCAAGTTGGAACAAATCCAAAAAGCTTTGATAAACAATATCTTCGTGATTGGATAAAATCTAGTGGATATAATCCTGAAGGTGATACACCAATTCCTGAAGATGTGATTATGACAACAAGACAAAGATATATTGAAGCTTATGAAATGCTAACAGGAAAAAAATATGAATAAATTTAAAAAGGGAATTTTGAGTTTATCCTCAAAATCCCTTTTTTAAATTTAAAATTTTATTTTTTCAAAACGGTCTTTTTCAAGTGTTTCTGGAACCTCAATTGGATATGTTCCTGTAAAACATCCATAACAGAAATCATTTATTTTACATCCTTTTGCAATTTCTTTTAAGCTATCCATACTTAAATATTCTAAAGAGTCCGCTCCAATCTCTTTTTGAATTTCTTCTTTTGTCATTCTATTGGCAATTAAGGCTTCTTTTTTATCAACATCTGTACCAAAATAACATACACCTACAAATGATGGTGACGCTACTCTGATATGTACCTCTTTTGCCCCTGCTTCTTTTAATGTTCTGATAATCTTCGTTATCGTTGTTCCTCTTACGATAGAATCATCTACTAAAACAATTTTCTTTCCTTTTACAGTTTCTTTTAAAGGGTTTAATTTTAAGGCTACTAAATCCTTTCTTTTACTTTGTGCATTTTGGATAAAGGTCCTTCCAATATATTTGCTTTTTGTAAATACCATATCATAAGGTATTTTTGATTCTTTCGAATATCCTAAAGCAGCATCTAATCCAGAATCTGGAACACCTGCTACAATATCCGCATCTACTGGTGCTTGTTTTGCTAAGTACCTTCCCGCATTTTCTCTAAAGATATGTACATTAATACCATCTATAATAGAATCTGGTCTTGCAAAATAAATATATTCAAAGATGCACATTCCTTTTCTTTCATTTGGCATGTATTTTTCGCTTTTCACTTGATTATCTGTAACAACTACAATCTCTCCTGGCTCAATATCTCTTTCAAATTTCGCACCTGTAATATCTAAAGCACAGCTTTCTGAAGCAAATACAATATCATCTCCTAAATGTCCCATACATAATGGCCTAAACCCTTGCGGGTCTCTTACAGCAATTAATTTTTGAGATGACATGATTAATAAAGAATAAGCACCTTTTAAAATTTTCATTGTATTTTTTACAGCTTCTTCAATTGAATTTGTTTTGATTCTTTCCCTTACAATGATATGACAGATAACTTCTGTATCACTAGTTGTTGTAAAGATTGCGCCCTCATCTTCCAATTGTCGTTTTAATTCTAATGCATTTGTAAGATTTCCATTATGGACAATCGCTAAATTTCCTTTTTTATGTCTTACGACCATTGGTTGTGCATTTTCTTTTCTACTTTCTCCTGTTGTTGAGTATCTAACATGTCCAATTGCCATTTTACCTGTTGGTAATGAATTTTGAATATGCTTTGTAAATACATCAGATACTAACCCTAAATCTTTATGAAAATGAATTACACCATCTTCATTCACTGCAATTCCGCAGCTTTCTTCTCCTCTATGTTGAAGACCTGATAAACCAACACATACAGGTGTTACCACATCTTCATTATTTTCAATTCCATAAATTCCATAGATTCCACATTCTTCTTTAATTTTTTCTCCAAACATTTTCCACTACTCTCTTTCTATTTTGTTTATACGATAAATTTATTATATCAAAAAAATCTGTTTTTGTGTTTGTTTTTATATAGGAAATTTTTTCTTTTTCCCCATGAACGATTTGGCATGTCCCTATCATTCAATTTGACATTTGATTGTGTTTTTGCTACAATGCAATCAAATCTACAAATTTATATAAGGAGTTGTTTTTATGTATCATTTAGTTGTTTTTGCTTCTGGTAATGGCTCTACTTTGCAATCTATTATTGATGCCATTGATAAAAAAGAATTACATTCTCAAATTGTATTAGTTGTTTCAAACAATCCTGATGCTTTTGCATTAGAAAGAGCCAAAAAAGCAAATATTCCTACTTACGTGATTAAAAATAAGAATTATCAAGATATTGATAATGAGTTATATGAAGTGTTATCTCATTATGACATTAACTTAATTGTTTTAGCAGGTTATTTAAAATTAATTGGTGATAAACTACTTTCTAACTATACAATCATTAATACACATCCTTCTTTGCTTCCTAAATACGGTGGTAAAGGAATGCATGGTATGCATGTTCATAAAGCAGTTATCGACGCTAAAGAAAAACAAAGTGGTGTAACTGTTCACTATGTCAACAACGAATATGACAAAGGTAATATCATTAGTCAAACCGTTGTTGATGTTTTAGAAACAGATACCCCAGAATCTTTAGCAAGTAAAGTACAAGCTGCTGAAAAAATTCAATTGGTTAATGTAATTAAGAAATTTGAAACAGGTGAACTTTAAGGTTAAATCCTTAAAGTTCTTTTTGTTTCTTGAGGAATTTGGGGAATGACACTATCCCCTTTAATGTTCGTAAATTTCTCCTATATCTTTTCTATAATCTAAATTATCGCTAATATTTCCTTCTAATGCTTTATATGCTTTTTCTTTTGCTTCTTCTAATGTATTCCCCATTGTTGTTATACCAAATAATCTTGAAGTTCCTACGGCCTCGTAAGTATTTCCTTCCACTGGTTTTGTACTTGCAAAATATATTTTAGCACCACTTTCTTCGATTGCTTTTTTATTGACTGTAAATATACATGGTTCTTTGCTCTTTTGTATTGCATAATCTGGGCTAACTACATAAATGGTAAATGTATAATTCTTTTTGAATTTACAATTTTCTGTACTTAATTTTTTGTTAAATATATTTTCTAATACTTCTGTAAATGGTGTTTCTAAAGAATTTAATACATTTAATGCTTCTGGATCACCAAATCTTGCATTAAATTCGATAAATTTAATACCATCTTTACATTTGAAAAATCCACCATAGATAACACCTGTAAATTCTAAACTGTCTTGATTGACATATTGAATGGTATCTTTTATTAATTTACTACACACATCTACATCTTTTTGTTCTAAGAATGGTAATAATCCATTTTCAAAGCTAAGACAACCCATTCCACCAGTTCCTGGTCCTTTGTCTTCATCAAAACGATAAGGATAATCAAAAGTAATTGGTGTTACGACGATATTTTCACCATCTGTTAATGCCATAACCGTAAATTCTCTACCTTCTACTTTGTCTTGTACAATAACACTTCCATCAGATTCTAAGCAAGATTTCGCATAATCATATCCTTCTTGTTTTCCTTTAAAATGGATACCACCTACTTTAACCCCTTTTCCTCCTGTTAATCCTTCTGGTTTTACAACAAAACTGTCATCATTGTAGTTTTTCATAACGTCATCTAATGCTTCAATGGTTTTTACACTTTCATTTCGAATGACCATTTCAGGTGCTAATTGTTTGACAATATCTAAAGCATAGGTTTTACTCCATTCTACTTTTGCACCTTTTGATGTTGGACCAAAAGTTTGTAATCCAAGCTTTCTTGCTAAATCAATTAATCCTTCTTGTAGTAAATTATCTTGACTAACCACTGCTGCTTGAATTGTTTCTTCTTTTACAAATTTTTCTACAAGTTCTTTGTCAAATGGGTCTCCTATGATATATTTTCCATTTGATTTTTCTACTTGTTCTACAATGGATGGATTGGCATATGGTAATATTGCATATAGCTGATATCCTTTTGCAATTTGTTCAGCAAGCACGGCTTCTCTTCCACCATTTCCTAGTAATAGACATTTTTTCATTTACTAATTTTCCTCCTTTTTTAGAAATTCAAAAATTTTCTTTTTTTACATTATAGGAAATGCAATTTTCTATAATCTAAAAAATACTTTTTTATTTATAAGACTGTCCCAAAAACTTATCAATTATTTTTTATATTTGTTTTCCCTATGTATGCACTCGGAATCGTCTTTCTTTTATTTACAATGACATAAATAACAATATATATTAATGAAATTGGTAATATTGGAATAATCATAAATGCAGATACATACCAGTTTAATGTAAATTCTAATGAACCTAATATTCCGTTTTCCATTCATGATATATACAAAAAATATAAGTATACCACGCATAAAAACCAAACACCAACAAACAATAGCAATATAAAATAATATTTGTCTAAAATTTGCCTTTTTTACAGTATTTTCAGTTTTATTTTCAATTTTATTTTCTATTTTATTTTCAGTTTCACTTTTACTTTTACTTTTTTTAATGGTAATAAGATAATATATTTGGTAGCCAATCCATAAACAAATTATCAAAACCATTGGCAAACTATAAGGAAGTGTTGCAAATGTTATAAACCACATAAAAAAGACGTTGCTAAGTAAACTGCCAATTGCTTGAAATCCATATATAATTTCTTCCTCACCAGGGTGTCTATAACCACCAATAGCATAACATATACACATATACAGTAAAATAGCATATGGTAACAATGATATAGCAAATACGATGTGTTTTATATATTTTTTATTTTCATTTTCCATAATTATCCCCTTTTATTATTGGACTATTAAACTTGCAAACTTTTAAAACTGTTTCTAAAGGTATCTCTAGTAATAGATATTTTTTTATTATCTATCTTCTCCTTTATATTCATTTTCTACTTGTAATACATTATACTCAGAAGATAATGTTTTTCTCAATTGGTCTGCATTTTCAAATACAATTCCATGAATTCCTACTGCTTCTGCATTTTTTACATTTTTTTCATAGTCATCTATAAATAATGCTTCATCTGCTACAATTCCTGTTTGTTCTAATACAGTCCTAAATGTTTGTACTTCTGATTTTGTTGTTCCTATATCATAAGAAAATATCTTTTTATCAAAGATTCTTAAATCTTCGTTTCTTTCTTCAATGTATTTCATCCATTCTTTTACATAGTCGGATAATAATATTAATTGATAGTTTCCTTTTAATTCTCTAACAATTTTCATTGTTCCTGGAACTGGTCTATTTAGATTTGAACGAATAGCTGTCTTTAATTGATCTATAGAAATATTCCAATTTGTTCCTTGCAATAATTCTTCTAAATATTCTTCTTCACTTAAATTTCCTCTCATCAGGTCTAAAAAAAGTTCATTCTTAGATAACCTTTGTTTTTCCCATTCTTCTTCTGGAATTGCATATTGCTGCTCTAATAATTTTTCAACTCCATGGTATCCTGATATGATAACCTCTGACATGTCAAATATTATATTTTTAATCATTATTATATCCTTTCTAAACATTTACCTCAATTGTAGCATCTTGTTCAAAATCTTTATATTTCTCTAAAACTGGATTAACTCTTTCATTTATGAAATCTTCTACTTGATGAACGGCTCTTCCACATAAATGGTCTGGATTTAAGATATGTAAAATTTCTTCTTCTTTCAATCCAAATGTTTCATCTGCTGCAATTCTTTGTACTAAATCATTTGGTTTTCCATATTCTTTTACTTGTTTTCCAGCTTCCATAGAATATACTCTAATTTTTTCATGTAATTCTTGTCTATCTCCACCTTTTAGAACAGCATTCATTAAAATTTCTTCTGTTCCCATAAATGGTAATTCTTGCATCATATTTGTTTTTATAACATTTTTATATACCACAATATCACTTGAGATATTTGCATAAAGAATTAAAATTGCATCTACTGCTAAAAAGCTTTCTGGTACACATATTCTTTTATTTGCTGAGTCATCTAATGTTCTTTCTAACCATTGTGTTGCAGATGTAATACTTGGATCCATTGCCAATGTCATAACATGTCTTGATAAAGAATTGATTCTTTCACTTCTCATAGGATTTCTTTTATATGCCATTGCTGATGAACCAATTTGTCCTTTTTCAAATGGCTCTTCTAATTCTTTTTCATGTTGTAATAAACGCATATCATTTGCAAATTTAGAACAGCTTTGTGCGATTTGTGATAATAAATTTAGAACTCTTGAATCTAATTTTCTTGTATAGGTTTGTCCTGATACATTATATACTTTTTCAAATCCCATTTTTTTAGCAATTTTTCCATCAATTTGTCTTACTTTTGTTTCATCTTTAAATAATTTCATAAAGCTTTCTTGTGTTCCTGTTGTTCCTTTACAACCTAATAATTTCATATGGCTTTCAACAAATTCTAATTCTTCTAAATCTTCTAGTAAATCTTGCATCCATAAGGTTGCTCTTTTTCCAACAGTTGTTAATTGTGCTGGTTGGAAATGGGTATATCCTAGACAAGTGACATCTTTATTCTTTTCTGCAAATGCTTTTAAATTTTTAATAACAATGATTAATTTTTCTTTGATTAGTTTTAATGCTTTAGACATTAAAATAACATCTGTATTATCTGTTACATAACATGAAGTTGCTCCTAAATGGATAATTGGTTTTGCTTTTGGGCATTTTAATCCAAATTCATATACATGCGCCATAACATCATGTCTACATTCTTTTTCTCTTTTAGCAACTATGTCATAATCAATATTATCTACATTTTTCTTCATTTCTTCAATTTGTTCATCTGTTATATCAATTCCTAATTCTTTTTCTGTTTCTGCTAATGCAACCCATAATTTTCTCCATGTTGAATATTTTTCATTGCTTGACCATATTCTATTCATTTCCGGACTGGCATATCTACCAGAAAGTGGTGTTTTATATATATTATTGTTTTCCATTTTTTCAATCCTTTCTTTTTTATTTGTCCAATTGGGGACGTTTCTGTTTAGGACATTTTTGTCCTTTTAAGCTCTTTTGTGTTTGAGATGTTTTTTTAACTAACCAAAAGTAATGATAATCTCATTACTTTTGATTACATTCTTTTTATCTATAATAGTTAACCCCTGCCTCAAAGATTTTTTGATCTTTCTTACCTGGCATATTTTTCAAGATATCTCTATAACATCTTTCTGAGTGTCCCATCTTACCTAAAATTCTACCATCTGGACTGGTAATTCCTTCAATGCTATCCACTGAACCATTTGGGTTAAAGTCAATGTCATATGTTGCATTTCCATCAAAATCAACATATTGTGTTGCAATTTGTCCATTGGCAATTAATTGTTCTTCTAATTCTTTTGAAACAATAAATCTACCTTCTCCATGTGAAATTGGTACTGTGAATTCTTCTCCTAGTTCTACTTCACTAAACCATGGTGACATTTTTGATACGACTTTTGTGTGAACCATTTTTGATTGGTGTCTTGAAATGGTGTTAAATGTTAAAGTTGGCATTGTGTCATCCATTTCTCTGATTTCTCCATATGGTAATAAGCCTAATTTTACCAATGCTTGGAATCCATTACAAATTCCTAACATTAATCCATCTTTTTCATATAGATGTTTATGGATTAAATCTTTTAGTTTTGGATTTCTAAAGATACTACTAATGAATTTTCCTGAACCATCTGGTTCGTCTCCGGCACTAAATCCTCCTGGGAACATGATGATTTGTGCTTTTTCTATTTCTTTTGCAAATAACTCAATAGAATCTTGTATATCTTGTGGTTTTAAGTTCTTAAATACCACTGTACTAACTCTTGCACCTGCATCTTCAAATGCTTTTGCTGAATCATATTCACAGTTTGTTCCTGGGAATACTGGTATAAAGACATGCGGTCTTGTAATTGGTAATTTTCTTGTAATTGTAGGTGTTTTTTGACTTAAGATATTTCTTGCTTCACCTTTTTGTTCTACTCTTGTTGGGAATACTTTTTCTAATGGTTCTTCCCAAAGTTTGATTAATTCTTCTAAGTCTAATACAACATTTTCCTTTACAAAAATCTTTGCTTCACTTGTTGTCGTTCCTAATAATTCTAGTTTTGCATTATCAATCTCATCTGCTGCTTCTAAAACAAATGAACCATATAGTGGTGTAAATAAATCATTTGTATTGCTAAACGTAAATCCAATCTTATTTCCGATACAACTCTTTGTGATAACATCTGCAATTCCACCATTTTTGATTGTGCTTGATGATAATACTTTTCCATCATTAATCAATTTATGTACCAATTCAAAGTTTTCTTTTAAATCATCAAAATCAATAATATTTTCTTTTCCCATTTTTGTTTTTAATACATATACTTTTGAATTTGCTTTCTTGAATTCATTTGAAACTACTTTTGTTGTGTCTACATCACCGATACAGAAAGATACTAATGTTGGTGGTACATCTAACTCATTATATGAACCTGACATACTATCTTTTCCACCAATGGCTGCAATTTGCAATTGTTCTTGTACATAGTATGCTCCAAGTAATGCTGCTAATGGTTTTCCCCATCTTTCTGGCTCATTTCTTAATTTTTCAAAGTACTCTTGCAGAGTTAAATATGCTTTTTTATAATCTCCACCAAGTGCTACATATTTTGCAACTGATTCTACAATTGCATATACAGCTCCATGGAATGGACTCCAAGTTGCAATATATGGGTTATATCCATATGTCATGATTGTTCCTGCATCTGTATATCCTTTTAATGTTGGGATTCTTGCTACCATTCCTTCTGCTGGTGTTAATTGATATTTTCCACCAAATGGCATAATAACTGTACCTGCTCCGATTGTACTATCAAATCTTTCCACTAATCCTCTTTGTGAACAACAATTTAAGTCTGTTATAGTTTCTTTCCATGTTTTTTCTATGTCACTTACTTGCTTACTTGCAAAATAGTTTTCTGCATCTAACGGTTTAGTAATTTTGGCATTGGCATTTTTTACATCACCATTTGTATTTAAGAATTCTCTTGAAAGGTCAACAATAACTTTATTTCTCCAATACATTTTGACTCTTGGTTCTTCTACAACTTTTGCTACAACTGTTGCTTCAATGTTTTCTTTTTCTGCTAAGTTAATAAAGTTTTTTACATCTTTATCTGCAACAACCACTGCCATTCTTTCTTGTGATTCTGAAATCGCAAGTTCTGTACCATCTAATCCTTCATATTTTTTAGGTACTTTATCTAAATTAATTTCTAATCCATCTGCTAATTCTCCAATAGCAACTGATACACCACCAGCACCAAAGTCATTACAACGTTTAATTAATTTGGTTACTTCTGGATCTCTAAATAATCTTTGGATTTTTCTTTCTTCTGGTGCATTTCCTTTTTGTACCTCTGCACCACAACTTGTTAATGACTCACTGTTATGTGCTTTAGATGAACCGGTTGCTCCTCCACAACCATCTCTACCAGTCCTTCCACCAAGTAAGATAACTTTATCTCCTGGCTCTGGTCTTAATCTAATAACATTTTTAGATGGTGCTGCGCCTACTAATGCTCCAATTTCCATACGTTTTGCTACATATCCTGGATGATAGATCTCAGCAACTTGTCCTGTTGCTAAACCAATTTGATTTCCATAAGAGCTATATCCTCTTGCAGCTTCATTTGTTAACTTTCTTTGTGGTAATTTATGTGGTAATGTTTCTTCGATCGTTTGTCTTGGGTCTCCACAACCTGTTACACGCATTGCTTGATATACATACACACGTCCTGATAGTGGATCACGAATCGCTCCTCCTAGGCAAGTTGCTGCTCCACCAAATGGTTCGATTTCTGTTGGATGGTTATGTGTCTCATTTTTGAACATAATTAAATATTCTTCTTCTTTTCCATCTACCATGATATTGGCTTTAATACTACAAGCATTAATTTCTTCTGATTCGTCAAGATTTTTTAAGACA
Organism: uncultured Clostridia bacterium; assembly: GCA_944387545.1. Classification (GTDB taxonomy): domain Bacteria; phylum Bacillota; class Clostridia; order TANB77; family CAG-508; genus CAG-269. The sequence goes on along the minus strand of CALXFE010000019.1, from coordinate 5,316 downwards.
TCTCTTTTCTTTAATTCTTTTGCAACTATGGTTGCAACATCCATTAAAGAAATATCTTTTTTTCTATCTTGATATACAAATTTTCTAGATTCTAGGTATTTTCCATATATATCTTTTAATAAATCCCATTCAATATCAATTTCTTCTAATCTGGTAAGAAAAGTTGTATGTCTGCAATGGTCTGACCAATATGTATCAATCATTTTCATTTCTGTCATCGTAGGATCTCTTTTTTCTGTATCTCTAAAATATTCTTGACAGAATTTTAAGTCTGCAATATCCATAGCAAAACCATATTTCTCATAGAATTTTTCTGTATCATCATCTGTCATGTGAATAAATCCATCAACAACTGGTACATCTTCTGGCTCTGCCAATTTATCTTCTAATGTCTCTGGTTTTTCTAAACTTGCTTCTCTGGCATCTACTGAATTGATTAAATAGTTTTTAATGGTTTTTAATTCTTCGTCTGAAATAGTTCCTTTTAAGATATATACTTTTGCAGATTTGCAAGTTGGTCTTTCTCCTCCACTGATGATTTGTAAACATTCTGCTAATGAATTTGCTCTTTGGTCAAATTGTCCTGGTAAATATTCCACTGCAAATACTTTGTCATTTTGATCAAATGTATAGGTTTCATCAAAATAGTTATCTACTTGTGGTTCTGAAAATACAGTTGTTTTTGCTTTGTTGTAACTTTCTTCATCCACTCCAGATACATCATATCTGTTTAGAATAACCACTTGCTCTAGTCCTTTTATCTGTAAGTTTTCTTTTAAATCTTCTAGGATTCCTTTTGCTTCTACATCAAATCCTGGTTTTTTTTGAACATAAATTCTTCTTACCATTTAATAATTCCTCCTTTATTTATTTTGGTAACGATTGATTACATCACTTTTATCTCCTTATTTCCTTTAACTACCTTTCCAATCACATAAGCTTTTTCGCCTTCTTGTTCTAATACTTTTAATGCTTTTTCTTTATCACTTTCTGGAACAATGATTGCCATACCAATTCCCATGTTAAAAGTATTATACATATCTCTTTCTGGAATATTTCCTTCTTTTTGGATTAATTTAAAGATTTCTGGTACTGGGTATGTATCTTTTTGAATTTCTAATGAAACATTATCATTTAACATTCTTGGCATATTTTCATAGAAACCACCACCTGTTATATGAGAAATTCCTTTTACAGTTACTTCATCTATTAATTTTAAAACTGGTTTTACATAGATTTTGGTTGGTGTAAGTAATGCTTCTCCTAATGTCATTCTTAATTCTTCTCTATATTCTCTTAAATTTTCTTCATTCACATTAAATATTTTTCTAACCAAAGAAAATCCATTTGAATGAACTCCTGAAGATGTAAGACCAATAACTACATCTCCTTCTTGTATATTATCTGGATTAATCATTTTTGCTTTATCCACAACACCTACACTAAATCCTGCTAAGTCATATTCATTATCAGAATATAGTCCTGGCATTTCTGCTGTTTCTCCTCCAACTAATGCACAACCTGCTAATTTACATCCATCTGCTACACCTTTTACAATACTTGCTACCATTTCAGGAATGTTCTTCCATAATGATATGTAATCTAAGAAAAATAATGGTTTTGCACCACAGCAAACAATGTCATTCACACACATTGCCACACAATCTTGTCCAATGGTATCATGTTTGTTAAGCAAAAAAGCCAATTTTAGTTTCGTTCCCACACCATCTGTTCCTGACACTAAAATAGGCTCCTTCATTTCATTTAAACTTAACTTAAAAAGACCCCCAAATCCTCCAAGGTCTGACATAACTCCTTTTGTGTATGTTTCTTGCACACTTTTCTTCATTAGTTCTACTGCTTTATATCCTGCTGTTACATCTACACCAGCTTCTTTATAGCTTTCACTAAAACTTTTTTCCATCGGTTTTCTCCTTTCATATTCTACTCTAATATGATACTATATTTTTTGACTTTTTACAAGGTTTTTGGCGAAAATTTGGTAATTCTTTCTTCTTTTCTTTCTATTGCTCACATTTATTGCATTTTTCTATCTGAGATGATATAATTTTTCTAAATATTTAAGGAGGATTTCAATATGAAATTGATTGGTATTACTGGTAAAACGGGAACTGGAAAATCCACAATCGCAACAATACTAGCTCAAAAATTAGGTGGTCAATATGTTGACATTGATAAAATTGGACACCAAGCAACATCAGACCCTATTATTACAAAAAAGCTTTGTGACATATTTGGCAATGAACTATTGGATGCAAATGGAACGATTAATAGGAAAAAATTAGGTAATATTGTATTTGGTGATACAAATAAAATGCAAATCTTAACAGATATCACATGGGAATATATGGAACACAAATTAGATTACATTTTGTTGCAAAAACAACAATTCTCTATTTTTGATTGGGCTTTGCTTCCTAAAGTAAAGTATTGGGATATGTGTGATATGAAAATTTTGATTGTTTCTGATGATATAGTAAGAAGAAAAAGAATATTGGAAAGAGACCATATTTCTGAAGAATATCTTGAAAAAAGAGAATCTGCTACTTTAGATTATTCTAAACTAACATTTGATTTTACTTTTGATAATGACTATACAAAGGAAACTATGGATTCTTTCATTGAAATAATGTATGATAAAATAACAAAAGAATAAAGGGCAAATTAAAAGGAATGAGCCCTGTACAATACAGAGTTCATTCCCTAGCAGCATAATACTTAATCAAAAAGTGTCCAACTTTTTGGGTTCAGTACAAATCTTATATCTGCTTTTTATATTACTTAATAATCTCCATAACCTCTTCTGGTAAATATTTTGATACATCTTTTCCATTTTCTAATAATTTCATTACCATACTTGAACTAATATTTCCTAAATTTCCAGCGCGGATATATATAGTATCTAATCCTGAAATTTCTTCATTAATAGATGCCATGTTTTCTTCATATTGATAATCCATACCATTTCTAACCCCTCTTACTAAAAGTGTTGCATTATGTGCAAGCGCAGCATCAACTGAAAGATTGTCATAGCAAACTACAGATACATTTGTCAAGTTTCTGTTAGCTAAAATTTTTTCAATAACATTTTTCATAAGTTCTTTATCATATCTCCTTTTTTTATCTGGATGAATACCAATCCCTATTACCACTTTATCAAATAACTGTGCTGACTTTGTTACCACATGTAAATGTCCATTCGTAAATGGATCAAAGCTTCCTGCATAAAATCCAATTTCCATACCTTTCCTCCTATTTATATAAACATCAAACTTTTATTTCTATTATTTTACAATATTTTGCATAATGTTACAAGTATATATGATTATATGCTTTAAAAAACAAGATAAGAGCATTGGTGCAAAACACCAATGCTCCTTTTCTGTTAGAGAAGCCGTTCGCGTTCTACTATGATTTTTCCATCACCGCAATTGCCCAATTTAGGGCACGACTCGCAACTTCGATTTTGGCAGTATGGCTTGCTTGCCTTTATTGACCTGTAAAACCTCAATGTTTCGTCGTTTTCTTCTCTTTTTAATATGGTCATTTTGTCTCTCCTTTCTCCCAATTGGGAGGTTGCAATTTTTAGTTTCTTGCATAACCATTTGGTCATACTACTATTATTATACTACATTTTACATTATATTGCAAAACAGAAAGGGAGATTACTCTGCTATAACTGCTTTGTGATCTCCTCATTCTCATGTTATGATTTTTTCTTTTTGTTTATGGTTTCCATTCTGTGTAATAACTTTTGCAGGGGCTATTCCTTTTACTTCTGTTAAAAATAAAAATATAATCGCACTATAGCATCATAACATAGATTTTGTAAAATGTGTATCTCAAATATAAATTCTGTTGAATTTTTGTAAATTATCATTGAAATTCCATTTCTTTTTTTGATTTTTTATGTAAAATATGTTATAATTAATCCATAAAACAACTTAGGAGGTAAATACCACATGCAGAATTTTTTTGGTATCGGAGTTGATACCGCAAGTATGACTACAGAAGAATTACAGGAGGCTAGAAATATGATTCGGGAAATGCTTTCTAATATAGAGCATCAGCTCCTATTACGAAAGATATCTGAACATAAGTTTAAATCACCTGTGTCTTCTGCTAAAGTTTAGGAGTCCCCACCGTAAAGGTGGGTTTTTTATTTTTTTCTCATTCTTTCTTTTTGTCAATTTATGTATTTTGATTAAAAAATCTTTCTATTTACTTTTGTTTTTATAGTAAGGAATTTTTTGCACAAAAAAATCAATCATTTTTTAAAAAATAAGTCATAGAAAAACAAAAAAGCAGTTACCGATATTCTTTACTAGTAATTGCTTTTTATTCATCTTCAAACTCAACATCTTTAAATAATGGATCTTTGAAAAAATCAGTTAATTCAATATTAAATCCTTCACATATATGTAATATAGTGGCTAATTTGGGACTTTTACTTTTTCCATAAAATATACTAAAAACTGTAGAATATGATAACCCAGAATTAGTTGCCAACTTATTTAATGTTATATTTTGTTCTTTGCAAAGATTTATAATTCTCTTTTGAACAGCCTCTGAAAGTTGCATAAATTCACCTCTTTTTTAATATGAAAATTATATCAAAAGCAAGATGTAAATATTTGCGATTAATCGCAATTTATTGTTGACTTCTTATTATGGTTATAATATAATTATTGCGAGCAATCGCAATAATAGAATCATAATACTTTATTTCACAAATTTACTAATAAAAAGTTTTTTATATAAAAAAATAAACAACAAAAGTAGTATAATTCTAATAAGAAATTGACAAAATAATATAAAAAATAAATAATTAGTGAAATGAGGTAATAAGAATGGTACAAAATACAAATAATCGTTTAGAAGAAAAATTAAAAGAATTTATAGAAAAAAATGTAATGATAACTCAAGATGGATTTTTAAAAGCCAAATATATTATACATAAATTTAAATATTTTATTGTCCATGAAATTTTAAATATCACAGATGAAGAAAGTAAAAATTATCTAAAGATAAACTTAAATCAAATATACAAAATAGAAATTAACGAAAAGGATATTAAATTATACTTAGATAATGATACAGTAATTTATCTTAGTATTTAAAAAGATAGACTACAAAGTCTACCTAGAAAAGATTATTTTTGCAATTTCTCTAATTCTTCTTTATCTTTTTCATCTAAATTATTTAAACTAAATTCTATTAAAGAAATTACAACTTTATTAAAAGATAAGTTTTTGAGATTAGCAAGATTTTGTATATCTTCTACTATATTTTCTG
>CALXFE010000018.1 GCA_944387545.1 uncultured Clostridia bacterium | reverse complement strand
TACAATATTTCTTTCGAAATATTCTCCGCTTCGGTTTATTCTCTAAAGGATTTTATTGTTTACTTTTCAATGTACTTGTACTTTTTCTTCGTTCTCTCTCAGAACGAGTTGCATTATACTATACCTTGTTTTGTTTGTCAATACTTTTTTTGACATTTTTTTATTTTTTTAATTTGGGCAAAATAAAAAACTAGTAATCACTTTTTAAGAGTCCTATTTATAATGTAGTATTATTACTAATTCTCTTGTTATTTTGATTATTTTGTCTGTTGCAAGGTACTTATTTATAATAGCATTTTTATTTTTTTATGTCAATACTTTTTCTGAATTTTTATATATTTTTTTATGGTAACTTTTGACATAAAAAGCACTAAATAAATCTTAGTAAAATTATATTAACATCTTTGTATCTTTATGTCAATACTTTTATAAAATTTTTTTATTTTTTTCTTGCTCTTTCGACTTTTACTTTTTTTCTATATATAAGAAGATATATAAAAAGTGTGCCAATTTTTTCACTTTGACACACTTCTTAATTCTATGAATTACCATATAATCTTTCTAATACAATAATAAACATTGCATGACTCCATCCCAAACCAATAACCCAATTTGGTTTTAATGTATTGTTATCGATTTGTTCTCCTAAGAAATAATGTTTACCTGCTGTCTTTATGACAAAATCAAATGTCTCTTTTGCTTTTTTCTTTTCACCTGCATCTAAATAATATAATGTCATCCATAAATTAGATATTGGCCATGGATTGCCATTCATGTAATGATCATATTCAAATCTTTGGTATCCTCCTGTATATGTTCGGATACTTAAATTAATTTTTTCAATTGTATTTACAATTTTTCTTTCTTTCGGCTTAAACACATTAAATGGTTCTACTGCTCCTAGTATGCTTATGTCCATTAGCTTATCTTCCGTGTTTCTATAATATGAGTTCGTTTCTTTATCATACATTTTTTCGTTTATAAAACTTTTTATTTTTGTTTGTAAGTATTTCAATTCTTTTTCTGCTTTTGATACTTTTTCTTCTTTTAATCTATTATTATCAAATTCAGAAATATTTTTATCTAATATTTTATACATATTGATAATGCATTCAAATGCTGCATATATACTTGATAAAGAATATAAATGAATACCTTCATGCATCTCCCAAATATCATAACTCACATGTATTTTATTTTTATTTGCATAATTACTACTTTCAATTTCTTCTTTTACAACATCTTCATCTTGGTCTTTTATTTCTAGCCATTGTTTCACATATTTCTTTAAAAAATCAACCGCTTTTTCACACATTCTTAGATTATCTTTTAAGAATTTTTCAGATTTCGTATATTGATAATGCTCATAAACGCCATACACAACACTTGCCGTTTCATCCACTTGATATCCCCAACAAGGTGCTAATTTTCCATCTGTATAAAATCTTTGCTCCCACATCCCACTTTTGCTTTGTGTCATTTTGCAGAAATTTTTATAAAATTTCTCTGCTTCTTTTTGCATATTTAAAATATCCATTGCTCTTGTAATAAATATAGCATCTCTTGGCCAACAATATGCATACCTTCCACATTTTGTAAAATATTCATCTATTTCTGGTGAAGCAATAATACCTCCTGTCTCTTGATTGGTTAATAGTGGAAATAATAGTATTGTTCTTTTATAGATTTCATATATTTTTTCTTCATAACTATTTTCTGGCTCTTTCAAATTTAATCCATTATGTGTTTTTAAGTATTTTCTCCAATATGCTCTAGTTTCAGTGCACTCTTTTTTCAAATCTTTTCTTCTGATTCTTTCTATCTCATCTTCTAAATCTGATATATTTTTATTATCATCTATTAACATGCATATTTCTATTGTTTTCTTTTCGTTTGGATGAATGATACCTATGCTATAACTGATACTTGTATCTTTTGACATTCCAATATAATCTTTGTCATGAATCTCTGTTCTTTTTATTGTATCTTTGCTACCATTGATTTGATGTTTATTTATTTTATAACCTTTTGCAAATGTTGAAACAACAAAATCATGTGCATATTGAAGCATTCCACAATCAATTACTTTACAACTAACATGGTTGTTTTCATTAGATAACAATTCTGCATGTATATAGAATTCTATATCTAAATCAATTTTACTATCATTTATAAATGTATATCTTTTTAATAACACATTATCTTCTTTTATCAATGCGCAATCTGTTTGGAGCATAGTCAAATTGAAATAGGTATTTGTAATCTCTGTATTTAAAACATTTGTATCTGTATCATAGTATTGTTTATAAACATTGTTGATATCATCATGTAAATAAATTAAATCAGAATTATTTATTTTTACACCTGTATGAAAAAAATTTATATATTGTCTATTTTCTCTTGAGGGAAAATAAAGTCTTTGCAATTCTCCTTTAGAAGAATATGTTACTAGCATTTTTTTATTTCCTATTATTGCTTCGTTTAAATACTTATTTTCCATTTTATTTTCTCCTTTTTTATATTTTTAATCTCTTGAATCCTTTAACCTTCAATAACATTCAATATCTGTTTTTCTAATTCTTTTATTTTTTCATTAATTCTAAATATATCTTCATCTCTTAAGTTTTCATCTTGTAAATCTTGATTTACATAGACTTCCATATCTTTTAATTCTTCTTTTAATTTTCCTAGTCTTTGTAATATTTCTAATTTAATTGTTTTATTGACTCTTCTTTCTATCTTATGGGTCATAGCAATTGTTTCATTTAATTCATAGGTTTCTCCAAATTCAGGAATAGTCACACCAATATTGGTTTGTGTTTCTATTTTATCAGCCAATACATCTTGTGATTCTGGCTCTCCATGCACTAGAAAAATATGTTTTGGCTTCTTAATATAAGAATATATACTATTCATTAATAATTCTTGATCTGCATGACCTGAATATCCTTCTATATATTCTATTCTTGCATTGACTGCTATTTCTTCTCCGAATATTTTTACTGTTTTTGCTCCATTTACTATATTATATCCTAAAGTTCCTGGTGCTTGGTACCCCACAAAAAGGATTGTGCTTTTTGGATTCCATAAATTATGTTTTAGATGATGTTTAATTCTTCCCACTTCACACATACCACTAGCAGATATAATAATACTTGGTGTTGGATCTTCATTTAATGCTTTTGATTCATCCGCTGTTTTCGTAAATTTTAATCCTGGAAATTCCAGAGGATTATCTCCTCTTAATATTTCTTCTTTTGTTTCTTCATCAAATAAATCTGTATTTTCTCTAAAAACCTCTGTTGCAGATATGGCAAGAGGGCTATCTACATATACAGGCACCTTCATTAAGGTCTTATATTTTCTTCTAAATTCTTCATCTTCACTATGTTCATCTTTTAATTTATTAATTTCATATAAGATTTCTTGTGTTCTTCCTACTGCAAAAGATGGAATAACTACAGTACCTCCATTATCTAATGTTTCTGATACAACATCTAAAAATATTTGTGCTTTTTCTTCATTTCTCATATGTAGTCTACTACCATAAGTTGATTCCATAACAAGAAAATCTGTATCTTCTATCATAGTTGGAGGACTTAATAATGGTATATCATTATTTCCAATGTCTCCTGTAAAAACAGTTTTTGTCTCTTTTTCTTCTTCTTTTACCCATACCTCTATGATACTAGAACCTAGCATATGTCCTGCGTCATTAAATCTCACATGAATTTCTGGTGTTATTTCAATAATTTGATCATATTGAACAGGCTCAAATATCTCTAAACATCTTACAGCATCTTCTGCTGTATAGATTGGCTCTATAGGCTTTTCACCTTTTCTTTTTCTTTTTTTATTCTTCCATTCTGCTTCTGTTTCTTGTATATGTCCACTATCTGGTAACATTAAAGTACATAAATCACATGTTGCTTTGTGGGCATATACTTTATTTCTAAAACCTTCATTATATAATTTTGGTATTCTTCCTGAATGGTCTATATGTGCATGTGTTAAAAGCATAAAATCAATTTCTGCTGGGTTAAATTCAAACGCTTGGCTATTTTCCATTTCTTCTTCTGCTTTTCCTTGCCACATTCCACAATCTACTAAAAATTTCTTCCCAGCGCCTTCTACTAAAAAATTTGAACCTGTTACAGTTCTAGTGGCACCTAAAAATGTAATTTTCATAAAACGCCTCCATTATTCAAAAACTTTTATTTTTTTATTTAATTTTATTTCTAAATCCTTTTTATTGATATTGTTAAAGTGATGCATTTCTATTTTTTCTTCATAGGCATCTTCGTCAAATAATTGGATATAAAATTTATCTTTTTCTTTTGTTAATTTGATATAAATTTCTTCTAAAGCAATTGCCCTTATTGTAAATATATGTTTCAATATTTCTTCATCTATGTTTTTATCTTTTGCACTTATTATAATCACTTTTAGTGATTGTGCTTTATTTAATAATAATCCTCTTATTTCTTTTAATTCTTTTTCCATTTCTTTAGCCTCACTGATATTGATTTCATCATTAAAAGGTAATAAGCTATAATATCTAAATTCATATATGGCATCTATCACTTGATTTTTATTTTCAATTTTATCTATGATTAATTTATAACATTTCAAAAATAACTTTTGTAGTTTAATCAGCATATTTTCTATTTCTTTTTCTAAATCTTTTGTTTCTAGTAATTTTAAATATTCCTCTTTTTGTTCCATTTCTTTTTTATATGCAACAAATTTCTTTGGGTTTAACAAGCTATTAAGTTTTTCTAGCGTTTCTAATTTTTCTTCTCTTTCTTTGCTCATTAATTTAGATAAAATTCTTACACTAAATATTTTTTTCTTTAAAGGTAGATTCTCATTTCTTCTGACATATTCATTTTGCAATAATTCTTTATGATTTATTGTTTCATCTATCCTTTTGATTTCTTCTGCTAAATCTCTTTTTTGTGTTGTAATCATTTCAATAAATTTTTCTTTATTATTGATTTTACTTAAATTTTCTTCTATTTCTTTTTTTTCTTTTTCTAATACTTGTTTTTCATTTGGATTATATTTTATTTCTAATAGGATTGATAATTTTTCTATCACTTTTATGATATCTTTTTGATTTCTTGTTCCATATCTTTCTGCTAATCGATTTTTTAAAAGTTCCATATAGTCTATAATGAATTCTTTGTTATTTATCCATTTTTCTAAAAAATCATATCCTAACAATATTCTCATATTTTGATAAATAAGGTTATAACTAATACTTTCGATTTCTTTATAAATTGTCGTCCATGAATATCCATTAAAATCTCTTAAAGGTTCCACCATCTCTATATTATTACCAATATTTATAAGATTTGATAAAGTCTTATCTATGATTGGATAATCTTTTTTGATAATTGTATCATTTTTACTAACTTTTGCTATACAATATAATAATTTTCTTTCTATAGGATAACATATAATTCTTTTATTTTTATTATCTACTAAAAAAGTTTTATTTCCTAAAACCCTTCCTTCTTCTGAATTCATTTTACATATTGTCAGATTTTCACAATTTTGATCTATCATTTTTATAAATTTTTGAATATATTCTTCTTTTGTAGCTACATTTCTTTTTGTTTTTTCATAGTCCTTATAAGATGCTTCAATTTTATATAATATATTAAGGAGAAGATTTTTTGCACTTTCATCAAAAGATTTCTTTTCTAATATTCTTTCTAGTTCATTATTATAATCTTTTTTTACTATCTTATCTAAAAATTTTTCTTTTTTCTTTTGCATAATCTCCTCCTTCCTTAAAACCATGTCTATATCTATACAGTCACATCATTTTCATTTGTTCCCATTTTCAATTCGTTTAATTTTTCCAAACTCATTAAAACTTCTCTTGGCTTGCTTCCTTGATATCCAGAAATAACACCTCTTTCTTCCATTTGGTCTATAATTCTTCCTGCTCTGGCATATCCTACTTTAAATCTTCTTTGTATAAATGATGTTGAAGCTTGTCCTGTCTCTACTACTGTTTGTATTGCATCCATTAATAATGGATCTGTTTCATCATCTGTCGCCTGTTCTTGTGCTAATTCTTTATCTGTTTTATTATTATTTTCTATGCTTTCTAATATATCTTCACTATAAGTAGCTGTTCCATTTGATTTTACAAAATCCACTATTTTTTCTACCTCTTCATCAGATACAAATGCCCCTTGAACTCTGGATGGCTTTGGAGCACCTGATGGAAAGAACAACATATCTCCTTTTCCTAACAATTTTTCTGCACCAATTGTATCTAATATGGTTCTTGAATCTACTTGTGATGATACTGCAAAAGCAACTCTTGATGGGATATTGGCTTTAATTAATCCTGTGATAACATCAACAGATGGTCTTTGTGTTGCAATAACTAAATGCATTCCTGCTGCTCTTGCTTTTTGTGCTAATCTACAGATTGCCTCTTCTACATCTTTTGCCGCTACCATCATTAAGTCTGCTAACTCATCAACAATAATAACAATTTGTGGTAGTTTTCCAATACCGCCTTCTTTTTCTATCGCTTTATTATATCCTTTTAAATCTCTAACACCTTTGCTAGCAAATTTATTGTATCTGTCATCCATTTCTTGAACAGCCCACGCTAAAGCGCCTGCTGCTTTTTTAGGGTCTGTTACAACAGGTATTAATAAATGTGGTATTCCGTTATACACAGATAGTTCCACCACTTTGGGGTCTACCATAACCAATTTTACTTCACTTGGTTTTGCTTTATATATAATACTTGTAATAATCGTATTAATACATACACTTTTACCTGAACCTGTTGACCCAGCAATTAAGACATGGGGCATTTTTGCAATATCTGCCAATTGTGTATTCCCTGCTACATCTTTTCCTAATGCAATGGTTAATTTTGATTCATTTTCTTGGAATTCCTTACTTTCTATGACCTCTCTTAAATGTACGGTTTCTTTTTCTTTATTTGGTATTTCTATACCTACTGCCTGTTTTCCAGGTATTGGTGCTTCTATTCTTATTGTTTCTGCTGCTAAATTTAGAGCAATATCATCAGCTAAATTTGCAATTTTACTAACTCTAACCCCTTCTGCTGGTTTTAACTCATATCTTGTAATGGCTGGTCCTACTGAAACATTTTCTACTTTTGCTGATACACCAAAACTATATAATGTTTTTTGTAATTTTGTCGCAGTATCTGTTAAGGCTTTTGCCCCACCTTTTAATGTTTTTGCTTTTGCTTTGCTTAGCAATTCTATTGGTGGGTATTCATAATGTTCATCTTCTACCACCATTGCATGTTCTAGTTGAAGGACTTCTTTTTTCTTATCTTCTTTCTTTTCTTCTTCTTGTTTAAATAAATTATTTTCTAAAACATCTGGTTGCATTTTGTTCTTACTGTCTCTTGTTAAAGGTTCTAAATCATCATTTGCATGATCATATTTTTTTAAGCCTTTTTTGTTGTCTGTTTCATCTAATATTCTACCACCAAAATTAATTTTTATTTGATTATCTAGCATTTCTTTATCTTTTTCTGCTTGAGCAATTTTTTCTGCTTTTATTCTAGCTCTTTCAGCCATTCTTTCTTCTCGTTCTCTTTTTCTTCTCTCTTGCACAGTTTCTTTTTCTGCTCTTATTTCCTCATAATTTCTTTGGGCCTTTGCTTCTAATCTTTCTTCTCTTTTTTCTTCAATTTTTTCTACAAGCATATTGATTAAATCAGACATATTGATTCCAAATGTGAAAACTAAAAATACGACTGCTACACCTATGCAAAGTATGACAGCGCCTACATCTCCCAATAATTTAGCAAGTGGCACTGCAGCTACTGCTCCTATGGCGCCACCGCCTTTACTTTGTTCTCCCAAGTAATAAGCATCTTTTACAACTTCTGATAATTCCTTACTAGATTGTAATTCTCCACTAGAGATTTGAAATACACTAAATAATACAGATAAACTTACAATAAAAATTGCATATTGTATTAATTTAGAAACAAATGTATCTCTTCCATCAGTTGCCAATTTTATCCCTATAGCAAAACCACCAATTGGAAGAACATATTGCATAATCCCAAACATTCCACCTAATATTTCATTTAATTTTTGCCCTATTACTCCAGATTTTGTATATATTAAAACCCCTAACAATAAACTTAGCATGATAGTAATAACAACTGCTAAATCTAATTTAGATGCTGTTTTTTTACTTTTTTTATATCTCCTCTTTTTTGCCATTTTTCTCATCCCTTCTCGTTATGCATTTCTTTTTGTGCAACGACTTTCATTCATTAAAAAAATGTAATTTTCTTTTAATGAATGAAAGCCAGAAATCAAAAGTCTTAGTTTCTTTGACTTCTGAATCTGACTTCTGATTACTATTTTAATTCTTTTCTACTATTTTGTATGGTTTTTATAGTATCTTGTAATGAAATTTCCATTAATTTTAAAGCTTCAGACATATTTGTTTCTAATTTTTCTAATGTTTCTTTCATCACATTTTCTGTATTTCCTAATAAACTATCTGCGTATTCTTTTGTACCTTTTGATATCTCTCTAGACATTTCATTTGCGGTTTCTATAATTTCTGTTTTTTGATCATATGCCTTTCTTGTTATCTCGTGTTCATCTATCATAGCTATAATTCTATTTTCAGCCTCTTTCACAATTCCGTCTGCTTCTTTTTGTGCTTCTACCAATATTCTTTGTCTTTCTTCTTTTACCCATTTTGCCTGTTTTAATTCATCTGGTAATTTTATTCTAATTTCTTTTATTAAATCTAACATTTCATCTTTATCAACAATGCTTTTAGAAGAAAAAGGTAAATTCCTACTTTTTTCTAATAAATCCTCTAATGTTTCTAACAATGTAAAAATTTCCATGGTTTTGCCCCTTTCTACTATTTATATTCTTTTTAGGAATATAAGATATGCTCGCCCATATTTTCTAATATCGACTGTCTCACAATTTATCTTTTCTAATTGGTTAATTATTTTATCTTTCTCATCAGTTTCTATAATGATAATTGCATTTTCATTTAAGAATTCTTTTTCTAGTATCATTTGTATTGCTTCAATTGCAAAATTGGTTTTATATGGTGGATCTAAAAAAATAATATCCAATTTTTCATGTATTTTATGTTGTAACAGATTTTTAAAATCTGTATGATATATTTCTGCATTTTCTAGGAAATGCGTCTTTTCTATATTCTTCTTTATTATGCTACAAGCTTCTTTTGATTTATCACATAGTATTGCTTTCTTTGCACCTCTACTTAATGCTTCTAGTCCAATAGCTCCACTTCCAGAAAATAAATCTAGAAAAACTGCGTCTGGCACTTTATTTTGGATAATATTAAATAACGATTCTTTCACTCTATCTAAGGTTGGTCTCGTATTTTCACCTTCTAATGTATATAATTTTGTTCCTCTTGCTTTTCCTGCTATAATCCTCATATTTAAACCTTTCTTTACTATTATCATTTTAACCCTTTTTCAATCAAAGTCAATACTATTCATAGAAATGTAATATACATTTAACAGTTCTGTAATATATTTCTTGTTTTGTAATATTTTTCTATTGATTACTACTTTTTTCTTTAAATTCTTTATGATTTCACAATATTTTTTCATAATGCAAAAAAACTATCCATAGTAGATAGTCTTTTGTGAAAAATATTCATTTAATCCTCTTTATTTACATCTTTCAACAATTCTAATTGAGAAATTAAAAGAGATTCCATTTTTGCTTTATATATATCAAATTGTTTTTTTACATCATCTAACTCTTTCGTCTTTAACGCAATTTCATTTTCTAACTCTTCTGCTTTCTTTTTAGCAGAACCTTTTGCTTCATTTACAATTTGGTCAGCTTGTTGTTTGGCTACATTTTTTATATCTTCTGCTGTAGTTTGTGCCATAACTAAAGTATCTTGTAATGTTTTTTCAATTGTTTTGTAATGTTCTAAACTTTTATTTAGTTCTTCTACTTTAGCTTTTAACTCTGATATTTCTTTGTAATTTTTACCATAGTCGACTGTTAAATCATCTAGAAAATCATCTACTTCTTCTACATTGTATCCATTCATCATTTGTTTAGAGAATTTTTTATTTTCTATATCTAATGGTGTAATCATATTTCCTCCTTATAAACAGGCACAAAGACCCCTTGATAAATTCTTATTAGTTTATTCCATTATTTTTTAGCCATGAAACGGATAATTTACTTTTAATTTCTTCTCTAGCCATTTCATTTGTAATTTCATAATTTGATGGTGCAACTAAGAAAATAGAATTAGATACTTTTTGAATATATCCATCTAATGCATATACGCCTCCACTAATAAAATCTACTATTCTTCTTGCTACGTCTTTATTTACATACTCTAAGTTTACAATAACAGATTTTCTTTCTTTAAGGAAGCTACAAATTTCATCTGATTGTTCAAATGTTGTTGGTTGTGATATAACCATTTTTATTGCATTTGTTTGCCCTTGTTGCATATTTACAACCTTATTATTGTTTTTTCTACCAAATATTTTTTTATCTTCTTCTTCCTCTTCTTCATTATCATAGTCATAGATGTTCTCATCTTCATATTCTTCTGGCTCAGCTGAATCCATTCCAAATAGTCCCCAAACCTTATCCATTAATGCTCCTGACATAAAAAAACCTCCTAAATCATTTCATTTGTATTCATTTGTACTAAGTATCTACTTTTTTTCTATTGTTGTCAATAGTTTTTTAAAATGTAATCTTTTTTTAATATTTTTGTAATATTATTGTAACATTATTCTTCTACTTTGCTTAAGTCTGGATTTAATATTACTTCATCATATAAGCTTATCTTTTTATAGGATACAATATCTTCATTTGAAAATCCCATATTCTTTA
Source organism: uncultured Clostridia bacterium (assembly GCA_944387545.1). Taxonomy (GTDB): domain Bacteria; phylum Bacillota; class Clostridia; order TANB77; family CAG-508; genus CAG-269. The sequence continues at coordinate 19,461 of CALXFE010000018.1, read as the reverse complement.
ACTCGTCTGTGTCATAAGGTTCTACAATGGAATATTTTTCTCCTTCTCTTTTTATTTTCACTAAAATTTTACTTAAATATCCTGCTCGATTTCTTACCACATACGATAGGTCGTTTTCTTTTACAATTGCTTGGTTTGGCACTTTTAACCCTTCTTCGCTCCACCAAATCAAATCAAAAGAAATTTTCCTATAACTGATTAATTCTTCAACACCTTTTTCTATTTTTAATATTAATACCATATCATCATTCTCTTCTTGCAAAACATAAGTAATTTCTGATGAAACTTCTACACCACTTGGTAGTCTTACTTTAACTTTATCTCCCACTTTAGCGTTTTTGGCTTCTTCTGTATTTGTGATTGTGGCAATATAGCAACTTGTATTATCAACGATTTTTCCGCATTCATCACTTGTAGGAATTATTTTGCCTGTTTTTAAATCTAATTTTTCTAAATATTCTTTACTCAAGCTTGAAAAACACTCATCTGTTGGTTTTAATATATCTTCTAATCCATCGACTTTATAGGAAACCACTCCACTCTTAATTGAATTGATATATTCTGCTCCAGAATTCAATTCATTTTCATATCCTTTTCTTTCTTCAATTAATTCTTTTAAATAAGAGCCTTGTGGACTTAAATCTCCAGCAATGTTTGCTTTTTTTGTAATTAATTCACCAATTTCCTTTTTATATTCCTCTAATTTGGCAGTATCACTTATATTTCTTATTTCCAATAACTTTTCATCAATTTGTGTTTCAATTGATTTAATATCACTAGTAAACAATTGTGTCTCATTAGACATGGCTTCTTGTATTTTTGTATCTAGTTGTGCTATTTTTTCCTTTAAAGATTCTTCATTTTTTGTATAATATCTAAAAACAGCTTCATTAACTGCAACTTTTTCGCCTTCAGATTTTATTTTCTCCATTCCATTTTTATAGTTTTCACCTTGTATGACCACTTCATCCCTTATGACATATCCTATGTCTGTTTCTTCTGACGACAAAGTTCCCTCTTCTAATGTAAAAATATCTGTTGGTTGCTTAATTAATAAATAGATTGTATATATAACATATATGGCTATTAAAGCAACAGCTATATATATAATCATTCTCTTATTAAATTTTCTTTTGAATTTGTTTGGTTCTTTTTCTGGTTTCCCAAAATCTCTATTTTTTTGTTGTTTCAATTTTATTATCATTCCTTTCATTAAGGCATACTCAATCGTTCCTTAAATGTCTTTTAAAATGATGTTTATATTCTTTTGTAAGTCATCTTCTGCATTTAACCATTTGGTTTGTTTGTTCTTTCTAAACCATGTTAACTGTCTTTTCGCATATCTTCTTGTTTCCATTTTTATTTTTTCAATCATTTCCTCTTTTGTATATTTTCCATTTAAATAATCTACTACTTCCTTATATCCTAATCCTTGCATTGCAGTTGGAAACTTATCATATTTTTTTAATATTTGTTCAACTTCTTGAATCAGTCCCTGTTCTATCATAATATCTACTCTTTTATTGATTCTATCATACAATTTTTCTCTATCCCAATTCAAAGCATACACTTGATAATCAAATTCTACCTCTTTTTTTCTAGATTCCATTTCCTGTTCTGTTTTCGTTTTTCCTGTGGCATGATAAATTTCCAATACTCTTAATATTCTTTTTTTGTCAGTAGGACTTATCTTTTCTATTGCCTTTTCATCAATTTGTTTTGCTCTTTTATATAATTCTTCTAATCCTTTTTCTTCTGCCTCTTGTTCTAATTCTTTTCTATATTTTTCATCAAATTTAATATCTTGATATTCGATTTCATAAATCAAACTATCTATGTATAAACCTGTACCACCAACAATAATAGGCATTTTGCCCTTTCCTAAAATTTCTTTTATTACTTTTTTAGCATCTTTTTTATAATCTGCTACACTATATCTTTCTTCTGGTGAAACATATCCAATTAAATAATGTTTAATTCCTTGCATTTCTTCAACAGTAGGTTTTGCTGTTCCAATATCCATATCTTTATAGATTTGCATGGAATCACTAGATACAATTTCCCCATTAATTTTCTTAGCTAATTCAATTGATAATGCTGTTTTTCCTGACGCTGTTGGTCCACATATAACAATCACTTTACTTTTCTGCATTTTGCACCTCATTATATATATTGATTATTGCTTCTTGTGTACTTGTCAAATATCCTTTTTCTATAAATATGCATATAACAAATATTATGAGTAGGATTATAAACCTCTTTTTTGCTTGTTTCTTTTCTATTTCTTCTTCTAGTATTTTATCAAATAAATTTGCTGTAAATGGTAACCATATCAATGCATTAAGCCCAGTAAAAACGATAAGTAATGTATTTGATACCGTTTTTTCTATCTCTGCACTTGGATATACTATATGAGAATTAGCCATATGATATATCCATAATGTTATCAAATAAGTTAGCACTAAACCAACCACTATAAAGATAACTTTTCTTGGTCTTTCTATGTTCCCTAAGTTATGCCATATCCATACAATACTAATGGCTAATATAAAAACTGCTATCCCTATTATAATTGTCATTCTACTCTTCTCCTCTGCAACCTTTCATTTTTTCTATAACGTTTTATAGAATTCTTTGATTTCGTTATACATACTTTCTTTACTTTCTAGCAAATTTTCTTTCAATATCATATTTTGTCATTTTTATAGCTGTCGGCCTACCATGTGGACAAGTAAATGGATTTGGTAATGATAACAATTTATCCATTAAACTTTCTACTTCTTTTGCATCTAATGCCATATTGGCTTTTACAGCTGCTTTACATGCGACTGTTGCTATAAATTTTTCTTCTTTTTCTTGTTTTGCAGTTCTTGCAACTGTATTAATTTCATCCAAAGTCTCTAGGAACAATTCCTTTGTATCTAAATCAATGCAAACCGTTGGTACTCCTGTTAATTTTATTGTATTTTCTCCAAATTCTTCTAAAGTAAACCCAGCTTTTATAAACATATCCATATTTTCTTTTGCAATATCCATTTCTTTATGTGTTAATGTTATCACATCCGGTAATAATAGCATTTGAGAATCTTTACTTGATTCACTATAATAATTTTCTTTTACTTTTTCATACATAATTCTTTCATGTGCTGCATGTTGATCGATAATATACATTTCTTGTCCCATTTCAATTATGATATATGTTTTAAATACAATTCCAACAAATTTGTATGCTGGCTTTTGATATTCTTCTATTCCTTCAAAAACAGATACATTGTCCTTTAATAAATCCATGTCTTTTTCTTTGGCTTTATCTTCTTCTAATTGCTTATCCTCATCTTGTATAGGTAATCTCCCAAAAAGTTTTGCATACATTTCATTAAAATCGTCTGATACCACTTTAGGATTATCCTTTAATTGTTCCATTTTTTCTTTTATTTCTTTAAACTCTTGTTTTATCTCTGAATTTTCAATTTTTTCAATGATTTCACTTGTATTATCCACTATTTTTTCATTTGTTGTGGATTGTTCATTTTCATCTAAATTTGTTTCTTTGTTCTCATTCGTATTTTCTTCAATCTTGTTTATATCTGTTATGGTTTTTTCATCATGATTTGTTTCTATTGTATTTTCAGAATCTGGCTGTATTTTTTCACTTTTTGGTTCATTTGTCTGTGTTTCAAAACTCGTTTTATTTTCTTGTTCGTTTGTTTCTTTTGCATCAGCACCATTTTCTTCTTGTTTTTCCTCTAATATATAAGTTTCTGGTTCTTCTTGAAGTTTTTCCCCAACGCTTTCTACTTGGCTATCTGCATTTTTCTCTTGTAATTCTTTTTCTATATTTTCTTTCATCTGTTTTAATTTTGCTAATATATCAGATATATCCAATGGTTCTCCTATATTTAATTTGGTTTCTTTGTTCAGTATAAGATTATCTTCATTACGATTTTTTGCTTGATAAACATCTTCTATCACATTTGTTTTTATTTTACTTTCTGCATCTGTATATTCTTCAATTTGTTTCTCGTTTTGTTTTCTAAAAGAAAATAAACCTCCTGCATTTTGTCTTTCTTGTTTTTCTTCTTTTAAATTTTTTAGTCTTTCTTCAAATGTTAATTCTCTTGCTACTTCTGTGTTTTCTTCATGTAATGCTTTTTCTGAATTGGCTACTAACTCTGTTTTTAATAATGTATCTTTTATCGCATGATAAACTGCTTGAAATATTTTATTCTCTTCTTCAAATCTAACTTCCAATTTGGCTGGATGTACGTTAACATCTACTTTTTCTGGGTTCATTTCAATATTTAATATGACAAATCCAAATTTTCCAATTGGAATTAATCCTTTATAACTTTGCTCTGTTGCTGCTGTTAATGTTTTATCTTTTATATATCTTTTATTAACAAAAAACAATTGATTAGAACGATTAGAACGTGCAATTTCTGGTTTTCCTACAACGCCTGTAATATGAATATCTTCATATTGATAAGAAACTTCCATCACGCCATTGGCAATATCTTTTCCATAAATACTGTATATAACATTTTTGATATCTCCACTGCCGTTTGTTTGTATAACAGTTTTTCCTGTATTAATTAATTTGATAGCAATATTCGGATTTACTAATGCAATCCTTGTAATGACATCTTCTATATATCCTGATTCTGTATAATCTTTCTTTAAAAATTTATATCTAACAGGTGTATTAAAAAATAGATTTCTAACGGTGATTGTGGTTCCCGTTTTACAACCAGCCTCTTCTTTTTCTAAAACATTTCCTGCTTCTACAACCACTCTATAACCAATTTCTTGCTCTTGTGTTTTGGATACCATTTCCACATTTGCAATTGCTGCAATACTTGCTAATGCCTCACCTCTGAATCCCATTGATGTAACTGTATCTAAATCATCTGCACTCCTAATTTTACTTGTTGCGTGTCTTTCAAAAGCAATTTCTAAATCATCCTGCGCAATTCCTTTTCCATTGTCACTTACTTTTATGTAAGAAATTCCTCCATTTTTAATTTCTACTGTTATATTGGTTGCACCTGCATCAATTGAATTTTCTACCATTTCTTTTATAACTGAAGCTGGTCTTTCGATTACTTCACCAGCTGCGATTTTATTAATTGTTAAATCATCTAATAAAACAATATTTCCCATTATTTCCTCCCTCTTTTGTTTCTAGTTACTTTGGTGCTATTATATCATTTTCTTCTTCTTTTTGTATAGGTTTTCACGAAAAATTTTAAAAAAGGGAATTTTGAGTCCGTCCCCAAAATTCCTTTTTCTATTCCACACTTTTTAAACTTCCTATCATATCTATTTTCTTTAATGTAAAATAGGTAACCAAATTGACTATAATTGAAAATATAAGTGTAATAGCAACTGCATATACATAACTAATTGGATGAATCACTTTTTCAAATCGTAACATATTAATTTCACAAGTTCCTAGGATATAGAAATTTAGGAAATACCCTGCCACCAATCCCAATATAATACCAATAATTGTTAGCAAAATTGTTTCTCTTGTAACATAATCATAAACTTCTCTATCATAAAATCCTAATACTTTTATCGTTGCTAATTCTCTGATTCTTTCCCCTATATTGATATTTGACAAATTATATAATACAACAAATGCTAATAGTCCTGCTGAAATAATCAAGACAACTACAACATAATTTAGCGAATTCATCGTATCGTCTAATGTTTTCATTGTTGTTGCTGTTAAAGTAACCGTTGATACTTCATTTTTTGCCACCATTTCTTGCATAATTGTTTCTTCTTGGTCTTCACTCAAATTGTTGTCTTGAATTAACAACACATTTGTACTATATTCTTTTCCAAAGACTTGTTGATACAATTCTTTTGACATATAGACATAATGACTAATATAATTTTCTGTTATCCCTACCACTTTTATTTCCTTTTGTTCATCATCAGAAGTTGTTATGGTTATGGTATCTCCTATTTTTGCATTGATTAATTCTGCTAGCTTATCTGTTATAATAACACCTTCATCTGATAATGTAAATGGTTCTTCTGTTTTAACATCTCTTAACTTTATTGTTTTATCAATTTCTTGATTATCTTTCGGAATCACTATTTGAACATTTTCACTATTATTTTCTTTTCCGTGCTGTTCCAGACTCCATATACGTTTCTACCACATTTTGTATCTCTTCTTTTTGTTTTAATTGTGTTATATAATTATCTTTTTGTTCTGTTGTTAAAGCGTTTTTTAAACTTACTAACATATCATAATGAAATATGTCTTCATACTGGTTTGGTAAAATTGATGATATAGAATCTTTTAGTCCAAAACCAGCTAATATCAGAGATGTACATCCCATAATTCCTATAATCGTCATTAAAAATCTTTTTTTATATCTAAATATATTTCTAATTGTAACTTTATGTGAAAATTTTAGTTTCTTCCAAATAAAGCCTACTCTTTCTAGTAATACTCTTTTTCCATATTTTGGTGCTTTCGGTCTTAATAGTATTGCTGGTGTTGCTCTTACTTCTTTTAAAATAGTATATAAAGTTGCTCCCACAATACAAATATAGATTAATCCTAATCCAGTTGAAGAATATTGATGATTAAAAGATACAATAAATTCTGGCAATGTATACATCATTTTATACATATCCCATATAATTCTAGGCAATAATTGGAATCCAATATTCATTCCAATTATCCCACCAATAATACAAGGCAAACTAGAATAAATTAAATATTTTAACATAATATGAAATTTATTATATCCTAACGCTTTTAAGGTTCCAATTTCTTGTCTTTCTTCTTCTACCATTCTTGTCATAGAGGTTAGCGATACCAAAGCTGCAATTGCAAAAAATACAATTGGAAATACAACACTTAAATTTTCTATACTTTCTGTATCTTGTATATAGCTACTATATCCTGCATTTTGCTCTCTATCTAACATATACCACTTGGCTTTTTCTATTTCGGAAACTTTTTCTCTAGCATCAATCAATTTTCCTTCTGCTTCTTGTATCTTCGTATTAAATTCTGCTCTAGCATTTTCCAATTCTACTTCCGAATCTGCAATTTCTTGTTTTGAAGCTTCCAATTCTTTTTTAGCATTTGCAATTTGTGCATAAGTCGTTTGCTTTGTTTTCTCTAAATTAGCTTCTTGACTTTGAATTTCAGCTCTTGCACTGTCAATTTGTACTTCTGCCTTTTGTAATTCTTGTCTGCCACTTGTAATTTGATTATCAATCTCAGTAATTCCTGCTTCAATGGTTTGTTTATTGGTTTCATATACTTGTTTGGTTGCTTGCAATTGTGCAATTTCCTGATAAATCGCATTTATTTCTTCTTCTGTTTCTGCTGTTTCTAATTCAGCTTGCTTTTCAGTTATCGAATTGTCCGTAATTTTTATAGCATTATTGATATTTTCTAATGTGCTTTGTAGTCCGAGATTTTTCTTGTTCTGCTTCTTCAAATCCTTTTTCTGCTTCTATTTTTTCATTATTCAAGCGAAGTGCATTTTTTGCTACTTCCGTTTTAACCGCTTCAATTTGTGCTTCTGCTTTTGCAAACTGTTGATTACTACTACGTTCATTACGGCTAATCTCTGCTTCTCCAACTTCTATTTTGGCTTTTCCTTCATTAATTTTATTTTCTGCATCTTGAAGCTCGGTTTCTCCATTTTGTTTTTCTGTATTAAATGCTTCTTCTGCTTTTGTAATTTCTGCATTTGCTTCATCAATTAATTCTTGATATCTTGCATTTTCTCTTTCCTCTTTTATTGCTTCTATTTTATCCTTTGTTTCTTCTACATAATTCTCATATTTATTACTTCCAGTCTGATATTTGTCTGCATTTTCTAAAGTGATATAAATTTCTGTATACATTTCTGAATTAATATTTTCTCTATTGACATAGATATAGTAATTAATGACACCTGTTCCTAATTTTGTGCTTCCTCTTTCTCTTGATATGTACAAAGGACTTTCTACCACACCTACAATTTTTAATGTTTTATTTTTTAAATATTCTGTTGCTTCTTCATCTGTTGTTCCTGTTCCCTCTGTTTTTTCTGGTTCTATATCTATGCTATCACCAATCTTTTTTCCTGTACCTTCTAAGAATTTTTTTTCTACCACACATTCATCTATATTTTCTGGCATGTTACCTTCCACTAGAACCGGTTTATTTACATCATCTACACATAAAATTTTTGCAACAATTTCTTTATCATTTGTTTTTATCAATCCATCTTTGCTATATGTACCATATACATCTTTAACATTTTCTATGTTAGACAAAGCTTCTATATCACTATTGGTTAATCCAAGTGTTGACATCACTTCTATATCATATACATTTTGATTTTTATAATACGTATCAATGGAGTCTACCATATCTGGTGAAGATGCTCTTAATCCAGCAAAAAAACCTACTCCTAATAGAGCCATAAGCAAAATGGAGATAAATCGTTTATAGGATTTCTTAATTTCTTTAAAACTATCTTTTAGCAATGCTTTTTTTAGTTTCACTCGCATCACCTCCCACATAAGCGCCATATGCGCATAGTTTACCACTCAATATTTTCTACTGGTATTGGATTTGGATTTATCTCAATACTTTCTGCCGTTCCATTTTTGAATCTAATAATCTTATCTGCCATTGGTGCGATTGCAGCATTATGAGTTATGATGATAACGGTCATATTTTCTTTTCTGGCAGTATCTTGTAATAATTTTAAAATTTGCTTTCCTGTTTTATAGTCTAAAGCCCCTGTTGGTTCATCACATAATAATAATTTAGGATTTTTTGCAATGGCTCTTGCAATGGCTACCCTTTGTTGTTCTCCTCCTGACAATTGAGATGGAAAATTCTTTTTTCTATCTGCCAGACCTACCTTTTCCATGACTTCATCTGGACTTAATGAGTCTTTACAAATTTGTGTTGCCAATTCTACATTTTCAATTGCTGTCAAATTTTGTACAAGATTATAGAATTGAAAAACAAATCCAATATCTTCTCTTCTATATTTGATTAATGCTTTATTTTTTAATTTTGCCACATTTTTTCCGTCAACAAAGACATCTCCTGAAGTTACACTATCCATACCACCTAGAATATTTAAAGCTGTCGTTTTTCCTGCTCCAGATGGTCCTACAACCACTACTAATTCTCCTTTTTCTATCGAAAAATTTGTATTATCTAATGCTTTTATGGTAATTTCTCCCATTTTGTATTCTTTACAAACATTTTTAAATTCTATATATGCCATATGATCTTTCCCTTCTTTAAGAGATTTTATTCTTAAGTAAAAATTTTTCTTCTCATTTTTCTAATGACATTATATCATATGAAATCAAAAAGTAGAAGAAATTCTTACCATTTCATATGTGAATTTTAAGTGAACTCTAAAGTGATTTTTACTAAAAGCAAAATAAAACCTTAAGGATTTTCCTTAAAGTTTAAACCATATATTCTATTATATTTTCTTTAAAATATTTATGCATTTCTTCTAATAAAAATCTTTTTCCATCTTCTTTTAAATCTGATTTATACATATATTTTCCTTTTCCTCTACCTTGCATTTTTTCTTTATCATAAATTTGAATTGCATTGGGAAATACTTCTTCATTAATTTTGGTATGAACAAAACTATATGTCATAAAAATAATTTCAAAAAACACCTGCTGTTTTGCTTTTTTAGAAAGTTTACGATTTAATTCTATAATCAATTCTTTATATAAGTTTTTCCAATTTTCAACCATAATCACAGGGGCAATTAAGATTCCCACCTTATATCCAGCTTCACTTAGTTTGTTTATTGCCTCTATTCTTTCTTCTAACCTGGAAGTCCCAAATTCCACACGATTAATGATTTCTTTTGGATTCACACTCATTCTAATAATCACTTTTCCTTGATGATTTAAATTCAATATATTGTCTACCATAGAAAATTTCGTTGGTAAAGTTAAAAAACCTTTTTTACAGTTTTTAAAATTTTCAATCGTCCAAATCAAATTATTTGTAATGGTATTTTCTAATACTAAATCACTATTGCTACCAATCTCAAAAGTTAATTCTTTTTCGGAAGTTTCACTTGTTTTGATAATTTTCTCTAACATTTTTTCTCTGTTCACAAACAAACGTAAATAAGCACATTTGTTATAATTACAAACTAAATAACAATACATACAAGCAGCTGTACAACCTGAAGAAGTATAGGGTACTAAAAAATCTGAGGTCTTATGGTTAGGAACAAATTTATGTGTTTTTCTAACGCCAATAATCAAATTACGTTTCATATCCATAAATTCTTTATTCGATTTTTTTCTCATTTCTTCAATATTATTATGGTTTTCAATTTCTACCTTTGGAACTTCTTTATATTTTTCCATTAATTCTTTTCCCAAATCATAATTTAAAACCTCTTTTTCAAAATAAATCGCCTTCGGTTTAAACATCTAAATCATCCTTTCATGACTTAGTTTAACCAAAAGCAAATTTTTTAATCAAATGGGGACGTGCCAAAATGGACAAAAATTGTCCAAAAGGGACAGACTTCTGATTTTATTCAGCAAGTCTGTCCCTTTTGATATCATTTTGAAACGATTTGACACGTCCCTAACGTTCATAAGTTACGTATTCATATGTGAATTTATTCTCTGCATCTTCCGGACCTTTTTCTCTACTAATTTCTTTCCAAATTTCTTTATCTATTTTAGGAAAGAAAGCATCTCCATCAAAATCTTTATCAATTTCTGTTACATACATTTTCTTCACATATGGCATTAGTAAATTATAGATAATTGCTCCACCTATTACAAATGCCTCTTCTTCATTTTCTATATATTCTTGTATTTGTAACATAGAATGTACTATCTCTACATTTTCATCATTTACTTTAAAGTCTGGATTTTGTGTAAATACTATATGTTTTCTATTTGGTAAGACTCTTCCTAATGATTCAAATGTTTTTCTTCCCATGATAATGGTATGTCCTGTTGTTAATTTTTTAAATCTTTTTAAATCATCTGATAAATGCCATAATAATTCATTGTCTTTTCCGATGGCATTGTTTTTTGCTTTTGCTACAATAATACTTAACATTTTATTTTTCCTTTCGTCTAATTCTTTTCTATGCCTTTGATAACAATTAAATCGCAACTGGTATTTTACCAATTTTCACGTCTTTGTTATAATCATATCCTTCCACTTCAAAATCTTCTACTTTAAACTCATAGAAATCTTTTGTTGGATTTTTGATTACCAATTTTGGTGTTACATCCATTGGTTCAGCTTCTAATAATTTTTCAACCAATGGAATATGTCTATCATAAATGTGACAATCTCCTATATTATGTGTTAGTGTTCCTACTTCTAGTCCTGATACTTGTGCAAACATACATTGTAAAGCTGCATATTGCATTAAATTCCATCCATTTGCTGTCAACATATCTTGTGAACGTTGATTTAAAATTAGATGTAATTTTCCTTCTTTAACTAACCATTGTGTTCCATAAGCACATGGTTCTAATTCCATATCTTTTAGTTCTTCATGATTAAATAAATTTGTCATAATTCTTCTGCTTGATTGATCATGTTTTAATAGATATAAAACATAATCTACTTGGTCCATCAATTTTATACCTTCTTTTGTTTTGAATTCATATTTTTTTCCTAATTGATATCCATAGGCTTTTCCAATGGTTCCTTCCTCATTGGCCCATTGATCCCAAATATGAGAATGCAATTCACTGATTTTATTAGATTTCTTTTGCCATATCCATAATATTTCATCTATTGCATTTTTAAATGTTTTTGTATTGTTCCTTAATGTTATCATTGGAAATTCTTTTCCTACATCATATTTATTTTGTACACCTACAATAGAAAAATAATTTGCTTCTTCTCCATCATCCCATCTTGTTCTTACATTTGTTCCTTTTGATGTATATCCATTTTTTATAATTTCTTTGCAAGTTTTTATGAATTGTTCATCTGCTTGTGTCATTTTTTATCCCTCCCATTATTTTATTTTTTTCAATATATCATACTTTGTATTTTTTTTGCAACTTATAACATCTTTTTTATATCTTCATAGATATAAAATGAACCAATCACAAAAGAAACACAATCTGTTTTACTTTTGCAAAATTGTACTGTTTCTTCTAATTCCATCTCATATATTTCCACATTTTGGTTAACTTTTTTTGCATATTTAACCATTGAATGATTATCTGTATATCTATTCTTATCATTTCCATTTGTAAAAATATACACATTACCCTCTTCTAAAATATCTTTTATTATCTTTTTATAATCTTTAGATTTCAATACTGAAATGACATAAATCTTTTTTGCTGCTTTATAATATATATCTATTGTTTCTTTAAGATTTTCTATCGCTTGTTCATTATGTCCTCCATCAAATATAATGGTTGGGTTTTCATATATTGTTTCAAATCTTCCTTTATGAATAACTGTCATTAGTCCACTTCTAATAGCTTCTTCTGTAATAACATACCCATTCTTCTGTAATATATCGCAACATTCCAATACTAAACTAGCATTTTGAGTTTGTTTTTTTCCTTTTAAATTCACTTGTATATTTTGATATTGTTTATAATCAAATATCTCATATCCATTTTTTACGCTTTCATTTTGTATATCTGTTTTTTGGATGATATGTAATGTATTTTGTTTTTCTTGACAAGTTTGAATCATTAGTTCATCTATTTCCTGTTTTTGTGCCATATATACTGTTTCAGAATTTTCTTTGATAATTCCTGCTTTTTGTTTTGCTATGTCTTCTATGGTATCTCCCAAAACTTGCATATGGTCATATCCTATAGATGTAATAACAGAAATCATAGGCTGAATAATATTTGTGCTATCATATAAACCGCCTAACCCCACTTCCATTAAAACAATGTCTACTTTTTCTTTGTAAAAATATATAAGTGCAACAATTGTAAAAAATTCAAAAAAACTAATTTCTATATGTTCCTTCTCCATTATTGGTTGTATTTCTTGATATATTGTTTGCATGTCTTCATCTGTAATATTTTTGCCATTTATACTAATTCTTTCATTATAGCAAACCAAGTGTGGTGAAATAAATTTTCCTACCCTTAAGCCGTTTTTTATCAAAATGCTATTTAGCATTTCTATAAAGCTCCCTTTTCCATTGGTTCCTGTTACATGTATATATTTTAATTTATCTTGTGGATTTCTCAATAATCCCATTACTTTTTTCATCTTTTTTACTGACATATTATCTGCTTTTCCATTTGATAAATTTTGTATATATTCTTGTATATTCATTTTTACATTCCCTTCTCTTAATCATCCCATTTAGGCACATACTCTTCTTCATGTTCTCCTAATTCTTGCATATATCCATTTTTTATATCTAATTGATACACATATTCTTCTATTTCTTGGTATTCTTCTTTTGTTAACTTTCTATTCAAATTTTTTATTTCTTTTGCCTTATATGTAGGAAAATATTGTGCCATAATATCAACATACACATTTTCATCTACATTTTCTTTTATCCATTTCAATATTTTCTTACTATTTTCTATATGATTAGGTAATATCAAATGTCTTATCATAATGCCTTTTTGTATCATACCTTGATCATTAAGTTGAGGACTCCCTACTTGTCTATACATTTCTAGTATTGCTTTCGTTGCTATTTCAAAATATTTTTCAATTTTAGAATATTTTTTACCAATTTCATTATCATAATATTTTAAATCTGGTAAATATACATCTATATATCCTTCTAATAACTTTAATGTTTCAACTTTTTCATAGCCATTTGTATTATAAATAATGGGTATTGTCAAACCATTTTTCTTAGCTATTTTTATTGTTTCAATAATCTGGAGTGTATAACTCGTCGGCGTTACTAAATTTATATTTTCTGCATGTTTATTTTGTTGTTCTAAAAATATATCTGCCAATTCTTCTATTGAAATTTCTCTTCCCTTTCCCTCTTGACTAATTTCATAATTTTGGCAATATACACAATTTAAATTGCAGTTAGAAAAAAACACAGTTCCTGAACCGTGTTCTCCACTTATGCAAGGTTCTTCAAAATGATGTAGTGAATATAAAGCAATTTTGATTTTATCTGTACTTTTACATCTTCCTATTTCATTTTTTGTTCTATTTACACCACATTCATGTGGACAAATTTTGCATTTTTCTAAGTCCATTTTTTCTCCTTCAATTGTTTCATTTATTTTTACTAACCATTTTTTACACTTTTTACATATACATTTCCACTTTCGTCTGTTTTTAATGTAACTTCTTTTTTCGTAAATTTATCCATATTATCTTTTACAAATTGTTGTATGTTTGTTTCAGGTTCTGTACTTTTTACTGTTCCTATTGTTTCATTATTTAAATTTTTTATTTGAATATTATATTCTGAACTTGTTGTTTCATAACCTTCTGAATAATCTTCTAAATATTCTACAATTTGAACAATATATCCTTCTTCTTGTCTTTCTATCTTATCTAATAAAAATACATCTTCTTCATTATCTAATGCACTTCCTATTGCATAATATGTATTGGTTTCTTGATTATATGCCATATATTCATATCCACTTTTAGGAAATTCTTTTTGAAAATCTTGTCCAAATATTTCTTTTGCTTTATCTTGCAATTGCTGGGCTGATAATTCATATTCTTCTAAATTCTTTTTTACCACTTCCCATACCCAAATATTTGGTGCGTCATTTACATTCTCAAATGTTGGTAATGCTTCTCCAGTAATTTCTCTCCACATATATATTTTTTGCAAATATGTTTCTATTTTATTAATTTCATCAATTGTTATTTCATTATTTCTATTAACAGTTATTTTATTTTGTTTATATATATACATTCCAATAAATATGATTAATAAAATGAAAATAGTAACAATTAATTTTTTCATGTGCAATCCTTCTCCTAAAAGTTTTTGTTTTATTATATCTTATTTTTTCTATTTTACCATACTTTATCATTATTTTTTATATTTTTTTAAATTTGTGACAAGTTTCGACATCTTTTTATTTTTTACTTTGCTATAATTTTGTTTGTTAACTAAAGAAAAGGGGGAAAAAACATGAATGTTGTAAAGTTATATGACAAAGATAGTAGAGTTATTGGAAATATGACTGGTCAAATAACCATTTCTATTTACAATGGTGAATTCAAAGGACATCCTAATTTCTTAATTCAGGCAGATCATTCTGTATCTGAAATTGCTGACATTATTGAAGATGTTTTGTATTCTTATTAAGGCTTCTATATGTAGCCTTTTGTTTTTTTCTATGTCTTTTCTTCTAATAATTTCACTTTTTTCGTCTTTACTATCACCATTCCTATTAGGAGTATCACTGTTCCAATGTTTAACATATTTGCCAATTTCATAATTGTTGTTTTTTCATATGTTAAATTATATGTTCCACTTTGATGAATGGTTGCTTGTAAAAATCCGTTATCACTTTCCACTAACTCGATTTTTTGCCCATTTATTTCTAATTGATATCCCACATAATAAATTCTTGGTAATTCAATTGTCATTTCTCCTGAAATGGTTGCTTCAAAAGTCAAGTCTGGAACATCATCTATTATTTTTGTAATTTCTCCTGTTCCGCTTTTAATGATAATATCTTTATTTCGATTATAAAAATATTCTAAATTTTTTAAAGCTTTTTCTGGTAAATATTCTTTTTCATTTCCCATAGACTTTGCATTATTAATATTGTAAATATCCATTTGTGATTCTTCTAAATGATCTATATTTACATAGGTTCCTATTAAAGTAAATAGCAATAATATACAGCAAATTACATTAAACCATTTTTTATTCTCTACCTGTTTTAGGCAAATACCAGCTATCAGTATGGCTCCAAATGCTATATAAATAACTAGTCTCCATGGAAATTGTAAAGCTTGTAAAATATCTGGTATATAATACCATGGAAATAGATTTGTTATCATAATAATGGATAAAACTGTAAAAGCCATTAAAAATATCCATAATTTTTCTTTCCATAGTTTTTTCTTAATAACAAAAAATAGACTAATAAAAAACATAACCGTTACAAATAATTGTAAATTATATCTTATAAAATGAAAATCAATTTCTCTATTAAATGCAAATAATTCCCCTATTGAAATTGTACTATATTTTAAGCCACCTTTTCCTGTCATATAGTTTGGCATAAATATACCATAGCTTCCCCTTAATTTTATCTCTAATAATGGCATCCAAAATGAAGATGTCAATAGCAAAATTAACCCAGAAGCTTTTAATAAGTATACTATATTTTTCTTTGTAAATATCTGTTTAAAATACACCACAAAAAATGTCACAAGTATCATTAAAGTAAAATATATGGTCATGGCTAAATGAGAATATATCGCTAATGTATACCCTCCCACAAAACATAGAAAAAATCGCTTATGATTATTTTCAATTAAATACAATAATCCCAGTACAATTAATGGGATGGCAACAGGGATAAATATTTCTGAAAAAGCATCTCTAACAAATATTTCTGCTAAATGATATGGTGCTGTCATATAAAATAAAGATAAGATTGTTGCTATTTTTTTGTTTTTAAATATCTTCTCTCCTAAAAGATAAAATGTAACACCTGATGCCAACAAAGTTATCCATTGTGTAATACGCATCCCAATAGCAACATTTCCAATGTCAAAAATACTTAATATTTTTGTGATATAAGCTGCTGTTAAATGTGGAATGGGTGGATAAAAAAATCTTGTTCCATATCCTAAATCATTTGCTATATATTTTAATGGCTCTTGTACTGTTAAATTATCCCAAGATAATTGGTCTACAATTGCTGTGATTGTTGCTAAATGAAAATCTGTGTCATGTCCTTTAATATATCCATTTTTGACATCTAGTAGCATAATGATGATGCTAAAAATAAAGATTACTATAATATATTTTATTTTTTGTTTCATACATCTCACCTTTTATTTTTCTTTTGTGTTTTATTATATTACATTCTTACTCTATTGGCAATATTTAGTCTACTTTTTCAATTTAAATAGCCACTCTATATTTTTCGGTTCTTTTTCCTAAGTTAATTGTACTTTTATTTGTAATATCTTTTTGTGGTAAAATATGCTATTGCCATTCCTAAACTTAAATCTTCTTTTTCTTTATTATTATCAAAATTCATAGTACGCTTTTTTTATATTTGTTTGTATATTTGCATAAAAAAAATACAAGTTTAACTTGTATTTTTGGGTAAGCAGGATAATTGTAAAATCTTGTAAACACTTTGAAAGCAAGTATTTACAAGATTTTATCCGTGCATATTCCGTGTAAAAAAATATCAATAAGTGATTTTAAAAATTGTTAGAAAAGTTTACACACCAATCTAATTCTTTGTCTTTTGTACTTTTTGAAATTACAAAATTCACTTGACATTCCCATCTGAATAAAAGTTGCAATTTTCTTTTCAGTGGTTAGTTCTACCTAACATAAAGTGTAAAACGTGAAGAAGTGTTATCATCTGTAGTATATGGATAATGCACATTTATTCGATGGCTAGGTGAATGAGTATAAGTAACTCTGCCGACCTCTACTAACTCTAGTATTTGTACTGTAAGACTCTAATGTCCATTCATAGTGACATCCATATAAATCATACACATTTTTTATTATATCCGTTTGACTTGATCCTGTTATTTCCCCAGTATTTCTTCCAATATTCACTGTTACATCTACTCCGTTATCTTGCATCCACCTCATCATTGCATCATATTGACTTCCCCATATCATACTACTTTCTACACTATTTGTTTTATATGTCTTTCCATATGCATATAATCCATACCATGTATTAGCACTTGCTCCTGTTAGTGATAATACATTTGCTACGCTTACTGCTGTATTGCCAGTAGTCGATTTACTCATCTCATATCTGCTTACATAAAAGCCACCATATTTTTCTACACTCTTTATCATTGCATTATAATCTTCCTGCATTGTATTTTTAAATGCTGTAATATCTGCATAGTCTGCTGTATTACTTGTTAATATTCCTTTTATGATATTTAAATTTGTTTTATTACTATCATAGTTACTTGTATCTGGTTCTCTATAACTTGTTGTTCCCTGACCATAGCTTGTCATTTCTGTTGCCCCTGTTGATGTAAAATCATATAGCTTTCCTTGATAATTTGGATTTCCATTTGCATCTGTTCCACTTGTTAATTTTGCCATATCATCTATTTCTGCTGGTATCCATACAAACTCATTTCCTATACTATTATGATTTTCATCTATTGCATCTGTTATTACTAATCCATTTTCTATACTATTTATGGTATCACTTGTTCCTACTGCAAACCCTTCTGGTATCCATGCTGTTTGTCCATTTTTGGTGTATTGTTGTGTGCTTGTATATATGTCTGAAAATCTTTCTACATATTTTCCATTTGTTATTTCTACTGTATATGTTGTCTTTCCTCCATTACTTTGTTCTACTATAAATTTGTATTCTCCATTTTCTTCTATTTCATAGGTTGTTGTAGTTGTATTTTCTACACTTGTTCCATCTGGTTTCGTTATTTTTGTTATTTCTCCTTCTGTTGCTGTTGCATTGATTGTGATTGTTATTTTCTCTCCTTCAGCTACTTGTGTATCCGGATTGATTGTATGGGTTACTTTTGGTCCTGGTATCATTTGCTCTACATGTCCATTCTTACTCACGAAATATCTTCTTCCTGTATCTGTTATTGTTACGATATACCCTTGTTCTCCATTATTTTCTCCTTCTTCTACACTACATTTATTCTTTCCAAAGCTATTTTCTAATTCTTTATCTAATTCTTGCTGTAATATCTCTCTTCCATTGTTATCTATTAGAGCTGCTTGTGCAGCTAGTGCAACTTTTTCTTTTTCTTCTGCTATATCTGTTTGTTCTCTGGCATCTGTTGCTCTGCTTAATATTCCATTATCTCCTGTTAATGCTGCTATGGTTACACCTGCTAATATTAATAACACAATTATGTATAGGAAATTACTGATGGTTAGCCAGTAAAAAAATTTCCTTTTTAGCACTATTTTATTCTGGCTAACCAGCTGTAATTATAATAGTGGTAAACGCGGAAACTTTTTTCTATCTTCTATGGGGATTTATTTTTTTCTCTTTCTTAACTAGAAGCTCTTTTTTGTATTTTTTCTGTAACTTTTCTTACAATTCTATTGTTCTTTTTCCATTTTCATTGTAAAATGGACATAGAGTCCCCCTCCCCAATTAAGAGGCAATTTTTGGGTGTTATGGAATTGTTTTATTTTATCCGGAGTCTGGGCTCAATAAATATCCTTTTTTGCAGATGGGACATAAATTAAAGTCAACACCTAGTGTTTTCTTTAGTATTTCTAGAGTGTTTATCTCTAGTTTTTCAAGGTT
>CALXFE010000017.1 GCA_944387545.1 uncultured Clostridia bacterium | reverse complement strand
CCAATCATAGCAAATACATATCCTAACATAAAATTATCAAAAACAATTCCCAATGTATTTCCTATAATAAATCCTCCGATAATTAACCATTCGATTTTATCATCATCATCATTTTCTATTTCAATGCCAAGTGTGTTATCAATAGAAAAATCAAATAAAAGTGCTAATTTTTTTAAAGTATCAATATCGGGAATGGATTCTCCTGTTTCCCATTTAGAAACAGTTTGCCTTGCAACATTTAATTGTTCAGCAAGTTGTTCTTGTGTCATATTTTTTTCTTTTCTTTTTTGTAGTATTATATCCTTTAATTCCAATATTCCCACCTCCAATATAATTTTATATTATGAATATATTTCGTACCACCTATTAGAAGTGGAATTTTCGCACTTCATTTTAACATTTAGATAAATTATATCATACTATTAGAAATTATCAAATTTAAATTCTTCCTTATTTGAAAGATCTTTTAACTTTTTAGATAGAGGATGTTCTGTATATATCAGTTTATCTAATAGTAATAGAAAAACATATAATATTTATAATTATAAAATCATTTTAATACATAAATTTAAAAGAGATTTTGTAAAAAAAGTCTCCACAAAAGCCCCAAAAACACAAACTAAAATGGTTTTATACAAATTTAATTAAACCTATTTAAACTCTTTAAAATTTTTTACATTACTTGAAAAATGTGTGAAAGTCTGCGATTATAGGTAAATCATGATTGGCTTTTTTTATGTCTAAAATTTAATAAAAAATCTGCATAATCTATATTTTTTATTCTTTTTATGATAATCTATAAAGTATAATATATATGAATCATTTACATTTTAAATCAATAGAAAGGAAAAACATCAAAATGAAGGATACATTAGCCAAATATAAATATATTCTAATCATTTTTATAGTAGCACTTATTGCATCTATACCACTATTTTGGAAAGACATAAATGTCTATTATGATGATGGGATTCAGCATATAGCAAGAGCTTATGCAACATATATATCGATTATAAATGGTGAAAATACAGAAGTTTTATCTAGTTTAACAAATGGATTTGGATATAGTTGGGATTTATTTTATGGACCGTTATCAACGATAATGATTTTAATGGGAAAATTAATAACAACAACATTTATCGGTGGATATAAATTTACACTATTTATAGGACTTTTCTTTTCTCGGAATTGCTATGTACAGCTTGGTAAGTAAACTAACAAAAAACAAATTAACTGGTACACTTACAGCAGTTTTATATATCCTAATGCCCTATCATTTAAATGATATGTATATCAGAAATGCTTTAGGAGAATTTTTTAGTTATATATTTATTCCACTGGTATTTTTAGGAATCTATAAAATATTTCAAAAGGAAAAAGGTGACAGGGTTTTATGCTTAGGTGCTGTTCGGGTTAATCCTTACCCATAATTTAATGACTTTTGTTACAGCAATTATGGCATTTATATATGTATGTATAAATATATTGAAACTAAAAGATAAGGAAATTTTAAAAAGACTAGGAATAAATATTGCATGTATTCTTTGTATTACAGCTTTCTTTTGGATTCCTATGCTTGAAACATATACTTCCGCAGAATACGAGGTATATCAAAAAGATGCAATGGCTACAAAAGCCTCTTTTTCTGAAAGTGGATTAGATATAAAAACACTATTGTTTACAAAAAATGATGCAACATATGTGTTTGAAATAGGAATACCAATTTTCATTATGCTATGTTTATCTATATTCGTCACGAAAAAAATACGAGAAAGCAAATATAAAAAAGAATATATATTGTTTTTTATTTTAGGTATATTAAGTACAATCATAACAATAAAACAATTTCCATGGGGACCATTTGAAGATATATTTCAAATTATTCAATTTAAATGGAGAATGTTGCTATTTTCTAATTTCTTTTTAGCAATTGTATGTGGAATTAATGTAAGTATAATGATAAAAAATTTTAATGTAAAAGATGTTTTGGCTATTTCTACGATTTTGCTTTTGTATGTTATGATTTTAGTAGGATTTATTCCAAAAAATTCAGAAATTAAAGAAATTAATACCTATACAATTGGAAATGTTACAGAAAATAAGACAGAAACAATTACGGGAATGGGAAAAGGAGAATATTTACCTGTAAATAGTAACCATAATCGAAACTATATTCTTACAAGAGCAAATACCGTGTATGTCATAAAGGGAATGCGGAAATGTTCAATATGTAAATAAAAATGGAGAAAGACTAACTTGTGAAATAAGCGTGCTAGAAGACGGTACTATTTTAGAATTTCCATATATATATTATCCAGGATATAAAGTGACGATTGATGGAAAAGAAATAAAGAATTTTGAAAGTGAAAATGGATTTCTAGCAATTTCATTAACAGAAACTTCAAAATCAGAGATTGTAATAGAGTATGTAGGTACAAAAGTAATGTTTATTGCAAAAATCATTTCTATAATAGGCCTTATCATTTTAATCATATATGTAGTTTATGAAAAAAGAGAAACGAAATAAAGAGAAACGAAATAAAGAGAAAAGACCACCTATTATTGGAATATAGGTGGTTTTGATTGCTATTTATCAAAGAGAATGATAAAATAGAAATAAATGAAAAATAGAAAGAGGTAGTAATATGGAAAAAGTTGCAATCGTAACAGGCGGATCAAGAGGAATTGGAAGAGCAATTGTTGAAGCTTTAGCCAGAAAAAATATAAAAGTAGTTGCCAATTATAATCAATCTGAAGAAAAAGCAAAAACATTAAAAGCGGAATTAGAAAAAGAAAATATTTCAATAGATATTTTTCAAGCAGATGTATCTAAAAGAGAAGATATAAAAAAAATGATGGACTTTGTAGTTGATAAATATGGAAAAATAGATATACTTATTAATAATGCAGGAATTGATCAAGAAAAGATGTTTCAAGATATTACAGATGAAGATTGGGATAATATTATAAAAGTAAATCTATATTCTGTTTTTTGTACAACACAAGAAACAATAAAATATATGTTAAAACAAAAAAGCGGATGTATTATCAATATTTCTTCTATTTATGGTATAAATGGAGGATCTTGTGCAGTTGCATACTCAGCAACAAAAGCTGGGATTGATGGCATGACAAAAGCATTAGCGAAAGAATTAGGACCTTCTAACATAAGAATTAATTCAATAGCGCCAGGATATATTGATACAGATATGAATCAAAGATATTCAAATGAAGAAATTGAACAAATAAAAGAAGAAACAGCATTAGTAAAAATAGGAAAACCAGAAGATATTGCTAAATGTGTAGAATGGTTAATAGAAGATAATTTTACAACAGGGCAAGTGATTTCTATAAATGGAGGACTGGTTATAACATAAAAGAGTACAAATTTTGTACTCTTTTATGTTTTATATATTAATTTTCATTATTATTGGTTACTTTTCTCTTATAATTTCCAGAAATAATTTTTGGAAGGTATGTAATAATTTTATATACGGCTAAACGAATTTTTTTACTCCATAGATAAGCCTTTCTTAATTTTTTAGCCGAACCTAATGAAACTGGTTCATCATCTAAAACTAATAATTCTGTTGGTAGTTTTTCTAAGTGGAATATATAATTTTGCCCATTGTTATTATCCCAATTATTATTTTCGTCTTTAAAACAGAAATTAAATGTATCACCTTCACCTAATGTTATTTCAGCTTGAAAGCCTAAATCTGTTTTTTCCATAACAACATCATTTATATTATCCCAATTATTACCAAAACCATAATGAATAGACACTTCTTGAGAAGCATCTTGAAATAATTTTCCTGTATATGAAATTTTAACTTTTGTATTTTCAACTAATTTATCAGTATTAAAAAATATGTTTTTTGTTAATTCCATTTTTTAATCTCTCCTTGCTTATCTTTTGCTAGCAACATTATAATATTAAATTTTACATTGTTCAAGTATTTTTCTTAAAAATAAACAAAATATCAAAAATGTAATCAATTTGTAACTGTTTTGTAACAAATTAATGAATTAGGAAAAGCAGGTCTGAATAAAATATATAATGAAAATAAAGAGGGACTAAAAATAACAATGTATATTGTAAAAAAAAGAAGAATATGATAATATTTAAGTAGAATATAAAAAGGGGAAGATTTTATGAAAGAAGATTTAATGGAGGACACAGAGATGAATCCAAAAGAAGAAATAGTAGATAATGAAAAAGAAGAAAAAAACAATAATATAAAAGTAGAAGAGAATCAACAAGTTGAAGAAAAAAAGGAAAAAAAAGAAAAAAAGAAAGAGGATAAAATAGAAAAAGAAGAAATAAATGAAAACCAAAAAGAAGAAACAGACGAAAATAAAGAAAACGGCAAAGACATACCGAAAAAACAAAAAAAATTAAAAGATAAAAAAATCAAAGAAGAGGAAAACAAAACAAAGAAAGAGAAAAAAAATCAAGATGACCAAAAGAAAAAACATAAACTTAAAATAATGATGATTTCTATTATTATTGTTGCAATAGTGGCATTAATATTTTCTACTGTTTTTGCATTAACCAATATTAATAATGAAAAAATTATAAGTGGTGTTACAATAAAAGGAATTGATGTTTCAGGATTGGCCAAAGAAGAGGCAAAAGCAAAATTAGAAACAACCTATTCAGAAAAATTACAAAAAAATATTGATTTAAAATATGAAGAATTCGAATCAGAATTAAATCCGACACTTATGGAAGTAAAATATGATATAGATACAGCAGTTGATGAAGCATATTCTTTAGGAAGAAATGGTAATATATTTGTAAATAATTATAATATTCTAGGTACATTAATTGGAAAAAGAGATATTAATGTTAATATGTCTATGAATGAAGAAGCAACCAAACAAACCATCAATGATATAGGAACAAATTTACCAGGATTGTTAACAGAACCTAGTTATAGTGTAGAGGAAGATAAATTAATTATAACAAGAGGAAAGGAAGGAATCGTCGTAAACACAGACACACTATTGACAGAGGTAAAAGACATACTAAATACCATTAGTATAAATGATAATATTATAGAAATCCCTGTAGAAACAAAAACGCCAGAAGATATTGATATTGATAAAATACATAGTGAAATATACAAAGAAGCAAAAGATGCTTATTATACCAAAGATCCATTTACAGTTTATCCAGAAGTTGAAGGTGTGGATTTTGATGTAGAAAAAGCAAAGCAAATGATTGCAGCTGAAGTTAAAGACGAATATATAATTGACTTAACAATAACAAAACCAAATGTAACAATTGATCAAATAGGGACAGAAGCATTTCCAGATCAATTATCAACGTTTACTACCAGATATGATGCTAGTGATAAAGATAGAACTACAAATTTAGTCTTAGCATGCCAAAAACTAAATGGAAAAGTAATAAAACCAGGTGAAACTTTTTCATATAATGCAACTTTGGGACCAAGAAGTTATGCAACAGGATATAAAAATGCAAAGGTATATGAAAATGGGCAAGTTGTAGATGGAATTGGTGGTGGAATTTGTCAAATTTCTTCAACACTATATAATGCGGCCCTAATGTCTGATATGGAAATTGTTGAAAGAAGAAATCATCAGTTCGTAACATCTTATGTTGGTGCAGGAAGAGATGCAACAGTTGTTTACGGATTAACAGATTTTAGATTTAAAAATACAAGAACATATCCAGTAAGAATTGTAGCTTCAGCTAAAAGTGGAATTGCAACCATTTCAATATTTGGAATAAAAGAAGCTGACAGAGAATATACCTATTCATTTAGTACAAAAACAATATCGACAATACCATATACAACAAAATATGTAGAAGATTCAACTTTAGCGCCAGGAAAAGAAGTGGTAAAACAAAAAGGAGCAAATGGATTGGTAACAGAAACATATATGACAAAAAGGTTAAATGGAAAGGTTATTTCAACAAAATTGCTTTCAAAAGATACCTATAGCGCAATGCAGAGAATTATAAATAGAGGAAAATCAACAACATCTAGTCAAAGTTCTTCTAATAAAACAACGACTACAACAACAGAAACAAATAAAGAAGAAACGACAACGACCAAAGAACCAGAACAAACACAAGAAACTGAGCAACCAACAGAGCCAGAAACAACAGAATAATAACAAAAATATAAAATCCATCTCTACGATAAGAGATGGATTTTTAGTATTGACAAAAGTAAAAAAAGTAGTATAATATAAAAGTCTAAAGATAAACATACGAATTCTTCATATAGAATAAAATTATTTGTCAAAGTTTTAATTTGGTCCGCTAGCTCAGTTGGCTAGAGCAACAGACTCTTAATCTGAAGGTCCTGGGTTCGAATCCCAGGCGGATCACCAATTTAATTTGATGAAACAACCAAAAATTTCTATATGATTTGAAATTAGCATATAGTTATTGCAATATATATTATTTCATGTTAACAATTTTGAAAGATTCATTTTTTGTGGATTTTAATGGAACAATATATGTTGCATTTTTTTCAAGGTCATAATATGAAATATCTTCATCTAGAGAATATGTATTTTTTCTTTTAGCTGTTTTCATGTATATTATATTTGACTTATGAATATTTTGATTTTCTATAGGTTGATATTCTAAATTTTCAAAAGAATTTGTTTGCATTTTTTGTAAAATATCTTGTATTTTTCTAATTTCTTGATTATAGTTATTTTCTATTTTCTTTACATATTCTTGCATTGCCTTAAATAATACATCTTTATTATTTTCTCCTTGTGTTTCAATCTTTTGTCTAAGCTCTAAATTATTTTTGTCAATAGAAGCATGGATTCGTTCAATTTCAGAACTATTTTTGTTGATGAAATCGTTTATTTTTTCTATTTCCGAACGATTTCCATTTATGATGTTATTCATTTGCTCAACATCTGAGCGATTTTCACTTATAATGTGATTTATATTTTCAATTTCAGAGCCATTTTTATCAATGGAATCATTTAATTTATTTATTTCGGCTAATTGCATATTTTTTATTTCATCAGCATATTCTTGCATTGCTTTAAATAATAATTCTTTATTATTTTCCCCTTGTGTTTTAATCTTTTCTTCAAGTCCTAAATTATTTTTATCAATAGAAGCATGGAGTTGCTCAATTTCCGAACGGTTTTTATTAATGAAATCATTCATCTTTTCAATTTCTGAACTGTTTTTGTTAACAAAATCATTCATTTGTTCAATTTCCGAACAATTTTTATTTATGATAGTATTTATTTTTTCAACCTCTGAATGATTTTCATTTATGATAGTATTAATTTGTTCTAATTCAGAATTATGTTTTTCTACAGAATCATGTAGTTTATTAAATCCTGCTGTTTGTGTATTTTTTATTTCATCAGCATATTCTTGTAATGCTTTAAATAATTCTGCCTTATTATTTTCACCTTCTGTTTTAATCTTTTGATCAATTTCTAAGTTATTTTTATTAATAAAATCATTAATTTTTTCAATTTCAGAACTGTTTTTGTTAATGAAATCATGAACTTGTTCAAGCTCAGAACAGTTTTTATTAACAAAATCATTTATTTTCTCAACTTCTGAACGATTTTCATTTATGACAGCATTCATCTTTTCAATTTCATAATTATGATTTTGTATTGTGTTATTTACTTTTTCATCTAATTGTGTGAATTTATTTACATGATCATCCATGTATAATTTCATATTACTTATTTCTTTTGTGATTTTATCGTCCATATATGATTTTACACTGCCAATTTCCTTTGTAATCTTTTCATTCATAGCGTTTTTTAATTCTTTTTGTTCTTGACGATTTTTGGATTCATAATTTCTTAATTTGAAATTTAAATTTTCTAATGATTTTTTTGTGGTTTTCATAAATATATGAAAATTCTCTTCTATTTTTTGAAAATAGTTTTTCTCATTTTCTTGTTGTTCATTTTTGATAGTTTCTTCCTTTTTTAGTTCCTTGTGTATTTCCTTTTCAAGTTGCTTTTTCTCTATATATTTTACAGATTTGCTTAGTTGTTGTATAACATCTTTGACTTTTAGTTTTTCTTGTTGTGTATAAATAAGAGATTGATACTCTTCTTCAGCTTTTCCATAATAGTTTTCCTCATATGTTTTTTTCTCTAGTACTACCTTATTTAAAATAATTCCTAATATTTTTCCATTAACTGATTTTATAGCTTTTTCAATTTCAATAACATCCTTTGTCTTAGTTTTATGGTCCTCTGCAACAATAATGGTTGCATCTGCAATTGTTGATAATATTAAACTATCTGTTACTGGTTTACAAGGTGGTGCATCTATAATGATAATGTCATATGCGTTACTATAAATTGAAATCAATTTTTCGGCATTAGAAGATTTTTCTAGCAATTCTGATGGATTAGGAGGTATGATTCCTCTAGTTAATATATGTAATTTTGGAATTTGTGTTTCTTTAATATAATTCTCTCCTAGTAAAATATCTTCTTTGACATTTCCAGTCATAGCATGTAAGTAACTAGAAAGTCCATCATCATTGTCAACTCCAAATATCTTATTACTTCTTCCTTTTCTTAGATCTGCATCAATATATAAAACCTTTTGATTAGATTTCGCAAATGCAACAGCAATATTTGCGGAAGTCCATGTTTTTCCTTCACCTGGCAAACAACTTGTTATAAGAATTGTTTTGCAATTGTTGGTTGAATTCATATACATGATGTTAGTTCTTATGGTATTAAGACACTCTACAGTATAGGATTTAGTATCATTATCTAAAATTAATTCTTGTTTCTTGTTATGATTTATTGGTATTTTTCCTAATAATTTCATATTAGTGAGTTTTTCTATATTTTCTTCCTTTATCGTATTATCATAAGTATAGATAATAAACACATATATTGCTGAGATAAATGCGCCGATGATAGCAGATATACAGATATATTTTTTATAAGTAAGATTATATGGTGTATTTGGTATTTCAGGGGTATCTACAATACTAATGTTTTCTATATTATATATCTTTTTTACTTCATCAATAAATACATTTGTTAATTCATTTATAATACTTACAGTTTTTTCTGGATCTTGATTAGATACAGAAATTTCTATCATATAGGTATCTTCTTTTGTATTAATCTGAATATTATTTTTTAATTCCGTTTCTGTCATATCCAAATTTAAATTATTTATGACTGTATTTAATATATTTGAACCTTTTATAATGTTTGAATATGTTGATACTAATTCTGAATTTAATGTTAAATTAGAATTATTAATTTCTTCTTCAGAAGGAATTAATAAAAGTGTTTCTGTAGTCATATATGTAGGTTTAACAAGATAGAAACAAAATAAGTAACCTAATATAATAGAGGTAATGATAATAGCGAAGATAATTAATTTTTTAACTTTTAATATATCTATAATTCTTTCTAAATCTTTATTCATATTTTTTATCACCCAAATATTATTATACTATATCTTGCCAATTATTTCAAGTTCTTATGTATACTGAACAGGGAGACTAATAAAATAATAGCTTTTATAAAATGGAAAATACTTATAAAAAATAAAAAACTATGTGTTTTTTGTCTATAAAATACTAACATAAATTATATAAATTTTCATGTTTTTTATTAAAGCACTATTGAAATAAATCATTTTGTCTGCTATACTAGAATATGTAGCAAAATAGAATGTGAGCAAAAAAGATAAATCTAAATAAGTATGGATAGATTAGATTTATTTTTTTGTTTTTAGACAAAAATTATGTAAATTTTCAAAAGGGGTGAGGGATTTGCTAAAAATATACAATACAAATATGGAAACAAACAAATTGGAAGAAATTAAAGAATTTAAAAAAGGAAGCTGGATTAATTTAGTTAATCCCTCCGAAAATGAAATAAAAAGAGTATGTGAAAGTATCAATATTCAAGAGGATTTTATAAGGGATGCATTAGACTATGAAGAAAAAGCAAGGGTAGATACAGAAGATGATGACAATACAATTCTTTTTGTAATAGATGTTCCCGTAATAGAAAAGAATGAAGATAATGATATTTATTCTACAATGCCATTGGGAATGATTGTTGTAAGAGATGATTATTTCATAACAGTATCATTAAGAAAAAACAAAGTAATAGAAGATTTTGAAAAGAGAAAAATAAAGAATTTTCAAACATATAAAAAGACGAGATTTATCTTTCAAATATTTTATATGAATTCATCATACTTTTTAAACTACTTAAAACAAATCAATAAAGAAACAGAAATTGCAGAATATATATTGAAAAATTCTATGAAAAATAAAGAACTATTAAAATTATTAAGCTTAGAAAAAGGTTTAGTGTATTTTGCAACCTCATTAAAATCAAATGAAATTGTCATGGAAAAAACAATGAGAGGGAAAATTGTTAAGTTATATGAGGATGATGAAGACATATTAGAAGATGCAATTACTGAAAACAGACAGGCTATAGAAATGGCTCAGATTTATACAAATATTTTAAATGGAACTATGGATGCTTATGCTTCTATTATATCTAATAATTTAAATGGCGTTATGAAATTTCTAACATCTATTACAATAGTACTTGCAATTCCAACAATGATATCAAGTTTTTGGGGAATGAATGTAAAATTACCATTTGAAAATAGCAATCTAGGATTTATTATAATGGTAGCAATTGCAGTCATATTAACCTTGGTAGTTACATGGTGGTTAAAAAGAAAAGATATGTTAAATTAAAAGGACATTTTGAAATAAATGGAATACACCAATATAGTAAACATCAGAAGAAAATAATTTGTGTTTACTTATTGGTGTATTTTATTTGGTATGAACCAACATTAAGTTTTGCAGTATTTGCATATTATTGAAAATGAATATTTTATAACTTATGGATTTAAAGTTGTAGAAATCGTATTAAATGCTGTTTTCAAAGTTGTGTACATATTTTTTCCAATGGATGTATCAATACCTTGGTCATATAAAGAAATCGTTTTTTGAATGTCTAATAATTTTATTTTTTTTGTCTTTGTAGAAGAATCTTTGTACATATATATAGGTATATAATTTATATTATCAATCGTAATGGTATTATCTGTATGTTTTGTAATTTGTAAATCTAAGATAATAGAAGATTTAGCATTATTAGAAGATAAATCACTAATAAAATTTCCTAAAGAATATATGATAAATCCATCTTGAGTAGAGCCATCTTCTAATGTAACTGTTCTTTTCTCCATTTTTTGTAAAACATGAGGATGTGTTCCTAAAATAACATTAACACCATTTTGGAAAAGAAAATCTGCTAATTCATCTTGGGTATTATTTGGAACAGAATCATATTCTGTTCCCCAATGGATAGAGGCAATAATGATTTCTGCATTTTCTGATTTAGCTTTTTCAATATCATTTTTTATTATATCTTTATCAATAATATTCATACAAAATGCTTTATCAGATGGAATTTTATTTCCATTGGAACGATAAGTATAATTTAAAAAAGCGATTTTTATACCTTTTACATATTTGAATAAAATCATATCTCTTTCTTCTTGCGTTTTATAAGTTCCAACATGAGAGATATCTGCTAAATTTAGAACATCAATTGTTCTTGATAACCCATCAAATCCATAATCTAAACTATGGTTTCCAGCAGTAGAAATAACATCAACGCCTAATTTTTTTAAATTATAAGCTAGAGCATCAGGTGAATTAAATCTTGAAGGATTGTTATATCCTTTATCTTTACCTGCAAATGTGGTTTCTAAATTTGCAACCGTAATACTAGAATTTTTTATATAATATTCAATATCGTCAAATACATAAGAAAAATCATATTCACCAGAATCTGAAATATACGCATCTGCAGATTGTACACTATTACACATAATATCTCCAATAGCTGTCAAATTAAAAGTAGTATTTTCGTTAGTATTTTCAGAGACATCATTCTGTTCAGAAATGTTAGTGTCTACATTGCTTGAAGATGTTTGAGATTGGTTGATAATAGAATGATATGTAATCCAATTATTGAGAATATTAAATAGCATAACGATAAAAAATAAAATAAGTAAAATACATATAAATTTTAATAAAACTTTAATGATTTTTTTAGTATCATCATTTATATAGTTATTTGAATTTCTAGAATTTCTTCGATTTCTTCTCAAAGAGATACCCTCCTAATAATCTTTATTACAAATTATCATAAAAAATAAAAAAATTCAATATTTTGTATAAATAAATGCCCAAACGGTTAAAATAATATAAAAATGAGTAAAAGGAGGAAAAAAATGAAAATAATAGATAAAATTGCGTTAGTTTTAATTATAATAGGTGCAATAAACTGGGGATTAATTGCATTATTTAATTTGGATTTAGTAGCTCTATTATTTGGAGAAATGACAGTCTTATCAAGAATTGTATATGGACTTGTTGGATTATCTGGATTATGGGGTATTAAATTATTATTTGATGATTAACCATAAATTGAAATTATGTTAAATTTGTGATATACTATAAGTGTATCAATCATGTAGAGAATAAAGAGAAAAAAGGAGGAAATAGCATGATGAAACGGAGCATATTACTTATAATGGTACTTCTAATTGGAGTATTTGGAATGACAGGATGTGGTAGCTCTAAAAAAGAGTTGAAAGCGGACTTACAGGAAGCTCAGCAAGAAAAACAAGAGATTCAAAGCCAGTTAGATGATGCCAATGAGCAGATTCAACAGCTTGAAGTTGAGAATGCTCAGTTAAAGCAGTCGACTGGTGACAGTGCGGATCAATACTTATCTGCAAAATTTTATCAGGATGGAAACTACTATCGGGTGTTAGATCCCGAATTTGAGTTTTATTCTGATAAGAATTGCGAAAATAGTATTGGAAACGATGTCCGGATGATTTCACCTGTTGTTGACGAAACAACGTTGAAGAACGGATTGACGGTCTGCACAGTTTCATCTGAACAGGGATATATCTACTCGGTATCTTGGCCGGATTTGGTCATTGCAAACGATTAAAACTTTTAGGAACAACAATTTTTCTCAAGGAATGGGGGAGTTCATTATGAACTCCTTTTTCCGTATGTGAAATTCTTGAAAAATATATAAAAATAGTATATAATACCAAAGATAAAATAAGAAAGTAAAAAGTCTTAAAGAAAGGAATGAAGGAATAGATGCTAAGTGCAAACGGAGTGACTGTCAGATTTGGAAAGAGAATACTTTTCGAAGATGTCAATATAAAATTTGGAAAAGGAAATTGTTATGGGATTATTGGAGCAAATGGTGCCGGAAAATCAACCTTTTTAAAAGTTTTATCAGGAGAGATAGAACCAAGTAAAGGTGATGTGAGTTTAGATAAAGGAGAAAGATTATCTGTTTTAAAACAAGACCACTTTGCTTTTGAAGACTATACCGTTATGGATACTGTTATCATGGGAAATAAGGAGTTATATGACATTATGAAAGAAAAAGAAGCAATCTATGCAAAACCTGATTTTTCAGAAGAAGATGGTATGAAAGCAGCAAAATTAGAAGAAAGATTTGCGGAATTAGATGGTTGGAATGCAGAATCAGATGCAGCAATTTTATTAAATGATTTAGGAATTATTCCAGATAACCATTATAAATATATGAAAGAAATTGAAGCAAAAGAAAAAGTAAAGGTACTATTAGCACAAAGTTTATTTGGAAATCCAGATGTATTATTACTAGACGAACCAACCAATGACTTGGATATGAAAAGTATTAACTGGTTACAAGATTTCTTAATGGATTTTGAAAACACAGTTATTGTGGTGTCTCATGATAGATATTTCTTAAATAAAGTATGTACCCATATTGCAGATGTTGACTTTGGAAAAATAAAAGTATATCCAGGAAACTATGATTTCTGGTATGAATCAAGTCAATTAGCCTTAAAGCAAGCAAGAGAACAAAATAAAAAGAAAGAAGAAAAAATTAAAGAATTACAAGACTTTATTGCAAGATTTAGTGCTAATGCTTCAAAATCAAAACAAGCAACTTCAAGAAAGAAAACATTAGAGAAAATAGAACTAGAAGAAATTAAACCATCTAATCGAAAATATCCATATATCGATTTTAAACCTGATAGAGAGCCAGGAAGAGAAATATTACAAGTAAAAAACATATCAAAAACAATTGATGGTGTAAAATTATTAGATAATGTTTCATTTGATGTAAAACAAGGAAACAAAATAGCCTTTTTAGCAGACAATGAATTAGCAAAAACCATTTTATTCCAAATTATAGAAGGAGAAATGGAGCCAGATGAAGGAGAACTTGTGTGGGGAACAACTATCACAAAGTCATATTTCCCTAAGGATAATAACTATTTATTTGAAACAGATGAAAATATAACAGACTGGCTTAGAAAATATTCAAAAGACCCAGATGAAACCTATGTTAGAAGCTTTTTAGGAAGAATGTTATTTTCAGGAGATGAGGCTTTAAAACAAGTAAAAGTATTATCAGGAGGAGAAAAAGTAAGATGTGTCTTATCAAAAATGATGTTATCA
This sequence comes from uncultured Clostridia bacterium, assembly GCA_944387545.1. GTDB lineage: Bacteria > Bacillota > Clostridia > TANB77 > CAG-508 > CAG-269. Next base: position 19,662 of record CALXFE010000017.1, on the reverse strand, counting down.
GGAGCAAATTTCTTAATATTTGATGAGCCAACAAACCATCTAGACATGGAAAGTATTACTTCATTAAATGAGGGAATGAAAAGATTTACAGGAAATATTTTATTTACATCACATGACCATGAATTGACACAAACAGTTGCTAATAGAATTATTGATATAAAGGAAAATGGAAAGATAATTGATAGAGAAGTTACCTATAATGAATATTTAGGCGTAGAATAAGAAAAGTGTAAAAGCTAACCTTGTTATATACAAAAAAATCTAAATAGAGGCGAGAAAAAGGAAAATTTTTATACAATAAAAGGTCTTCTGAAAGGGATGTGGTAAAATGGAAAGAGTTGATAAAATAAATTATTATCTAGATATTGCAGAAAGCGTAGCAGAGCGAGGGACTTGTCTTAGAAACAATTATGGAAGTATTATTGTAAAAAATGATGAGATTATTTCAACAGGTTATACAGGTGCTCCAAGAGGAAGAAAAAATTGTATTGATTTGGGATATTGTACAAGGCAAAAATATGAAATGCCAAGTGGAAAAGGATATGAAAGATGCAGGTCTGTACATAGTGAACAAAATGCGATTATTAGTGCTGCAAGAAAAGATATGATAGGCTCTACGCTTTACTTGGTAGGAATTAATAAACGAAATGGAGAATATGTAAAAGATAATGAGCCATGTTCATTTTGTAAAAGAATGATTATTAATGCTGGAATTGAAAAGGTAGTTATGAGGGATACAAAAAAAGAATATAGGGTGCAAGAAGTCGATAATTGGATAAAACAAGATGATACGATTTTTAAAGAGGAGAATGAGAAATAAAAATAATATTTCAAATAAGTGAAGTAAAAAAGAAATAAGAAAAAGGATTCTGTCTGAATTTCAGACAGAATCCTTTAGTTTGGAGGGATTACAAGCTAAAACAAATTAAAATGATAATAACACAAAGTTAAACACACAATTTAAAGTTTTATTTATTTCCATCTTTCATTGCCAGTTTCCGGGTCAATTCGGAAAGTAGCAAAGTAATCTGCAGGTTCTTCAGCCCTCTTAATAAGTTTGAAACTACCATCGGTCTTTTTGAGATACTCGGCGCAATGGAGCTTACCATTGTAGTGATACCCCATACTAGAGCCATGTGCACCGGCATCACAAATAACCAAAATATCTCCGATTTCAATCTCAGGGAGTTTCCGGTCAATCGCAAATTTATCATTGTTTTCACAGAGTGAACCTGTAACATCATACATATGGTCACAAGGCCAGTCTTCTTTACCAAGGACAATAATGTGGTGATAAGCACCATACATTGCTGGACGCATCAGATTAGCTGCACAAGCATCACATCCAACATATTGTTTATAGATGTCCTTTTTGTGCAGTACTTTCGTTACCAGCTGACCATAAGGTGCCAGCATATAGCGACCAAGTTCAGTATAAATAGCAGGTTCCATACCGGCAGGTGTCAGAATGGATTCATACTGCTTCCGCACACCTTCTGCAATGGCATAAATGTCATTTGGTTCTTCATCCGGATGATAGGCTACACCGATTCCGCCTGACAGGTTAATAAAGGAAATATTAACATCCAACTGTTCTTTCAATTCAACAGCCAATGTAAACAGTTCCTTTGCCAGCTTAGGATAATACTCATTTGTAAGAGTATTACTTGCCAGAAAGGCGTGCAGACCGAAGTTTTTGACACCTTCTGCTTTCAAGATTCCATAGGCCTCGAAAATCTGCTCACGGGTCATACCATACTTGGCATCTCCCGGTGTTCCCATACAATTGGGTCCAACTTCGAAGTTACCGCCGGAATTATAGCGGCAACAGATGGTTTCTGGTATACCAGCACATTCTTTTAAGAACGGAATGTGTGAAATGTCATCCAAGTTGATGATGGCTCCGAGTTTCTTAGCATGGACATACTCCTTTGCAGGAGTTACGTTTGACGAGAACATGATTGGCGCATTTAAAGCACTTGCAATTGTCAGCTCTGTGTCTGATGAACAATCACATCCACAACCTATGTCAACTAAGATTTTAACAATGTCTGGAATAGGATTTGCTTTTACAGCAAAATACTCCCGGAATCCCTTGTTCCATGAGAATGCATCCATAACCTGCTTTGCATTTTCAATGATTGCCTTTTCATCATAGACGTAAAAAGGTGAAGATGCTGCTGACAGATTTTTAGCATCCGCTAAAGTGATGATACTTGTTTTTTTCTGTTTCATAATGTCTCCTTCCTCTTGAAACCCTCCATTTTGCAAATTTACATGTAACAACAATAGTATATCATAATTAATGGGAATGTTCAAGTTATGTAAAGTAGCAAACGAATATATAATATAATCCAACGAAAGTATTTGAAATATTTGAAAAAAGTGATATACTAGAAAAGTATATTTTATAAAAAATTTAGAATGATACAAAATACAATAGACGAAAGGAAAGATAAAAAGTGGATAAAATTATTAACACAATCGCAGAAGAATTAAATATTAAGCCAAAACAAGTAGAGGCTACGATAAAATTAATTGATGAAGGGAATACCATTCCCTTTATTGCACGTTATAGAAAGGAAGTAACAGGAGGATTAAGTGACGAAATCCTTAGGGATTTAGGTGAAAGACTAAATTACTTAAGAAATTTAGAACAAAGAAAAGAAGAGATTGTTAAATCAATTGAAGAACAAGGAAAATTAACAGATGAGATTTTACAAGCAATTGCTGTTTGTAAAACATTAGCAGAAGTAGAAGATATTTATAGGCCATACAAACAAAAGAAAAAAACAAGAGCTACTGTTGCAAAGGCAAAGGGATTAGAGCCACTAGCAACAATTATTATGGAACAAAAAGAAACAAAACCAATTTTAGAAATTGCAAAAGAATATGTGAATATCGAAACTTTATCAGAAGAGGATAAAAAGAATAAAGACAAAGTTGTGGCAACACCAGAAGATGCTGTACAAGGAGCATTAGATATTATTGCAGAAGATATTTCAGATAATAGTCAATATAGAAAACAAATTAAAAGAATTTGCTATAGAGAAGCTGTGATTCAAACTAAAGCAGCAAAACCAGAAGAAAAATCAAATTATGAAATGTATTATGAATATCAAGAAGCGATAAAATACATACCAAGTCATAGAATCTTAGCTATCAACCGTGGAGAAAAAGAGGCGTTTCTAAAAGTAAAAATTGAAAAGCCAGAAGAAAAAATACTAGCATATATAGAAAGAGATGTCATCAAAGGTGAAACACAATTTACAGAGATGTTAAAAGAAACAATTGCAGATAGTTTTAAAAGATTAATTGAACCTTCAATTGATAGAGAAATTCGTTCAGACTTAACAGAAAAGGCAGAAGATAAGGCCATTAAAGTATTTGGTAAAAATTCAAAACAACTGCTTTTAGGAGCACCAATCAAAGGAAAAACAGTTATGGGATTTGACCCTGCATATAGAACAGGATGTAAAATTGCGATTATTGATGAAACAGGAAAATTATTAGATTATACAACGGTATATCCAACAGAACCACAAAATGATGTAGAAGGTGCGAAAAAAGAATTATTAAAATTAATTGACAAAGATAAAGTAGATATGATAGCTATTGGAAATGGAACAGCTTCAAGAGAGTCAGAAATGTTTGTAGCAGATATGATAAAAGAAACTTCAAGAGATGTACAGTATGTCATTGTTAGTGAAGCAGGAGCATCTGTATATTCTGCATCAAAATTAGCAACAGAAGAATATCCAGACATCAATGTATCTATTAGAGGCGCTATTTCTATTGCAAGACGTTTACAAGACCCATTAGCAGAATTAGTCAAAATCGATCCGAAAGCCATTGGCGTTGGGCAATATCAACATGATATTAATCAGAAAAAATTACAAGAAAGTTTGACAGGCGTTGTAGAAGATAGTGTTAACAAAGTAGGTGTTGATGTCAATACAGCTACACCATCACTACTTTCTTATGTTTCAGGAATTAATAATACAATTGCAAAAAACATTGTAAAATATAGAGATGAAAATGGAAAATTAAAAAATAGAAAAGAATTATTAAAAGTTCCAAAACTTGGAAAAGTTGCATTTGAACAATGTGCAGGATTTTTGAGAATATTTGATGGAGATAATCCATTGGAAATTACAGCTGTTCACCCAGAAAGTTATGAACCAACAGAAAAATTATTAAATCAATTAGGATTTGATAAACAAGATTTAAAAGATAAAGAAAAATTAGAAGAATTAAGAACGAAATTAAAAAGCGTGAATGTAGCAGAAATGGCGAAAGAACTAAATATTGGTGAAATGACGTTAACAGATATTATTGATGAATTATCAAAACCAGGAAGAGATCCTCGTGAAGATATGCCAAAACCAATTTTAAGAAATGATGTATTAAAATTGGAGGACTTAAAAGAAGGAATGATATTAACAGGAACTGTTAGAAATGTCATTGACTTTGGAGCTTTTGTGGATATTGGTGTAAAACACGATGGACTTGTCCATATTTCAGAAATGAGTGATAAATTTATAAAAAATCCATCAGATGTAGTTTCAGTAGGAGATATAGTAAAAGTAAAAGTAATCAAAATAGACAAAGAGCGACAAAAAGTAGGGCTTTCAATGAAATGTTAGGTTGGGGACGTGCCAAAATGGACAAAAATTGGTCAAAAGGGACGGACCTTAACAAAATTTTAACCAAGAAAAAACTATATATTTTATAGAATTTTTCTTGGTTTTTTACTTAACTAAAATTTAATTTCTTTTCAATAGGTCTGTCCCTTTTGACCAATTTTTGTCCATTTTGGCACGTCCCTAATCGTTATGCTTTATATTTTTCTTGAATTTCTTGTATTTCATCGTAATGGTTTTTTAAGATATCTAAAAATAGATCATCTAATTCTGGATCGAATTGTGTTCCTCTACATCTTTCGAATTCAGAAATAATTTTATCGATACTTAAAGAATCACGATAAGCTCTTCTTGATGCCATTGCATCAAAACTATCAGCGATTGTTGTAATTCTAGCTAAATATGGAATATCGTTTCCAGCAAGTTTACCTGGGTAACCAGTTCCATCGTATTTTTCGTGATGATGCTCTACAATAGGTAAGATATCATTAAATATAGAAGCATTTGATAATATATGAACACCAATATTAGGATGTTGCTTTATTTGAGAATATTCTTCATCCGTTAATCTAGAATCTTTTAATAGAACACTGTCTGGAACACCAATTTTTCCAATATCATGGAATAAACCGCCAACTTCTAGATTATGCAAATCTTCATTAGATAATCCCAGTTTTTTACCAATAAGAATAGAATAAGCGGCAACTCTGTCGGAATGACCTCTTGTATACATATCTTTGGCTTCAATTGTATATCTTAGTGTTTTGATAGATTCTAAATACGCTTGTTCTAATTTTTCATATGTATCAGATAATTTTAAATTGATTTCTTTAATTTCGTTCATTTGTTTAATAGATTTTATTCCTGATTCAATCAATAAAAGTAGTTGATCAAATTTATCGCTTTTTTCACAATATCCTTGAATATCCAATCTTCTAATGGTTTCTAGAGGCGGAGCTAAATCTTTATGACCAGTAAGCAATAAGATATATAGATCTTTATTAAATTTTCTGATTTCCTCAACAACTTGGTCTCCATGGAAAGGTGTCATGATAAAGTCTAATATCATTAAATCAAAATGTTCTTCTTTAACTAACTGAATCGCTTTTTGTGGATCTGTTACACCAGTAAAATCATATCCAGAACGTTTTAAAAATATAGATAAAGAGTCAACAATTCCTTCTTCATCGTCTACAGCAATAATTCGATAGGTAGAATTATTTTTTGAATTTTCAACACCTTGTAAATGTTTTCTCATATTAAACCCCTCTAATATATTGATTTTTAATTATTATATTAATAAAAAAAATAAAAATCAAGCTTTTTACACTAATTTTTGTAGGTATTCGCCTGATTTTTACTTTTTTCTACATTATAAAAATTTTATAAAATATCTCAAAATACTAACTAACAATACAACAGATAAAATCAAAGTGCTAATTTGTAAAAGGATAAAGTTTTTCTTTATAAAGGCAGTATAATCGTAAATGTTGTTCCTTTACCTACCTCTGATTCAAATGTGATATCCCCATTAAAATGTGCTTTTATGGTTGAGTAAGACATATACAATCCTAAACCAGTACCATTTTTTCCTTTTGTAGTTATCATTTCTTTAAATAATTTTTCTTGGACATTTTTAGGCATACCATTTGCATAATCCTTTACGTGAATATATACATGATTATCTTTGGTTTCTAGTATTAATTCAATATTTTTATTTGTTTCTCCATTATATGCTTGAATAGCATTAGAAATCATATTATTGATAACTTGAACTAAACTATTAATATCACCATTTATGCTAGTATGTTCGTCTGTTCTCATTGAAATATTTAAATAGATAAGTGCATTTTTAAGTTCATGCTTCATTAAAATATTCACTCGTTTTACTAATTCATCAAGTGTAAAATGAACAGAATCTCTTTCAGAAAGTGTTACAGCTTGTCCCTTAACAGCAGTTATAATATCTGACATATATTCGGTATAATCTTTAATTTTTGAAATCCATTCTGACATATCTTTTGCAATATCATGATGGTCTTGTGAAGTTACATCAGGATCATCAATCGATTCATCATATTCTTTGATTAAACAAGTTAAACCTTCTAATGCTCCAGAAATTGACATGATAGGGGTTTTTAAATTGTGGGCAATTCCTCCAATTAATTGACCAAGTGAAGCTAAACGTTCACTTTCCATTAAAGTTTCTTGACTATTATGTAATTGATCTACATAAGTTTTGGTCAATTTTTGAATTTCATTAAAGGAAGCGGTCAAATCACCAATCTCATCATTGGATGTTATAGGAAGAGTATTAGCATAAATGACATCTTGCGAATTAGAGATATTTTTCATTCCATTAATAACACTATTAATATCATTACTTAAATCTTTACCAATATAAAGAATAAAGAAACAATTAATAATAATTAAAAGACCAGCTATTAATATGAAAGGAAGAATAAAAGTATTTGCAAATACAAAATATCGAATTCCAACATAGCATTCGTCCATATTTGTATTTATTTTTATAAGTGCCCCTTCTATATTTTGCCCATAATATTCATAAGTATATCCTTCTGTTTTATCATAAAAATTTAAGGTATATTTTACAAAGAAATCATTTAACTTTTCAGGAGAATAATAAACTTCACCAGTAGAAGCAGACATGATTAAAGCATGATCACCTTCTGATTTAAATTCTATAGAATTTAGGATATTTTCTACATCTGAAATGTTATATACTGTATTTTCATCAAAATGAGATAATAATTCTTGCCTATAGAAATGATATAGTAATTCTCCCTTTTCTTTTGTCATTAAAGACATAGAAATTAGTAAAATTAAGACAAAAGAATATAAAAACAAAGGCAATATTTGTATTAATAATTTATTATACAATGGTAATCGGATACCAGTAACTTCATTTTTTGCTAATTTTGCTGTAGCAATTAATCTATTAGAGAAGAATTTTTTACTAAGCATATAAGAAAAAATAGCAAAAACAGCAGAAAATGAAAATATAACCGTTGTGATTCTTAAAACTAATTCTGCTTCTGTATTAAATGCAAATAATAAAATTGCAATAACAATGGAAGGTATAAATAATTCTAATAAAAGCATTAGATAAGGGTAATTGAAAGATTTTTTTCTCAATTTTTCAATATATTCTTTAGGAGAATTTTTTAATTTATCATCAGATAAAGATAATTTACTATATATAAATCTTAATGCAATATATAATAGGATTAGTAAAATTGCTATAATAATGATAAACTGCGTTGTATATTTTATACCAACGATTTCTATTTGAAAATCATTATCAATAGAGTTTGGGGGATAATTTAAAACAAAAGGTAGTACAAAATATAAAACGGTTGCAATTATAGCAAATATTAAAGTAGTTACTAGTGCTAGTTTTTTCTCATTATCAATATTAAAAATTTTAATAGATTTCATCTTATGTTTCCTCCTAACTATGTTTTTCTTTAAGGTAAACTAAAATTTTATGAATATATTCAGATGTTATTTTTGGCCAATCTAAATTTAAAGTATTTAAAATTGATGCTGTTTTTTCATTATGTAGTGTAATCGTATTCTTGCTATTTATATTTTGAAGATAAGCAGTAATTCCAAAATAGTTAGACTTTGCGTTAGTCAAAGCAAGTTTAAACTCATTTATAGATGATAGTTTTATGGAAAAGCCACAATCTGCTAACATATCTACCAATTGGTTACCAGAAATATAATAATTATTATATAAATGATATATTTCTAAATTATGCTCTTGATGCTGTATCAATTGTACAATAAAGTTTGCACAAATATCTACAGGTGAGAACTCAAAATTAAATTGAGAAAGTTCTTTAGGAAACATTCTCAAATCGATAAAGGCATCTAATCGATTTAAGAAAGCATTATCGGCAAAGTTTTCTTGAAAAACACCATCAGTATATCGATTGGTAATGGTACCTAATCTGTAAATACTTGCTATAATATCTTTATTCTCACATGCTTCTATGATTGCTTTTTCTGCTTCAAATTTACTTCTTACATATACATTTTCACGAAAAGATTGACCGATATATAAATCATCTTCTGTGAAATCAGTAGATGGCGTCTTTACAAGACCATGTCCAGATACAGACATTGTTGAAATATAATGTAATGGAATATGAAATGTCTTACAAAAAGCAATCATTTTTTGGGTAGAGGTTACATTTGTTTCATTAAATAATTCATAATTTCCATAATGTTTTACTAATGCAGCTGTATCAATAACACAATCACACTTATTTCCTAAGTGTTCATATAATTCTTTCTCTAATCCAAATTTATCATCTAAAATATTTCCCTCTATAACTTTGATTCTATATAAATATTGTTCTATATCCGTGTTAGGAAAATAGAAATGAAATTTTTTAATTAGCCTAGCTAAAGGTTTTATAGAATCTTTTTTTCTAATAATACAAAATACTTTACTGTGTGTTGTGGTTAACAGATAATATAAGATATGCATTCCTAAGAAACCAGTCGCACCGAAAAGAATGATATTCTTAAAAGTAGAAGACATATTGATAGGTGCTTTTATATCTTTTATAATAGGCATTTTTTCAAGAGAAACAGTAGTCTCATTTGGCTGCGCAATTAAAAGAAAGTCTGTAAGCTTTCGAATAGTTGGATAATCGTAAAAATCTTGTGTATTAATAGAAAATCCTTTACTATACAATATAGATTGCGCTTTTATTAATAAAAGAGAGTCTACATAGTAGTCAAACAAATTATCTTCCACACTAATAGGATGTTTAAGTTCTAATAAATTGGTAAATAATTCTTGTAAAGTTTCTTCCAATGTATTTTGTGGTTTAACATATTTTGTACGATTCTTTTTAGGTAAAGGAAGTGCTGACTTATCTATCTTTCCATTGATGGTCAAAGGAAGCTTGTCTAATTTAATAAAATAGGTTGGTATCATGTAACTTGGCAAATCTTTCTTTAAAAAGTCTGGTAAATTTTCAATTTCGTGGTCAGATACATAATAAGCACAAAGTAATTTATGTTTATTGATTTCAATCAAAGATACATATACATCTTTGATTGCTGGATGTGTAAGTAAAAGAGATTGAATTTCTCCTAGCTCAATTCTATAACCATTTAATTTAACTTGAAAGTCGCTACGTCCCAAGTATTCCATAATTCCATTAGGATGTAATATGGCAAGATCTCCTGTTTTATAAAGTTTAGTTTCTGGATAGAAAGGATTATCTAGAAATCTTTCAGCAGTTTTTTTATTGTCTGTATAACCCAATGCCAAACCATCACCGCTAATATACATTTCTCCAATACTACCTAGTGGAACCAATTCTAAATTGCTATTTAAAATTAAAATCTGTGTATGATCAATAGGATAGCCTATAGGAACAGAGGTATAGGTATCATTTACATTATATTCATAAATCATGCAACCAACGGTTGCTTCAGTTGGTCCATATTCATTATAAATATGGATTGGATGAGAAAATAGAGATGTGATTTTTTCACACATTTCTTTAGTTAAAATATCTCCACCTAAAATGAATTTACACACAACACTATGATTCAAATCAAGATCTTGTAATAAAGTAAAATGGCCAGGTGTTAGTTTTATAATTTGAACTTTATTATCTGTAATAATGTCTTTTAGAAGTAATTCCGCATTATCATTTTGATATATATATATTGTATTTCCTGAGCATAATGGTGTATAAATAGAAGTTACAGTTAAATCAAAGGCAACTGAAGAAAATAGTGGAAAATTTGTTTCTTCTCCATGTACATATTGTTTTATTGCCCAGCAAATATAATTACTCAAACTTTTATGAGGAATTTTAACACCTTTAGGCTTTCCAGTTGAACCAGATGTATATATAATATATGCCAAATCTTCTCCTTTTAAGTCATAATTTAAATCTTCTATAGAATTATTTAAATAAGGATAGGTATTTAAATCAATTCTTAAAACCATATTTTTATCTAAATCAATATTAGATAATGTATTTGCATGTGTTAATACAAATTTTGCCTTACTATTGCTTACAATATATTTAATTCTATCGGCAGGGTAGTTGATATCAATTGGTATATAGCAAACACCTAATTTTTGTGTAGCTAAAATACTAGCAACAAATTCGATAGAATCTGAAAATGCTAAGCAAACAATATCACCAGCATGGATAGACTGTTTTTTTAATGTTAATGCAATTAGATTTGCTAAGTTGTTTAATGATTGATAAGTAAGAGCTGTATCTTTATAAGAGATTGCTAACTTATCAGGTGTTTCAGCAACTTGTTTTTTAAACAAATCATAAACAGAAACAAATTTATTTGTAGAGTCACATGCTTTATTGTAAGTATTTAAAATATAACTTTTTTCTTTAGGAGAGACAATCTCAAGTTGTTTAACTTTTAATTCTGGATGAGATATAATTTGTTTTATCATTTCCATTAAACGTTCATGTAAAAGTGTTATATCTTCCATAGTAAATAAATCTTTTTTAAAATCGTAGAATATATTAATCATTCCTGTATCATCTATGTCATATAAATGAATATCTAAATTATTAACAACACAATGATTAAATAACCATCTACAAGAATAAGGAATCGTAGAATCTGTTCTATGATTTCTTGCATTTTGATAGGACAAACAAACATCATAAAGATTTTTAGATATGTTGAATTTTTTCCTAATGGAATCTAATAAAAGTCTATATGGATATCTTTGATTTCTAAAAACAGAAAGTTCATGTTTAGAAACTTGATTGATAAAGTCCATACAAGTTAATTCCCTATCAATTTCCATACGAAAAGGTACTGTACTAATGTACATACCCGTTGTATTTTTTTCTTTAAAATTAGATCTGTTTAATACAGGGGTTCCCACAATAGAGGAACTGGTATTATTCAATTTTGATAAATATATGTTGATAACAGCCATAAAAAGTGAAAACAAAGAAATTTTATGTTTGTTACAAAAACTTACTAACGTATCTGTTTCAGCCTTTGAAAGCGTAACACTTTTTCTGATTGCTTCATAAGAACTAGATTGAAAGTCTTTTAAATATGAAAATTCTAAATTATCAAATTGATGTTCCCAAAATTCTTTTGCACGTTCAAATTTTGAGCTTTCCATATATTTTTGTTCATCATAAATAAAATTAATATAAGAGTTGCCTTCCATGATTTCTATAGGTGAATTTTGAAGTATAGAAGCATAGTAAGACATAATTTGGTCAATTAATAAGCTCATAGTCCAAGCATCAGAAATAATATGGTGTAAGTTAGCCATAAAACCACCAGTACCATCTGAATTTACAAAAATGACAAAGCGATATAAGTCATTATTGAAAAGTTTAAAATGTTTGGCAATAACATCTTCTTCAAGTTTTGATAAAGGATATTGCTTTGTTATATTTACTTTTTCAATAGCAACAAAAGAATAGTCCTTTATGAATTGTTTAATTTCAGAATGATCTTCAAATAAGTTAATTCTGACAGAATCATTGTTTTCTATAAATAAATTAATTGCCCTTTCTAAAGCATCTATATTAATTTTTTTCGTAATACATAATGTTCCACAAATATTTGATACACATGTATTTGGGTTAAATTGTTCTGTTAATAAAATAGATTTTTGTGGATTTGTTAACTTATAATTTAAAATACTCATTTAATCATCACCTTAAAAAATTTTTCTAGAACGATTATACATATAAAATATGAAAAAATCAAACAATTCTACAAAATAACTTATAAATCTTCCATTTAGGTGTTTTTATATTTAATGTTTAGTATTGAAAAATTAGAAAAATAGAGATAGAATTAAGAAAAAAGGGAGGGATTGTATGGGAGATAATGAAAATAGAAAGGTATATGAGCCAAGAATCGTAAAGAATTATAGGGAAGTGATAGAATATTCTGTAAAAAATTATGCGGATAAGATTGCTTATAAATATAAGAAAAACGGGGACTTGAAAAATGTCGAATATGTAGAAAAAACATATAAACAAGTAGGAAAAGATATAAAAGCATTTGCAACAGCATTATTACATAAAGGCTTAGAAAACAAAAAAATTATACTTATTGGAAACAATCGATATGAATGGTGTATAAGCTATTTAGCAGTGACAAGTGGAAATATGATTGTTGTGCCTATGGATAAAGCACTCCCAGACAACGAGATAGAAAATTTAGTAACAAAAAGTGAAGCAGAAGTTGCTATATTTGACAAAAAATATGTAAATGTTATGAAAAAATTAAAAAATGACAATCCTACAAATTTACAAATGTTAATCTGTATGGATAATATACAAGATAAAGAGGTAGAAGAATTTTCAGCATTATTACAAAAAGGTGAAGAATGGATTAAAAATGGAGATAATCAATATGACAAAATAGAAATTGACCCCAAAAAGATGGCTATTATGTTATTTACATCAGGAACAACAAATGAACCAAAAGCAGTTATGTTATCACAGCAAAATATATGTGCAAACTTATCAGACTTTGCTTCTTGGGTAAAGTTATATCCAACAGATACCCTACTTTCATTTTTACCAATACACCATACTTTTGAATGTACAGTAACATTTCTTTATGGCTTTTACAGTGGGTGTACGGTTGCTTTTTGTGACGGTCTAAAATATATTCAAAAAAATCTTGCAGAATATAAAATTTCGGTATTTGTGGCAGTTCCATTAGTATTAGAAACTATGTATAAGAAAATTCAAAAAGCAATTGATGATCAAGGAAAAACAAAACTAATCCACATGATGACGAAAATAGCCAATGGACTATTAAAATGCAAGATTGATTTAAGAAAAATTGTTTTTAAACAAATTTTAGATAATTTAGGGGGAAATATTCGTTTAGTACTATATGGTGCAGCCCCTATGAACAAAGAGACAGTTATTGGGTTTAATAATTTTGGAATTGAATTGGTGCAAGGTTATGGTTTAACAGAAACTTCACCAGTAATTGCAGCAGAATCAGATAAAGAAAAAAGACCAGGTTCTGTAGGATTAGCCCTACCGAGTTTAAATGTAAAAATAGATAACCCAGATAAAAATGGAGAAGGAGAAATATTAGTAAAAGGTCCAAGTGTTATGATGGGATATTATCATAATGAAGAAGAAAATAAAAAAGCATTTATAGATGGATGGTTTAAAACAGGGGATTATGGATACATAACAGACGATGGATTTATCTATGTCACAGGAAGAAAAAAAGATATCATTGTTTTACAAAATGGAAAAAATGTATATCCTCAAGAAATAGAGTTTTTAATTAATAAAATTCCTTATGTAACAGAATCTTTGGTATATCAAAGAGAAAAGGATAAAACAGACACGATGTTATGTGCCAAAATTGTGTATGATAAAGATATCATAAAAGAATACTTAGGAGAAAAAACTGAAAAAGCGTATAAAGATAGTATTTGGGAAGAGATAAAAGACATTAATAAACAATTACCAGTATTTAAGCATATAAAACATATAACCATTACAACAGAACCATTAATTAAAACAACAACACAAAAGGTAAAACGTTATGAGGAATTAAAAAAAGTTTAGAATAGGAAAACAAAGAATAAAAAAGAATTTTATTTATTACATATGTAAATGGCAATAAATAGAATCCTTTTTTATTTTTTTAAAATTCAAATCGTAAAGTTAATAGTTCTATGATTAAAATTGAGAATATCGTTCATACTATTTTTGAGGTGGTTTTATTGAAAAGAGCCAAAAAAAGAAAAAATAGTGGCAAAAAAATTATGATTACAACCATTATTTTATTAATCGTGTGGATATTCGGATTTTATATATATGTTACATATCATAATATAGAAATATATGATGCAAATTATACAGCACAAAAGACACAATCCACAATAGAAGAACAATCTGTGGAGAAAGTAGAAGAAGAAAGTAAAACCGTGGCAGATGTTATTGAAAAAACTGTAGAAAGTGTTGTTGGAATATCAAAATTGAAAAATGCAGGAACATCTATTTTTTCAGAAAGTACAGAAAGTCAATTAGGACTGGGAACAGGTGTTATTGTGACAGAAAATGGATATATTTTAAGTAATGAACATGTAACTGGAAGTAAGTATAGTAAGTGTTATGTCACATTAGAAAATGGAAATAATTACAATGGAACTGTTGTATGGAGTGATTCTAGTATAGATTTGTCAATCGTAAAAATAGAGGCTAAAAATTTAAAATATATCACATTAGGAAACTCAGATAATGTAAAAATAGGGGAAACTGTTTATGCCATAGGAAATCCCATTGGATTTGAATTTCGAAGAACCGTTACATCTGGAATTATTAGTGCAAAAAATAGAACAATTAAAATAGAAGAAGAGGAAAAAGCATCTTATATGACTGATCTAATACAAACAGATGCAACCATCAATCCTGGAAATAGTGGAGGACCATTAATGTATCCAAATGGAGAAGTCATTGGAATCAATACAGTAAAAATATCATCAGCAGAAGGCATTGGCTTTGCCATACCAATCAATATTATAAAACCAATTATAGAAAGCTATCAAAATACAGGAGACTTTCAAGAAGCCAAAATTGGTATATATGCTTATGATACAGAAGTGATACCATACTTAGAGACAGGAAACAGTAGCAGTTTTCAAGAGGGAATTTATGTGACAGAGGTAACCCCAAATGGTCCTGCAGACACAGCAGGTATAAAAGAAGGAGATATTATTACACAAATAGATGACACAAAATTAAACACAATGAATGATTTAAGAGAATATATATATACCAAAAAACCAAATGATGAGGTAACTTTAAAAATTAATAGAGGAAAAATAAAGAGAGAAATTATTGTTAAATTAGGAAAATGACCCATTGGGGACGTGCCAAAATGGACATTTTTTGTCCATTTTGGCACGTCCCTAATGGGCTACTCTGTTAAAAATTCTTCCATGTAGTCATATTTCCTAGAATAATCTTTGGTTTGATCATTTGAAAGATATACCTCTGAGGTATTACTTTTTAAGAATTCAATAATTTCATAAACGTCTATCCAAATTTCATTAGGACTATCTACTTGTGATTCATCAAATATAAGTTGCATACCGAAATGTAAATGTGCAACATTTATATTATTTACATTTTCTTTTATACTGTATCCAGTCATACCTAAGTAACCAATAACATCACCAGCTTTGACAGTATCGCCCTTTTCTAATCCTTCTACATAAGGGTGGTCTTTTCGTAAGTGAGCGTAATAATAATATCGTTTTCCATCAAAACTTCGAATACCAACACGCCAACCACCATATTGATTCCATCCAAGTTGTTCTACAATACCAGATTCAACTGCAATAATGGGGGTACCAATACTTCCCATTAAATCATTTCCTAAATGGGTTCTTTTAAAACCGTAAGATCTAGAATTTCCAAAATCTTTATAATGTGTAAAATAATAATTTTTTGCAATTGGTAAGAAGGCTTTTAAACCATATGTATTTTTAAATACTTTTTGGTTATTTTCATCTAATGTTTCAATTGAATAATTACCGATAAAACCACTTAAAACGGCAGAATAAGCTTCTAAATAATAATCATAAAATGTTAAGGTTGAGGTCAGTTCTTCTATGGACTTACCATTTTGTAAATTTTCTACAATTTTATTTAAATCATTTTCATTGAAATTTTTAAAATTTCCACCATAGATGCAAGCTAAATAAGCTAATAATTCAATCCAATTGTAAGTGGTATTTTCATGATTATTATGAGAATTGATATCTAGCTCAGAAGTTAGTTTTAAAACTTTACAAGGAACCGTAAAATCTACCCATTTAATAAAATCTCCTTCACTATCAGAATTCACCATAATAGACATAGGATGTTTTTGAGTAAAATAATAAATAAGGACAGAAGATAGAAAAATGATTAGCATAAGCAGGGAGATACATATTAAATAATTCTTTTTTATATGTATGGATTTAATAGTCAATGAAAACACCTCATAAAAATATATGAAAATAGAATAGAAATCATGACGACTATCTTTTTTATAAAAAATAATTTTTAAATAGTCTATTTACGAAAATTTAGAATTATAATAAAATTATAGATGGAAAATAAAAAACAAAATAAATTAAAACAAAAATAAATTTTTTATGAAAATCTAAAAAGAAAGGATGGAGGGAAATGAATCAATATATGGAAATGGCTAAACAAAATGCAGAAAAAGGAATTAAAAGAGGTGATGGAGGACCATTTGGGGCAGTAATTGTAGATAAAGAGGGAAATATTATTTCAAATGGAAATAATCAAGTTATAAAAGAAAATGATCCAACAGCCCATGCAGAAATTGTTGCGATAAGAGAAGCTTGTAAAAAACTAAATACATATGACTTATCTCAATATATATTATATACATCTTGTGAGCCATGCCCAATGTGTTTATCAGCTATTATTTGGGCAAATATAAAAGAGGTATATTATGGTTGTACAAAAGAGGATGCAGGGGAAATCGGTTTTCGAGATGATATGATTTATGAATATTTAAAAGGAAATCATGCTGATTTGATCCATATGAAAAAAATGGATAGAGAAGATTGTTTAGAAACTTTTAAAAAATATAAAGAAACAGGCGGAACAATTTATTAAAATAAAAAAGATAGCGTGTAATCAGTAATTGCTTATTACTATTACACGCTATCTTTTAATGATATATTACAAATTTAAATTTCCCATTTTATGCTAATCAATGCTAAGTGATTTTGTGCATATGTGTCAAAATTTCTAATTTCGTTTAACGTATGTCTTTTTTATTCTACTGGATTCCAAGTATTACCGTTATCTTCTGAACGATAATATTTTGAATCATTACCATTATAGTCTCCATCTGAACCTTGAGAAATCTCTAAAGTTAATACCCCATTTTCTACTGTCGGCAAATTGTAATAATCATAGATATCACTATCTAGTAAATCTAATTTAGAGAAAGATGTACCACCATCTTTGGTTACATATAATTCTGAATAATCTCCAGGAGTAGAAGGCATAGTTACAAATCCAATATCTTCCGTAATAAATCTTATTTGACTAGAAGTTTTAAAAATCGTTTCTTCCCCTCCTTGAGATATACCAGAACTAATTTTAGTCCAATGTTCTCCACCATCAGTTGTTTTACTAATTTTTCCAAAAGCAATTCCCATTGCAGTATCTTCAATTTCTAGCATAAAACCAATATCTGCATTAATAAAATGAATATTTTGAATTTTTGTATGATTATCTATTTCTGCAGTATGCCAGTTATTTAACATGTGATCAGAATATACTAGATATCTTTTTCGATTAGCATTATAGAAAAATACAGTTTTTTCGGATGAAATTTGATAATTATAATCTGTATAATCATTTTCCATATTTGTAAAATCTCCTGGTACTTCACAAATTTCATTTCCATCATAACTAATATATAAAATTCCATTTTGTATAACATAATCATTAGCTGCCACATTGACTAATTTATAATTTTTTAAATCATTGTCATTTTTATAAGTTAAACAATTAAATTGCTTTATGACCGTTTTTTCCATAGAAACTTTACAAACAGAAATGGTACCATCTTTCTTAATTAGTTTTGTTTCATCATCTATTTTGCAATCTTCATTAAAGGCAATAACATATTGAGGCTTGTCATTATTATATAGAACTAAACTAGTTAATCCATATTGCACACAATTATCATATTTAAATAAAGTAGATTTTTCATCTTCACATATTGTAATTCCTTTAGAATCTACATAAATCTTATTAGGTCCTTCATAAAAATCAGTTGTTTGCCAAGTTCCAAGTAAAGAAGAAGTAATATAATAATATGAAGAAACACCATCTCTGCTGCCATAAGTTACAACATAATCTCTAATTGTTTTATCTTTATCCATATAGGTTAAGTTACAGATGTCATTTGTTAACCATTGGTATTTAATTTTTCCATCGATTATATTTGGTAATTCTTCGTCAGGTGTTGCAAAAATAAAAAATTTTGGAGAATAATATAATGTTGCTAAACCAGTTTCTTTATTTTGTTTTAAGACTAACCCATTAGAAAAATTACTAGAAAAACTTAAAGTACAATCATTTTTAAATCCATTATGAAACATAAAAATAAGATTTATGATTGTTAAAATTGTAAATAATATATAGGTAACAATATTTTTTATTTTATTCTTTTTAAGAACTAAGATAAATAATATTGCACCAGATAAGAGTATAAGTTCATTAACAATATAAAATAAACTATCAATCACATATTCATAATTATGTCTTTTTAAAATGAATAAATAGCCTATTTGCGTAAGCAAACAACCAATAAACACAATAACAGAAATAATAGAAATTATTTTTTTTATTTTTAATAATTTTTTTTGCTTTTTTTCTTGAGATTGTGTAATATTTTCAATTGCTTCTTCTACAGCTTTTTTTACATCAATTTCTTCATTGGTACCTATTTCACAATTTAATAATTCTGTAACAGTAATGTGAAAGGTATCTGCTAAAGAATTTAACATTGATATATCCGGAAAGCTTAAACCACGTTCCCATTTAGAGATAGCTTTATCTGTAATGTTTAATTTTTCACCTAATTGCTTTTGTGTCAAATTATTTTCTTTCCTCAATTTTTGTATAAATTTTCCAAATTTTTCATTATCCATTTGTATACTCCTTTTCATAAAAGTTATTAGAAATTTACTTTTGTGTACAGAAAAATAGTATCATTTAATGAGATTTTTAGCAACCGACTGTTGGTAGAATTTATGAATTTGGCTGATATGAAAGGAAAATAGAATAACATATTTTTTAGATTTAGAAATAATAAAAATTTAAAATAATAAAAAAGTTCTCAAATAAAATTGAGAACTTGGTGCACCAGGAGGGATTCGAACCCCCGACCTTCCGGTTCGTAGTTGGCATACGCTCTAAAATATATTTCATCC
>CALXFE010000016.1 GCA_944387545.1 uncultured Clostridia bacterium | reverse complement strand
ATTTAGTAATACATCTATAAAATATTGTATAACAACTGGTATATATGTAGTTAAATAATTTAGCAATATACTTAATATAAAAAATATTAATATGAATGTTTTAGTATGTTTAAAACTTGATATTATTGTTTTAAAGAATTTCATTGTTATCTCCTACATTTTTTCTTTCTTTATTAGTTCATATAATTTGTCTGGAAAATTTACTGTCATTCCTTCAATATTGAATTTATATACTCTTTTCATGATTTCTTCGTTATAAATTCCCCAAAGTCTGACTCCTAATCCATTTTTATTTGCCAAGTCTATATCTTCTTTGGAAACTAATTCAGCTTTTGGACATATTTGTTGACCTTTTATTTTAAGTAACTTATTAACATTTTCTTTATTAATTTTAGATACTAACCATGATAATTTTATATTTTTGTTTAGCTCTCTTGTATTTTCTATAGCTTCGTATAAAAATGAAGTAATATAGATATTATCATGTGTCTTGTATTTATTTATAATATCTAATGTATTTTCTTCTATTCCTAAAACTTTAAGCTCGATTGCAAATGTTAAATCCTTATCTAAAAATTCTTTTGCAAAATCTTCAAATAATAAAATTTTTTCATTCTTATATTTACTATCAAACCAACTTCCAAAATCAAAATTTAATAGTTCTTGATAGGTATAATCTGATATTTTTCCTTTTCCATTAGATTTGTTGTCTATTATATCATCATGAAATATAACTAACTTTCCATCTTTTGTTTTTTGTAAATCTAGTTCAATTCCATTTGCATTTAATTCTAATGCTTTTTCAAAAGCTATTTTTGTATTTTCAGGTGCATAAGCTAATGCTCCTCTATGAGCATATATAATATAATTATTTTTTTCCACTTTCAATTTCCTTTCCTAAAAACTATAAAATGAACTTTCCTTTATTGTTTAAATAATTTTCATAAATAATATGATGAATTTCTCCTCCTGCAAGAATTGCTTTATTATCTCTATGCCAGTAATAATCATTAAATTTGTTTATAAAAATACTAATTATATATGGACCAAATTTAGTAACAATAATCCCTCCATCATTGCGACAATTATCTATCCCATATCTTTTATCTCCTAAACCTCCACTTTTTGAAGCAATATATTTAATATTTGCATTTTCTTCCCCTATCTCATTTAAATCTTTCAAAGGTAGTTTTCTAATTAACAAGTCATTATGTAATTGATTCTTTAAGATTTCTAGTATTTCTTCACATATAGCTGGATTTAGTATTTCAT
Organism: uncultured Clostridia bacterium; assembly: GCA_944387545.1. Classification (GTDB taxonomy): domain Bacteria; phylum Bacillota; class Clostridia; order TANB77; family CAG-508; genus CAG-269. The sequence goes on along the minus strand of CALXFE010000016.1, from coordinate 34,210 downwards.
TATTTAATAGTTTTATATAAAGTTCTCCATATTCTTTTGCTGTTGTTTTTCCAACCTCTTTATACATATTAAAATCCAATTTTGGACAAATTAATATTGTATTTTTAAACCCAAACGATTTTATTGTATTATTTATATTTTCTATTCCTAAATATTCTATCATAATATTTGTTGCTATATTGTCGCTATCAATAATCATAAGTATTGCCATATTTCTAGAAGTCAGTTCTAATTTATCTAAATATTGAATGATACCACTTCCATTTGCCATATAATGTTTATCATATTCATATGTTAAAATATCACTTCTTGATTTTTTGCCCTCTAGAATCTGTCTATAATATTCAATTAATATAAATGCTTTTATACAACTTGCGGTTTCAACAACTGCATTTTCATTAAATTTTATAATTGTACCTTTACCATCATTTGCATAAAGAGATATATTTCCATCGAAATTATTAATTACTTTTTTAATTTCTTCTGTCATAGTTTTCTCCTTTACTGATTTTTAATTTATATTTTGACTAATGTTTTTCCTTTTTTCTTAAATAAATCAAGTAATAAGCCAGTGAAAGTTGGTATAACAAGAAAAACGCTGATAAACCAAGATTAAATGTTATTCCATAATTATACATAATACCTGCAAAATATAACCCAATAGATGTTCCGACCAATCCAACTATATATCGCATATTTGTAAAAACCATTTGATATTCATTTTTAATTCTATTTATGTATGGTGCATCTGTGATATTTTCATATGCTGTTGAGATTAATATTGACCATGTAATTGCTATTAAGCACATTGTTAAATCATTTGAAATATAAGCTATCCAATAAAGCACCATTCTTATTCCAAATTTTATCGTCAAAGTTAAATAATCATTTTTAGGCGTGAAATATTTTAATGCCATTATTCCAATTACATCAGCAATAAGTCCTACTGCTAACAAGAAGTTTGTTGCCTCTCCGTCTGAAAAATTTAAGCCATTTGTGAGCATCAACATTTTTAGTCCTAAACCTGTATTCATTGCTATATTTGCAATTAAATAATCTAATATATATATAATAACAATTTTATCTTTAATTATGTACTGGATTGTTTTCTTTAGTTCTATTTTTTCTTTACTCACTTTTATATTTTTTATATTTATTACTATGATAAAAGCTAATGCTAAAAATATAATAGATACTAATAGGCATATATTATAATTAACTAATAAATTTCCTATTGTTCTTCCAATAAGTATTCCGCCAACTAAAATTCCTATGTCAGAAAATAAATATTCTACTAGTTTTCTTTTACTATATACTTTATCATTTTTCTTTATGCTAACAATAAATGGATAAATACTTATTATAATAATATTTTGACATATTGTATCTAGTATTATAAATACATTAATAAGAGTGTTATCTCCTGTATGATTTAAAGCATACAGAGCAATCAAACTGATAATTTTTACAAATATCGATATGCTTATTATCTTTTTTATTCTATCTAACGATAATTGTTTGGCTAAAATAATTAATATGATTACACAACAAAAAGTTGCGGTTCCGAGTATTTGGCTTATTTCAGTTGCATTTAAATTATTGTCTTGAAGCCACAATTGTCTAAAATTTTCCCATAATCCTTTAGATATACTAAAAAAAGCCAACATTAATAATATTTTATTTTCATTTTTAAATTTCTCTAGTATTTTTTTCATCTGTTTCTCCTAAATTTGTTTTATTTCTTCCTTTGAACATACTCTCTTAATATATACTTTTGCCATTCTCTATATAACTTGTCCTTATATTCTTCTGGATTTACCCATAATACTTTATGATCTTTTTCTATTGGTTCTGCTACTTTTTCATCAAATTCTGCTATATATACATAAGCTTCTACTTCTAGATGTCCTTTTTCTTCCCCATCTATAAATGACCTAACTTCATCAAATGGTTTTATGTTTTTTATTGTGTAGCCTGTTTCTTCAATAAATTCTCTTTTTAGTGCTTGTAGCTTTGTTTCTCCTTCTTCTATTCCACCACCCAAATAAAATAAATCTCTACCATCTGTTACGATTCCTACTTTGTCATCTTCATTTCTTATTATAATTGCATAAGCTCCTGGTCTTTTTCTGTATTTTATATTTGGATTTTCTTCTTCTTTTATGTATTTCATGATTACCCTTCTTTCTATTTTATTGTTTGCATATGAAAATGCTTTTAAATAAGCATTTTCATTCTATCATAACGGTTCATTATTTACAATTTAGCTTTCTAGCTTTCTTTCCTCTTTCATTTCCATATTCAATTTATTTTTAGTTATATAATAATTTGTCGATAATAATTGATATGTAGCGGAAAGCATTAGTCCAATTGTAGTACAAAAAGGTGTTGGTAAAAATGAACATATTATTCTTAATACGTTTGCTGTCTGTTTACTGATTGTTGCTTTTATTGCTGAAAATTCCATTTGTAAAAATGTCATTTTCGTTATATAAAATGGATACATATATATACAAATTAATCCGATTCCTGTCATAATTAAAGTTATAATAATATCTGGATGATAGAACGGATATAGTATAGCTCCCATCACAACAACTGATGTGATTAGTATATATATTAATTTTTTACTATTTTTTAAATGCTCTTTATAAGAAAATACTTTTTTAGTAATATCAATTTGTGCCAATATTTTTATGGAATAAGCTGCATCCCATTGCGTATCTGTTATTAAATCTGAAAATGATATTGCTAAAATATATTTTTCTCCAAAATTAAATGCTGTTTTAAATCCAAATAAGAATATAATAAACATACTTATTTGGTGAAACAACTCTACTGCATCATATTTTATACAATTTAATATATTAATTTGTATTTTTGTTCTTTTTACTAATCTAAATAGCATAATTGCAACAAATATAGAAGAAACAATTGTTGTAATACTTACTATTATTATCTGTTCTTTTGTTATGATACTTAATAATACAAGGGTACAAAAGTTTATTATATTAAATAAAAAACTATATTTATTAGCTCTTTTATTTTCATCTTCAAAATATAATTTGCAAAGTGATAAATTTAGTAACAACTGCAAAAACATTTGAATAATACCATATGCTCCAAATATTTTATAAGTATCTATATCCATATTCATAAATGATATGTATTTATCTATATTTACCACAATAATTCCTAAAATAATTGCACCAATAATACTTCCAATTAGTATTCCAGAATATACGCTATTTTTATTATTGTCTCTTATACTACTAACATTTGCACCTGTTCCAAAAACACTTTTTATCGTACTTATTATAAATTGTATTGGATAAATAAGTGAAAATATATTGATTAAATTTTTGTCCACTAGTATCCCTAATAAAAACCATCCGATTATTGGTGTTAATGAGGTTAGTAATGTATCAAAACTTATTCTTAATAATCTATTCATTTTCTCATTCCATTTCTTATTTTTTATATTCTATTTAAGTTTTTGATCTTTGTCTTGAATTTTTTAAGTTTAAGTAATTATTTCATTTATGATTATTTAATTCTTGTTTTTTATCACTGCTTTTAAAATATACAAACAAAACTATATATGCAACAATTGCTAATCCAAATGTTATTTTTATTGCATTTGAGCTTTCCTTAAATATTGTATATGAAAGTATTGGTAAAACGGCTGTAACAATACCTTCAATAAATCTTTCAAATGTCACATAGGATGTTTGGTAATTTTCTTTTGCACTTTCATATATAGCTGTATGATCATATATATCATAAGCACTATCATAGATACCTATTAATATATAAACAATTGGCAATACATAAACTAGTATTGTATTTTCAAAATATAATAATATTCCAAATGCTATGATTGATACCATACACATTGGTAAAATTACTTTTTTCCATTCTCTATTTTTTGCTCTATGTTTCCAGAAATTGCTAAAAATTGCACTTGCCAGATTTATAACAATATTTAAAATACTATAATACAAATAACTTATGTTTAGATATCTTAAAACAAATACATTTAAATACATTGTTCCTATTCCATAGGCAAATCTATTTATTCCACAAACCATAAGAACTTTTCTAAAACTTTTATCTTGTGCTGGCATTTTTATTGTATCTACTACTTTTGCTGGTTTCCTTTCGATTTCTGGTTTATATGTATTTATTTTTATTGTTATATCTATAAAAGCTATAACAAATACTACAAAAAATAAAGCCAAAAAGCCATATAATTCATAACCTGATTCTGTACATTTGTCAAGAACTATTCCCATTGTTAAACTAAAAGCTACAACTACTGTGTTCCTCAATACGTTTCGAATTGCTGCAAAATTTATTCTATCTTCTTTTTTTAGTAATGTCATTCTCCAATTTACAAATGTAACATATCCTAATTCTCCTGTTACAGCATAAATGGATGCAAATATAAAAAAGAAAATTGTTCTGATACTTATATCCTCAGAAATAAATGGAATAAATGCGAAACATACAGATGCGATTCTATATATAGCATAATTTGTTAATACAACTTTTTTAGATTGTCCAAATTTTCCAAAAAATGTTGCTGCAAAAATTTGAACAATATTCGTTATAGTATCTAATACTGCATATATTCCTATTGCTAAATCTGATAATCCTAAGTAAACCGCAAATGCTGAAATGAATGATGAACTTGCGATTTTATTATTTGCTGTATCTAATACAGATGCTGTTAAATACTTTTTATATTCCCTTTTGTAATTCATTTTTTCTCCTATTCTGGCTTTAATATATTGTGATTTTAAATTGCAAATTTATTTTTAATCATATCGACTTTACCATCTTTTAAGTAAATAATCTTGTCAGAGCTTTCGATTGTAGACTTTCTATGAGCAATGATAATGACTGTACTTTCCTTTGCAATTCTATCAATTAATTTTTGTATTCTATCCTCTGTTTTTAGGTCTATATTTGAAGTTGGTTCATCAAAGATATAAATATTGGCTTTGTGCAGAATTGCTCTTAAAAATGCAATCATTTGTAACTGACCATAAGATAATTTCGTTTTAGATATCTTTTCATCTAATCCATCTTTAAATTTGCTCAACGTATTTTCAAAACCTATTTCCTTAGCTACTGTCTTTATTTGTTCATCTGTAATATTTTCATCTCCTAGAACAATATTATTTTTTAATGTATCTTCTAGGATATATGGCGTTTGTGATATGTATGAGATATTTTTTCTAATATCTTTTATCCTAATTTTTGTTATATCTTTTCCTCCAATTAAAATTCTTCCCTTTTGGAATGGATATAGCCTCATTAAAATATTCATCATTGTGGTCTTACCTACGCCTGTTTTTCCTGCTATAGTTACTTTGTTTCCTTCTTTTATAATAAAGGAAATGTCATTTAAAACTTTATTATCTCCATATTGCATATAAACATTTTCAAATTCTATATCACCTTTTAAATCTTCATCTAATTCACCTTTTTCTATATCTTCTACTCCATTTTCTTTTAGCAAGACATTAATTCTTTTTAAGGACATAAATGATGACTGTATTTCTTCTAATTGTTCAAATATTTCAGTTAAAGGTTCTCTACAATCTTTGATATAGTTTATAACCAAGTATATACTTCCTAATGATATGAAAGTATCTATATTTAAAGTATACTGTAATATAAAATAAATTGCTAATGACTGTATAGTTGTTGATAATGGATATGTAAAACTTTCTACAAAAATAAATCTCTTTCTGTAAGCTAATTCCTCATCTAATGTTTTGTTTATTTTTCTAGCTGTATTTTTTTGTAGTCCAAATAAATAGGTTAATTTATTTTTATTATACATTTCTGAATATTGTCTATTTTCTTTATCTCTTTTATTTAAAATTCCTCTATTGGCTTTTGCAACTTGATGTGTAAATATATATGAAACTACTGCTGTAATTATCATTGCAACACATCCAATAATTGCTAATTTAACATCTGCCAAAAACATAAATATTACCATTAATGCAATGTATAAAACATCATTTACTAACACTTGCAAAGTACCTAAAAATAGTGCCGATACATTGTCTATATCTGCTGTTAATCTTGTATAGATTTCTGATGAATTATATTTTTGATAGGTTTCCATATTCCATTTTAGCACATGGCAAAATAGTTTTTCTCTTAAGTCTTTCAATATCTTTGACATTGCTTTATTTATCACTGTATTTCTTAAATCTTTTGCTATGATAAGAAGAATATGTACTGCAATATATGTGATTGCTATATTTCTTAAAATAATAGAAATATGGCTATCATTCAAATCAATATCTAGTATTTGTTTTAATACAAAAGGATGTGTAACACTTAATATATTTGTTATAATTAAGAAAAATGCAACTAAAAAAAGTATTTTACTATTTTTCTTTAGTATAGATTTCATCTTCTTCCTCCTTCTTTTCTAGCATATATATTTCTTTATAAAATTCATTTCTTTTTAAAAGTTCTTCATGTGTCCCACAATCCTCTATTTTACCATCTAATAATACGTAGATTTTATCTAATTTTTCTACACTAGATATTTTGTTTGATATAACAATTAATGTCTTGTTTCCCACCTCTTCTAAAAGATGATTCATGATTTTCTTTTCTGTATTAGCGTCTAATGCTGATAATGTATCATCAAAAATATTGATTTCTCTTGCATTTGACAAATTTCTTGCAATAGATACTCTTTGTTTTTGTCCTCCAGATAGTTTTACGCCTTTTTCTCCTACTAGCGTTTCTTCTTTATTTTCTAGCTTTTGTATATCTTCTTCAAGTTCTGCATTTTTTATAATTTTTTGAAATTCATTATCTTTTAAGTTTTCTGTAATATCTACATTTGCTTTGATTGTATCATCTAATATAATGTTTTGTTGTAATGCATAATTAAATTGTGAAAATAAATCATCTCTTTTATAGTCGCCTATATCTTCCCCATTTATTAATACCATTCCTTTTGGTATTTCATAAAAGCCTGAAATAATATTCATTAAGGTTGTTTTTCCGCTACCTACTTGTCCGATAATTCCTATTTTATCTCCACGATTAATCATCATATTGATATTATCTAATGCTGGTTTTTCTGTATTATTATACCAATATGATAAATGTTTGATTTCGATTGTGTCTATCTTTTCTAAAGTTTCTCCATCTTTTTTATATTCATCTAAATTTAAGAAATAATTAAATCTATCTAATGACTGTTTCCAATATGGCATTCTCTCTAATAATTTTTGCATTCCTGCAACAAAATCTGTTAAAGCATAACTAATATATCCTATAAAAGCTGTTAATTCTCCAACTGTTAATGTGCCTTGTATGATATATTGAATTCCAACTGTAAAACTAACCATAAAACATAAACCATACAAGATATTAATGATTCTACTAATATGATTTTTAGCAACACCTATTTCATAATCTGCTTTATACATTTTTGAATTTATATTTTTAAAACTACTTATTTGTTTTTCTTGCTGATTATATGATTTAATTAATAAAAATCCATCTGTATTTTGTTCTATATTTTTTGATAATTCTACATATGTTTTTCTAGACACTTCTACTTTTTCTTTTAATTTTTTATAACTATAATACATGAATATGACTGATATTGGAAATATTGGTATAAGCCACAAAGCAAGTAGTTTGTTAAATTGTCCCCAAATTAATATAATTGCCATAACAGGTGCTATGATGATTTTAGCTAAACACCACCAATAGTTTCCTAATATTTTTCGAATCATCAAGATTTCTTTTGATAGATATGCTAAAAAGTTACCTTTATTTTCTTTTTCAAAATATTCTGGTTTGACTTTTTGCAAGTGTTTTACTACTTTTTTTCTCAAATAAGTATCTGCTTTTCTTGAAACTGTAAAATATAAAGTTCTAAATATTGTTCTTGGTATAAATATAATTGCAGAATAAAATATCAACCAATATGCTTCTTGAAGGATTTGCTCTTTATTTACACTATCCTGCATTAGCATATCTAATATTTTTCCAATACTTTCTGGAATTTTGAAAGTTATATAAATTACCAATCCATGTAGTACAACAGCAAGTAAATGATATGGCAGTATTCGGTTTAATTCTTTTGTGATTATTTTGTTATATTTTTTCATTTGAAGCTCCCTTTAATTTTCTTCTTTATATTTGTATTTACTATAAACTAACTTACCTATCTTTCCTACAATTTGTTTATTTCCATCTTTTTGCTTACAATTATATACTGATATTCCTATATAAATCGTTTGGTTATTAATGTTCATCACACCAACATCATGATTTAAATAATCTAATACACCCGTTTTATGTGCAAATTTCACATCATCATAAATATATCTCATAATTTGATTTTGAGATCGTTGTTTTTCTAATATGTGTATTGCTAAATCACATAAATTATCATTAAGTATTTCATGGTTATACAGCATTTTAAAAGTGGTCAGCATGTCATTTTGAGATATATAATTTTCTCTTCCATTTTCTCTTGCAATACTATCTTGCATTAATCTGTTTAATTTAGTTTTCTCTAATTTTAATTCTTGATTAATATACGCATTAATCAATTCAAAGCCAAATTTATTTATTAAGACATTTGTAGCAGTATTGTCTGATTTTATAATCATCCAATTTATTAACTCTTTTATTGAAAAATTCCCTTCTCCTTGTTCAAAAGCTTCTGCTCCTTTCAATATATCATCTTTTTTTACAAATATTTTATCAGTTAATCTTATATTATTTTGTTTAACTTGTTCTAAAACTGCTAGCATAATTTGAATTTTAATTGTTGAAGCTGAAATTATCTTTTCATTCTCATTCCTTGAATATATAATTTTATTATTTTTCATATCTTGAATTAAAATTGATAGACTATCTTCAATGTTTTCTAGTAATTTATCAATTTCTATTTTTAAATTTTCCATTTTTTGTTTCTCCTAATTTTCATATATATTATCATTTATTTTTAATACCATTTTTCGACATTGTGTCTTGAATCCCATTCGTTCATATAAATCTCTTGCTTTATTTTCTTCTGATACATCTAATGTTATATCTTTATCTTGTTTTTTTGCCATATCAATCATTTGATTTAATACCACTGTTCCGATTCCTTTATTTCTGTATTTTTCATCTAAAAACAATCTATATATAAAGATTTCTTTAGGATAATTTTGTATACCTATAAATCCAACCATTTTGTTTTTATATATAATTTTATAGTATTCTTCATTATCTTCAAAAGTTAGTTCTTCAGGTTTAATGATTCGTAACTGATAGATAGAATCTACTGTATTATGATGTTTCCATTCTTCTATAATCCACTCTCTAAAATAATCATTGTTTTCTTTTTCTAATTTAATATTTAACTCTTCCATTATTCTAATTCTCCATTTTCCTATTATTTATATTCTTAATTTTGTTTGGCTCAATTTTAAAATTCTCCTTCGCCCATTAGTTTATTTATTTTCTATCGTACATCTGTTAAAATTTTTTACTTTTTTCTTATCAATTGATTAAATCTTTATAATGTACCATATACGTATTTATATGATTTGTATTATTTTCATTAATCTCAAAAATTCTTCCGCCTCTTAATTCATCTGTACCGTATGGACTATATCCAGCACATGCATCTAAACACATTTTTATGCCACAAAATTCCCCATCAAAACAATCATTGTGACTGTGTCCACAACCAATACATTTAATATCTTTTCTTTGTAATATCGTTGAAAATATACCAGAATTAAACATACCTATTTTCATAATTTCTTTCATACTGCCTTTTCCATTTGTGTATTCAGGATTATTTACAATATATTGAAATTCCCATGGTGCTATATGCATAAATAATATTCCATTAATTTTCCTATTACAATATTCTTCTATTTCTTTAGAACTATTCCAATACCACATTAATTGGTCAAAATGCAATATATCCCATTCACCTGAGATTGATGGCTTTTTTAACATATCCATATTTTTATCTATTTTTATGACGGTATCTTTTATCTGGTTATTTGTATCTAATGCCCAAATATTAAATGCTATTTCATCTTTATTAGAATATTTAATTGGTAAAACATAATTTGTGGTACCATAGATATCTTCTGTATGTTTGGAAATACAGTATTTATAACCTTCATAAATTTTTGTCATATAAATATCATCAATTGTTACATCATGGTCATGATTTCCAAAAACATGTATCCATGGAATCTTTCTTTTTTCCATAGGTTCAGAGAAAATATCTAGATATGCCTTTAGTTCCTTTTCTGTTTTTATGATAGTTCCATCGCAATTATCTCCTCCTAATACTACTAAATTAGGATTTGTGTGTTCTATTATTTTATTTATACCTTCTAATGTTCTTTTGTCATAGTCCAGAGTTTCTTGTATATCTGACAACATTAATATTTTAAATTTACCCTCTTGATTAAATTTTAAAGAAATTTTGGAATATAAATTGTTATCTAAATTACTCATTTTCTTCTCCTAGTTTATATATTTTTTTCTTACTAAAAAATCTTCTAAATATTCTATATCATCTAATAAATTAATAACTTTAATATCTTCTAAATGCATGTTCACACCTCTATAATTATATTATCATCTCTTCCCCATCTTCTTTTATGATGACATCTTCTAAGTATTTTTTCTTTAATTCTTCTCTTGTATCATCTCTTAAATGAGTAGCTATTATTTTGTTTTTATATGTTTTTCTTATTGTCTGTATGTCATCTATTCCCATGTGATATTTTGTACCTTTAATCATGGATATATCTGTAATTACAATCTCACTATTTTCAAATATATTAAATACTTCTTTACATAGGCACGTATCTCCAGTAATTCCTACTTTATTGTTTATGATATATCCATAACATTCTATATTGTAATGATCTACTTTTTGAACCATTATATCATAATCATTAAATATTTCTATTGACTTTGTTTCAGGTAATATCTCCATGAATTTTATTTTTTCTTTAAAAAACCTATCAAAATAATCATGATAATATATATTGCATAATCCTATTAAATTTTCTTTTAATCCTTTTGGTCCTACAATATATATTGGTTTTAAATTTTTTTCCACTTCCAAATTTATTAGCAATGCAGGTAAATCTGCATAATGGTCTGCATGAAGATGTGTAATCATTATCATTTTTAACTTTGTTAAATCATAATTTATTTTTCTTAATTCTTTTAGCACACCATTTCCTACATCTACTAATATTTTGTCATCTATTAACTCACTTGCACAATTATATTTTGAATATATGGATCCTGTTCCTAATAATCTTACTTTCATTGTTTACTCCTGTTTATTTGCAATTTAAAAATTTATCTATGCTATCTTTTATTTTATCTAACTCATATCCTGAAGCTAAACATGTATTCCATCCTCTACTTTTTGCTACGTCTATATTTTCTTTGCTATCATCTATAAATAAAATATTACTTGGTTTGATCTTGCACTCTTTTTCTACCATCTCATAAATTTTATTATCAGGTTTTTTGCAATTTAATTCAAATGATAACCATACATAATCAAAATCTTTTAATTCTACTTGTTTATTCAATCTTTCTTTATCTAAAAACATTAGATTTGATAGTATACCTATTTTACAATATTTTTTTAGCTTTTTTGCAATTTCTATTACATCTTTATAATATACAACCTTACCTCTTTCTTCATCATATACTTTCGCAAATTCTTTTAAATCACATTGAAGATTAAATTTTTTCTTTACTCTTTCAAACCATGCTTCACATTCTTCTTTTTTACTTTGACAACTTATGCAAATTCCATTTTCATCATTATTGCAATTGGTATATTCTTCTATTACATCTATTTTGTTTACATCAACATTTAATCTTTTCATGATATCTATATCTGATGTAAAGATATTATATTCTCCTTCTTTCTGGCTTTCTATAACTCCTCCCCAATCAAATATAACAATTTTATTTTCTATTTCTTTTATCTTATTATATATATCATACCAAGAATAAGCTCTATAAATATTTTCTCCGGTATATTTTTTATTATATCCTTCATTATAACAAATAACTGGTCTATTTTTTGAAATTTTAGCTACATTTTCTGGCTTATCTTCTATCATTGCATCAATATTTAGCTCCTTGCAGATTTTATCTTTTTTTCTACTAAATATGATATCATTATATTTAATTTCATTTCTTTTTAACCATTCTTTTACTACACTTTGCATTTTTAATCTATATTCATTTTCATATGTTGTGTATGAGCGAGATGTTATTATATAAATCTCATGATTTTCTTCTACTAATTTTTTTATTATATCTCTTGCAAATGGTCTAATACTTATATTTTCTGAATAATCAAAAATATGCTCTTTCCAAAACGCATCATAATCTTCTTCTGATACCTCAAAAATTTCTTTACTATCATAAATGTCATCATGAATCTTATATGGAATATTTCTTTTAGTAAAAAAAGCACTTCCATAATCTAATATATATCTTTGTTCATCTGTTAATACTCCGTCTATATCTATTCCTATTTTCATCATTTATATTCTCCTATTATTTATCTAAGAATTCATTTACCTTTTCTTTTATCATATCTAATTCATGTCCAGTTGCTAAACAAGTATTCCATCCTCTATTTTTTGCCATTTCTATATTTTCTTTACTGTCATCAATGAATAGAATATTTTTAGGTTCTATTTTACAGTCACTTTCCACTATTTCGTAAATTTTTTCTTTAGGTTTCCTAGCATTTAATTCAAACGAAAGCCATACATAATCAAACTCTTTTAAATCTACTTGTTTATCTAATCTTTGCTTATCTAATGAACCTAGATTAGATAAAATAGCAATCTTGCATCTATTTTTTAAGCTATGAGCGAATTCTACCACATCTTTGTAATATTCTATTTTATCAAATTCTTTTATGTAATAATCATAAAATTCATCTGAATTGCATTTCAAATTGAATTCATTTTTTATCTTTTCAAACCATTTATCATTTTCTAAATATACATGGTATGTTATATCTTCTACTGATTGTGCATAATATCTTTCTACAATTGTATTTTCATCTTCTTTACTATTAAAATGTTTTATAAGATTTATGATAGCTCTATCTATTGAATATTCTCCCTCTTTATGACTTTCTATAACACCACCCCAGTCAAATATAACAATTTTATTTTCTTCTCTCATCATTTTATAGCACTCCTATTCTATTATACATTTTCAAACCCTTGTATTTTCATATATATATCATACCAACTGAATACTCTTGTGATGTTATCTAATTTCAAATCTCTGTTATATCTGCAATCATAACAGAAAATATGTGTATGTTTCACAAATGTTGGTATTGTTTCTGGACTGTCTTCTATCATTATGTCTATTTTTAATTCATCAATTTCTTTTGTTTTATCTGGTGAAAAGTAGAGTTCATCATATAAAATATTATTTTTTTCAAGCCATTCTTTAACAATTTTTCTTGTTCTGGCTCCTTCCTCTGTATCTTCAGTTGTATAATGTCTTGAAGTAATAATATAAATATGATTTCCTTCTTCTTTTAATTTTCTTATTACTTCACTAGCATATTTTCTTGCAGGTTCGTTTTCTATATAATTCCAAAAATATTCTTTTCTATAATTATCTAAAATTTCTCTTGTCCAATTAAATTTATGATATTCGTATTTATACGGATTTTGTAATCCTTCTAAGTTATGGTCAAATATATATTTTGAAGTTGTATCCATAATATAGTCATCATCATTTGTTAAAACACCATCAATATCAATTCCTATGTTCATGCTCTACCTCCTACATAATTTTATTATCTTCGCTATAATATCATAAATATTTCGAAAAATAAAGAAGTTGTTTATTTTTATTAGAATTTAAGAGGATAGCATCTGCTACCCTCTTAAAAAATCACACAAATCTTAAATTAATGTTTTAAAATGAAAAAATTTCATTGTTTCTTTATTTAAACAATTCTTGCTCCAAATGGTGCTAAAGATAATTTAGCAATCTTAAAAAACTGTAATCCAAATGGTATTCCAACAATTGTAACGCACCAAATACAACCAAATATGAAGTTCTCTATTGCCATTGGAATACCAAAGAAGATTACCCATATTATATTTGCCAATAATGATGGTACTCCTCCTCCATACTCGATTTCTTTTCCAAATGGTGCAAATGACATTGATGCAAACTTAAAACATTGTAATCCATATGGAATTCCAACGATTGTTATACACCAAATGATTCCTGACAATATCCAAGAAAGCCCACTAAAAAGACCTCCAAAAATAAACCACAATATGTTTCCTATTAAACTCATTTTCAAATCTCCTTATCTATAAACATCAATTAATTTCTGTGTGATTTTTTGCATAGTTATTTAACTTTTACAAGTAAAATATAATTAGTATATCGTTTTATAAACTAATGCCTTATTTTATTTTAATACAAAGTGTTTATACTTTTCAATGTATCTTATTATCTTTCTATCAATTTATTCCAAAATCTTGTTTTTTTCAAAAATCCATCCAGCAATTTGAATACTATAAAACCTATAATTCCTCCTAGAAGATTTGTAATAATATCATCAATATCTGATGATCTACCTATAAAATATTGAAAAAACTCGACACCAAATGTCAAAGCAAATGTAATGAATATCGTTTTACATGCTTTTCTATTACTTTTAAACACTGCTGGAAGAAAAAATCCTAATGGAATAAAAAGTATAATATTGGGTATTTTTTCTATCAAAAACTGTTCCATTCCAATCTCTTGCATATTAAATGGTATTAAGTTTAAGACATGTGTTTCTGCTTCAAATGTAATTGGTGTAAATAAAATTGTTGCAAATATGATAAGAAAAACAGAAGCTCCTAATCCTATATAGCTGATTTGTCTTATAGGACTAATTCCTTTCTTTTTTAATTTAAATAAGATTGGTAAATATAAAATACTAATGATAATAATGAAGATGATTGCTAATCTAAAATAAGCTTCAATTCTATGCAACCTTAACACCTCCCTGTTTTATTACATTTTTATAATATCATAATAAATTTTAAAATAGCGGTTTTTAAGAGAAGCTTAATACAAAATTAAAATAATATTAATATTTTTTCTTTTTTATCTCTTATTTCATACATTTTCTTACATAGTTTAAAATCCCTCTTTTAAAGAGGGATTTCTATTTTGTATATATATTTGATTATATTTCGTTAAATACAAATAAGATTTATATTTTCTTACTAATCTCTTTCTCTTGTTTTATCATGCATATGTATTGGTATATCAAATATTGCTATCCATATACAATAAAGATCTTAAATATGGTCTTTTAGGATTATCTAAACTATCTAATTCTTTCAATACATTTTCTTTATCTATAAAATGTAATTTTACAAATTCTACTTCTTGGTTATTTTCTTTTAAATACATTTTGTATTTTTCATAATAGTCTTTCATTTCTTCTGATGTCATTTTTAAAAAGCCTTTTAATTTTGGAGAATAAGAATGTCTTCTTCCTTCTGGTAGTTCTATATATTGCATTTTATATGATTCTATAATAGATCTATCAAATAAATCTAAATTTAATTCTTCTTGCAATTCTCTTGCTATATTTCCAATTAAATCAACTGTTCCATCTTCTTTTATATCATTTTGGTCCAAGTTTCCTCCTGGGATTTGTAATCCTTTCGGATAAGAAGTGGTTGCATTCATTTCACCAACAATATA
This sequence comes from uncultured Clostridia bacterium, assembly GCA_944387545.1. Taxonomy (GTDB): domain Bacteria; phylum Bacillota; class Clostridia; order TANB77; family CAG-508; genus CAG-269. The sequence goes on along the minus strand of CALXFE010000016.1, from coordinate 18,391 downwards.
TTTTTTATCAATTGTTTCTAATAATATACCTCCATTCAAGTTATAACAAGCTAAATTTCCTTCTAATCCTACTCGTTCATCATATAAATAATGTGCATAATTCGTTTTTTGAATAATTAATCTTAATCTATTTTCTAATTCTTCAAACTTAGTAACACTCCATACTTCTCCATTAAATAAATGTGGATTTTCTTCTACTTGTTTTTGCCAAAAGATTTCTATTTTTTCTACTATATCTTTAGGTAATTCTACATCTTTCTTATCTCTAATAATTTCTAATTGTTTATGCAGTTTTATTTCCATTTTAAAATACTTCCTTATTTAATTTTTCTAAAAATTTTGCCACACCATCTTCATTATTACTATCTGTCACTTCATCAGCAACTTTCTTTATATCTTCTAGTGCATTTCCCATAACAACACGATGTCCCACAACTCCAAACATTGGTAAATCATTATAGCTATCTCCTATTGCCACACAATCCTTTAAATTGATTTTTAAATATTCACATAGCTTTTTGATTGCATTTCCTTTACTTGTTCCTTTACATACCACATCTAAAAATACTAATGGTTCAACTGGAACATTTTCATATAGCAAACTTTTTGATAAATTAATTATTTCTATATCTTCTAATTTATCTATTTCTGCTTTTATGGCTTTTATTTTTGTTGCATCTCCATCTGCAAATACACATTGTGTTGATGTATGTGTTTCTACAAATTCTTCTACTGACTCTTCTAAAATACTATCTGATTTATTAAATACTATCTTTTTATCTCTAGAATTTATGTCAAATTCCACATCATATTTTTTAGCTAGCTGATATAAATCTATAATTGTTTGTTTTTTTAGATTATTTTCATATATAATTTCTTTATCTTTATAATTATAAATTTCGCCGCCATTGCAAGCAATTACATAGTCACTCGCTAGTGCTTCTTTACTTACCTCTTCTGTATATTGCCTATACCTTCCCGAACAAATAACAATTGGTATTCCTTTTTCAACTATTTTCTGAATTTCTATTTTGGTTCTATTTGTTATTTCCTTTTTGTCATTTCTTAACGTTCCATCTATATCAATAAAAATAATTTTATACATTAAACTCAACCTTTCTATTATTTATTATAAAATAATTAATACAACATTTTGATATTTATCTTGTAATGTTTTATCTATCATAGACATAGAATCACCTTTTCTATTCATGTTTCAGAAAAAATTTTATCATAACACCTATTGAATTACAACAAAAAAGTACAATAAAATAATATTACTGTACTTTTATTATATCTATATTAAAAAATATTAAACAAGTTCTTTATATTTTTCTTCATCAAATTGTTTTAAATAATCAATATATTCTTCTAAACACATACCATGTTCTTTCATATATGTTGCATTTTCTATTCCTACATATCTGTAATGCCATGGCTCATAATTTATCATTGTAATCTCTTTTTTATCTGTTGGATATCTTAAAGCAAATCCATATTTATATGAATTTTCCATTAGCCATTTTTGTACATCTGTTTCTTCTTGTTTTTCGTCCAGAATTTGATAATTTTTGGAAACAATATCCACCGCCAAACCTGTTTCATGTTCTCCTGTTCCTGGAATTGCTACCCAATAAGATGCTAATTCTTCTGCCTTAGCACGATTATATCCTAGTTTTCTATATTCTTTTATTTTGTCATTATATAATTGTTTTTGTTTTGTGTTCGTTCTATAGCTTGAACATATAATAGGAGACAATCCTTGTTTTCTTGCTTCATTTAACATTGCTTCCAAACTACTTGCTATTCTTTTGTCTACTTTATGTGTTGTTTCTATCTCTTCTAACTCAATAATATAGTCATCTGGAATTTTGTGATTTTTATTGACCAATAGCAATTCCCAGTCAGATATATTACTATTAACATCTTTTTTGTTTTCCTCTTCGTTTATATCTTCCTCTTCTGTTTTTGTTGTATTATATAATTCTTCAACATTCACACTGGTTTCTAATGGTGCTTGTATTTCATTTTTATATGTAATGTATTTATATAGAATGGTAAGAATTAGTACAACCAGTATCATAATGATAATACAAATATTTGTATGTACAATATTTCTTATTCCATTTTCCTTGATTTTTTTCATATATTTTTCCTTTACTTTTTTATTTATCTGTTATGTATCTTTTTCTCAGTTATATTTTAACATACATTCGTATATATTCGCAACAACAGTATTTTCCATTTTTATCCATTTATATATTACCATTTTTTTAGAAAAGGTTACATATTGTTTAACTTTCTTCCATAGGATGGTTTATAATTAATAAACATTAGTGTCCATAGCTTTTATCTATGTTAGTCATAAAAATGGAGGAAATCTATATACAGATTTTCTCCATTAATTAAATTTGATATCCATATCCAACTAATGGATATTGTCCAATTTTATCACCTACTTGATATATTTATTTCTAATATATGTTTCATGAAATTCGCTTCTTAATATATCCATTAAAATTTTGTCATAATACTTTCCATTTAAGTAATAATCTTCTCTTAGTCTTCCCGCTTCTTTAAATCCACATTTTTTATAACAAGTAATCGCTCTTTCATTAAATGAAAGAACAGATAATTGAATACTATTTAAATTAAGATAATTAAACCCATAATCTAGAATTAAGTGAATCGCCTCTTTTCCGATTCCTTTTCCTCTATATGTTTCATCTCCAATAAAGATACCAAGTTTTGCTGACCTATTTCTATAATTGATTTTTTCTAAACTAATGGTTCCTATCATCTCATCATTTTCTAAAGTAACAATTACGAAATAATAATTTTCATTATCATGATTTTTTTCTAAATACGCCTTCTCATCATTTAAGGTTACCATTAAGCCACTTCTTCCTGTACCATCTGTTACTTGAAAATCATTTAGCCATTTGGTAAATATTTCTACATCTTCACTATTTCTTGGTGATAAATATATGGTATCTCCTACTAATTTTTTAAAATATTTCATTATCCCACCTACTTTATTTTTGGTTTCGTATTTGTATACTTGCTGTTCCATCTTTTGCTTCTATTTTAGCATATCCTCCAATTGGGAATGTACAAGTTGGCGTAGTATGTCCAAAGTCAACATTGGCTATCACAGGTATACCATTTAATTCTGCTTTATTTTTAATTAATTTTATCCATTTTTCATCTGTCATATTGCAATTTTTCTGTGCTCTTCCAATCACAATTCCTTTTATCGTTTTTACTGTGTGTAATAAAGATTGTAAATTTCTATCAAATTCCATTAGAAAAGCATTTCCTGCCATTCCATCATCTTCTAAGAATAAGATTTTGTTTTCTACATCTGGCATATATTCTGTGCCTTGTAATAGATTTAATGTGCATAGGTTTCCTCCAACAATTTCTCCTTCTGCTTTTCCTTCATTAATGATTAAATAACCCTTATTTTCAAAAAATTCTCTATTTTCTTGGTCAATAAACCAAGCATCATCACTCCATTGCTTTGATGGTAATATATCAATTTCTTCATTCTCTTCTATGAACATTTTTTTAAAATATTCTAATGTGTATTCCAATCCTTTTTTCATTCCAAAACTTGAATAATGTGGTCCATAATAGGTTACAAGTCCTGTTTTGGCATAGATAGTATCTAATAAAGCTGTAATATCTGAATAACCGCATAAAATTTTAGGATTTTCTTTTATTATGTCATAATTTATATATTGTAACAATTGATTAGCATTATATCCACCAATGACAGTTAATATGGCTTTTACATTTTTATCTTTAAAAGCTTCTTCTAAATCTTTTACTCTATCTTCTATTTTTGCACAATTATAGTTATCATCAAAAGAATCCATGACATGTTCTGCAAATGTAACCTTAAATCCTTCTTCTTCTAAACGTTTTGTTGCAAGTTCTATACAATCCTTTCCTAAAATTTTCATACTTCTAGAAGGCGCAATGATTCGAATTTCATCACCTTTTTTTAATTTTTCTGGTATGATTGTTTTCATAAAAATTCCTCCTTTATATTATTTATTTCTTTTGGCATATATGTAATACATGACTACTATATCCCATTAAATCTTTTCTTTCACAAGTTGCCAAATGATATTGAATCCATTCTTTAAATTCTGTTTCTGATAAATTGTCAATATAGATTTGCATTGCCTGTGCAATCCCATCTGTTGCTACTTCGTGTAAACAGACCGTATTGGTATGATTCATCAGTTCTTCAAAATCTTTGATTAAAAATAAATAAAAAACCTCTTCTGGTGAGTTATCTAATTTAAAATCCTTATCATGTTTGTCTTTATATTCTAATAATTTGTGTTCTAGCAATAAAACTTTTAAAATAACTGCATCATTTGTGATATATGCAAAATAGATAAGCCCTCCTTTTTTAGTAACTCGAATAGCTTCTGAAATTGCTTTTTCTTGTTCTTCTTTTGTAAATAAATGGTACATCGGTCCCAATACAAGTGTGATATCAAATGTTTCATCTGCAAACATGCTTAAATTAACTGCATTTCCTTGATGCACTTTTATGTCCATTTCTTCTGTTATTCCTTGTTTTAATTTTTTTATATTTTCTTCTACTAATTCGACTGCTGTCACATCATAACCTTGTTTGGCATAATACAAAGAATAGGCTCCTGTTCCTGCTCCAACTTCTAGGATTTTATCTTTCTTTTTTAAATATTTTTCTATATATTTTGTTGTTGTAATAAATTCTAACCTGTTATGATTTGATTTTTTAAATCTGTTTTCTTCTTCATAATGATTATAATATGTTTTTAATATTTTATCTACCTTTTCCATAAATATTTCCCCTTTATTTATATATTCAAAAAACCTTGCTAAAGAAATCTTTTTATTAAGACTCCTCCAGCAAGGTTTAATTTTGCTTTCTGTGTAGTAACCTATTGGTTACTTCATACCGCTCGAGTTTCCTCTAGGTATGCTCTTAATTTTGTTTATTTTATCACATTCTTTATATCTATGTCAATGAATTGAAAGAAAAATTGATTAAGAAATTTCTTCTCAATCAATTCTCCTTCAATCACTTGTTTTGTCCCCGTCTATCGAGAAATACTAAGACATATGATATGCCTAAAATAAATACAGCCATCAAGCTTATGGACTTTACAACACCCATATATCCTATCTGGTTATAATCTAGGAATATATATGCAAGGTCTCTAGATCCGCCTATTCCAAAGAATCTTCCACCTAATAAGTTATATATATATACATATAGTACATAATTTAATGGAAAAAACAGCCAAACGAATGGATAATAATACTTGAATTTGCCTTTTGCATCAAATAGCAAATAGTCCACAACAACCATAACTGGAGATATATTATGAACAAATAGATTCGCCCAATATCTTTTTGTCTGCATGGTATAGCCAATATCCATATTAAAATTGTTTGGTACTAATGCAATTTGATAGGTAATTGCAGTAACGAGTATTGCTATTACTACTCCACCTTTTAATAATGCATATATGTCACTTGACCGATAATTCTTTTTTAGGGATATTGCTACCATTGTCCCTATAAACATGGCCAAGCAAATGATATTGCTTTGGAGCGTGTAATAAGACAATATTGCACTTATAGATATGCAATTTATTACGTTTAAAAGTATTCCCGCTAAGAGGCTAAGTATCACAAGTGATTTAAAAATAATAGAAACTTTTCTTTCTTTCATAGCGCCTGCCTCCTTTTTCTGTCTATATTATACATCTTTTTTACGTTTTTGTAAAACTAAAGAAGCCTCTGAATCAGAAGCTTCTTTAGTTCTTTTGGATTTTTTGAATTCGTTTGGCTTAAAATTTCACTTTCTTACTTTTTACATAACCCCAATGGTCAACCCGAAATACATTTTCTCCTCCAAATATTCCAACCTCTCTTGCATTTGTCTGTTTTACCACTTGCTGTGCAAATATATTTTGCACAGCAGTTTGTCCATGGTTAACAATTACCATTCTTTTGTCTACAAACGTATTCAGGAGTTTTATTAAGACATTCTCCTTTGCATGTGCAGAATATTCTGAAGTAGTATACACTTCTGCAAATTTAGGAATCATTCTTCCTTTAAACTTTACACTTTCACCATATGGCGTATGCATTATCTGGTACCCTTTTGAGTTTTCTGCTAAATAACCCATAAAATGAATCATTGCATTAGCATCTCTTAAATATTGGGGTACTAATGTCAATGCTGGTCCATGTGTTGCCATTCCTGATGATGTAAAAATCAATTTTGGATTTTTATCCAATAGCAAGATTTTCAACGTATCCCTATCGACATAATGAAAGTTCTTTGGGAGGAAATTTTGCATATCTTTTTTAATCCTAAACACTTCTGGATTTTTTAGCAAAATGTTTGTATATCCCCAAGATAATTTCCCCGCAAGATATATTGGAATTTCTGTGGATAATTCTCCGCTGTCTTGCCATTTTTTTGTTTCACTCAAACCTTCTTGAGCTCTTCCTAAAGAAAAAACCGGTGCTACTTCTATTTTTCCTTGTTTAAGTGCACGCAAAGAATTTTCTTTAAACACTTTTTTTACATCACTAGATTTCATGTTTCCATACGTTGATTCTATTACAATCGTTACTGGAAGCCGTGTTACCCATTCAGGTAATGGATCTACATCAAAAAACATATTGTTGTCATTATAATCTCCTGTAAAAAAGAGATTAATATCTTCATATCCTTCATAAGATATTTGCACTAAAATCATTGCTGCACCAAAAAGATGTCCGTTCATGAAAAATGTTACTCGGATGTGCTCGTCTATTTGGATTGTTTCTTCAAAATCGACTGCTTCTATGAGTTTTGTTGTTCTATCTAAATCGTCATAGTTGTAGATAGCCTTTCTCTTTTTTCCATATATTTTTGCATCTTCTTGAATAACTTTACAACTATCTTGTAATGCAGAATCAATCAACAAATTTGTTCCTTTTGTGAGATAAATTTTTTTATTAAATCCATTCTTTACTAAAAATGGTAACCGACCAGTATGGTCTATGTGGTTATGTGTGACCAATACAAATGCCAATTCTTTTGGATCAAAAAATAGCTCTTGGTTTAAATGGTTATATTCATCTTCTTGAAACAAACCAAAATCGATAAGAAATTTCGTCTTTGTATTATCTGGATATGTTACCTTTACTGGTATACCACTACCAGTAACTTCTGGATGAATTGCCATTAAGTCTGCATGAAACCGTGCCTTTTTTGCCATAAAAATTCTCCTTTCATTTTAAATAGCTTGGATAAATCAAACTATTTTAGTACCTAACTACATGTATCTTATACATATTATCATTATTTTTTGCATTATGTCAATTGAAATTGGATTATTTTTCATTTGCATGCATATTTTTTATAAAAACACATATGCTATTATTACATTTAATTCTATAAATTAAATGTAGTTTATTTCGTTTATAGACTTTTTAAGACCTCTTTTAAAAGAGGTCTTATCTTATGATGAAAGAAATTTTAGCATATAAAACATATTATGAAAAATTATCATTTTCTATATATTATATTTTCTTTAATCTTAAACTATTTAAGGTAACTGTCACACTACTAATGGTCATACTAAATGCTGCAAACATAGGATTCATGGTTATGCCTAATGGAATAAATATTCCAGCTGCAATTGGTATCATACAAATGTTATAGAAAAATGCCCAGAATAGGTTTTGTTTAATAATACGCATTGTTTTTTTACTAATTTCTAATAAATCATTAATTTTATCCAAATTATCTTTCATTAAAACAACGTCACTACTATCAATTGCTATATCTGTACCATTACCAACTGAAATACCAATATCTGCTTTTACTAAACTGATACTATCATTGATTCCATCTCCACACATCATAACAAGCCCATCTTCTTTTAGTTTTGTAATCTCTTCTGCTTTTTGTTTTGGTAAAACATTTGCAGTTACCTTTTCTATTCCAATTATATTGGCAATTGCTTGTGCTGTTTTTTCATTATCACCTGTTAGCATAACAGTATGAATGTGTTTATCTTTGATTTTTTTAATAATTTCCTTTACATTTTCTTTTATTATATCTTTTACACCGATTAGTGCTATTAAGTCGTCTTCTTTTGCTACAAATAAAATACTATTTCCATCATTTTCTAAAAATGTGTCATCATCTATTTCATTTTCTTTTACGGTTTTATCGATATTAATATGATTCTCTAGCATTAATTTTTTATTTCCAATTACATATTTTTCTCCATCATATTTTGCTTCTATTCCATATCCAGGAATATTTTTAAATTCTGTTACTGTGTTTGCATCTATGTTTATATTTTTTTCTTTTGCATATTCTACAATTCCTCTTGCAATAGGATGTTCAGAGTTATTCTCTATATTAGCTACTGCTTTTATAATCTCATCTTCCTTTAAGTCAGAATAATTATATATTTTTGATATACTTAAATGTCCCTTTGTTAATGTTCCTGTTTTATCAAATACAATTGTTTTTACTTTGTGTGCATTTTCTAAGCTTTCACTTGATTTGATTAATATGCCTTTTCTACTTGCTAATCCTGATGCCATAACAATTGCAAGTGGTGTTGCTAATCCTAAGCTACAAGGACATGCCACTACCAATACAGTTATAAAGATATTGATAATAAATGCAACATCTTTTCCTAGAATGCCCCATATGATACTTGCTAAAATAGCAATCAGAATAATTACTGGTACAAAATATCCACTAATGGTATCTGCTATTTTTGCAATAGGTGCTTTTGTATTGGTTGCTTCTACTACCATTCTAACAATTTCAGATACAGTAGATTCTTTTCCTATTTTTTCGGCTTTGTATTTTATCACACCATCATAATTAATACTTCCGGCAATTACTTTGTCTCCTACTGTTTTTTTGACTGGTATACTTTCTCCTGTGATAAAAGCTTCGTCAATATGTGTTATACCTTCTTCAATTTCCCCATCAACAGCTATCTTTTCTCCCGGCTTACAAATAACCAAATCTCCTTTTCGAATTTCATCTAAAGTTACTTGTTTTTGTTTTCCATTTTTTTCTATAACTGCTAAATTAGGTGTAATCATCATTAGGTCTTGTATTGCTTCTTTTGTTTTATCTTTATTTTTTCCTTCTACATATTTTCCTATTTTTATAAAGAAGAGGATAATAACAATGGATTCATAATACAAATGATGAACTGCCATATTATCGCCTGCAATAATTAGATAAGTATTATACATACTATATAATAAGCTACTGATAACACCTAAACTTACTAATGTATCCATGTTTGGTGTTTTGTGTATTAGATTTTTATACCCATTTTTTAGAATATCTCTTCCTAAAAATATAGCAAATATGGATAATATGAATTGTACTACAGAAAATGAAATCGAATTATCATGCATATTGATTATTTTAAAAATTGGTAATCCTATCATTTGTCCCATTGAAATATATAAGATTAAAATAGCCAATACAGTTAAAGCAATTAATTTATATTTTTCATATGATGTCTTTTTCTTTTCCTTTTCTAATTTATCAATTCCTAAGCTTTCAAATCCTGCTTTTTCGACAAATTTTTCTATTTTAGGAATATCTAGTAATTTTTCATCATATTCAATACTCGCATTATTCATGACAAGATTGACAGAAGCTTGTTTAATGCCTTCTTGTTTATTTAAATACTTTTCTAATCCATTAGAGCATGCACTACAAGTCATACCATCAATTTTTAATAATACTTTTTTCACACTATCCCCTCCTTAATTATCTTTGTATAAAATAAATGTTTTAATATGTATCCTTCATTTTTATTTATATATCTTTCTGCCTTTTACTGAACCACTTCAAATCCTGCATCCTCTATTACCTCATAAAAATCCTCTATTTTTGCAATGTTTTCATCATATTCTATATCTGCTAATTTATTCTCCAAACTAACATCTGCTCTATTTACGCCTTCTACATTACGTAATACTTTTGTTAATCTATTTGAACATCCTTCACAATGCATTCCCTCAATTTTTATCTCTACTTTTTTCATTTTCAATACCCTTTCCTTAAATTTATATTTCAATATTTTTGCTTTTCAAAATTGATATGATTTTCTTAAAGAAGTTCATTTCTTTATCTCATTTTTTTGAATAAATTCATAATCTCTTCTGTTACATCTGTATTCCCTTCTTTTATTTGTTTTGCTATACATCTTTCTAAATGCTTTTCTAAGATTACATTTTCTAAGCTGTCTAGCGCTTTATTAACAGCTAACATTTGTGTCAAAACATCATCACAATATCTGTCATCTTCTATCATTTGTTTAATTCCTCTAATTTGTCCTTCAATAATATTGAGTCTTTTGGTTAGCTGTTTTTTTTCTTCGTCATTTCTATATGTTTTCTTTTGGGGCGTACAACATTGACCATTCATTTTTTATCACCTCTCGAGTGATATTATATACCCCCGTAGGGTATATGTCAAGATATAAAATCATGTTTTATTATTTTACTTTTAGACAATAAAAAAACACTCTTTTTGAACCCTACTTTTTGTGGTATAGTTCATTTTTGAGTGCTTTTTTCATGAATATTTGTTATTTATCTAAATAGTCTTGAATTTCTTTAATAAATATCGTTCTGGCTATAATATCTAATATTGCATATATTACAATTACGATACCCACTATTCTAAATGCTAGTGTTGTACTTACCAATATTACAATTCCAGCAACAATCATTAATAAAGAACAAAAAACGGTTGTTGTCCAAAGTTTTGATTTTACTTCTTTCCATACTAATGTTGTTTGGAAATTTCTAATACCTGAAACAATAATCCAAATTCCTAGTAGTATTCTAAATATTCCAGATATAATATCTGAACAAAATAGAACAATTACGCCTAATATAACTGAAACTAGTGCTATTGTCAAAAGATAATCTTCTTTATCTTTTGAGGTAAAATAATCTACTAATTTCAGAATACCTATTAAAAATAACATTGTTCCTAGAATAATAGATATAACTGACATCATTTCTATAGGTCTTATAATAAATAATGCCCCAATTAGCACAAATAACATAGATATCACGATATCTGTCCAATTTGTTCTTTTTAAAAATTTTTCAAACATGGTACTTCCCTCTCTTTCTTTTGTAATTTTCTTTCAAAATCATATCATAAAATGAATAAATTGTACATATTTTTTAAAATTTTTGTATTATTTTGTCATTCCTCTTTTTAATATCTCAATTTGCTTTGTCAATTCTTCTTTTCCGATTCTCCTTAGATATTCTGCCATGTAAAACATCTATTACTTCTGCTCGTAATATACAAGTTAATATTCTCATCATATATTCTATATCATGTGCATCCTCTATGTTTAATAAATTCGTATTAATGTAAGAATGTTGATTGTCTTTATGTGTTAAATTTTGAAGATTTTGCGTTTTGATGCTTTTAAATATATTTACATTTTCATTTTTTAATTTATTTATAATATTTTGGAACAATCGCATTTCTGTCTCATTATAATTTTTATCAACAAAATACATGTATAAATCCACTGTTGTTAAAAATATATCTCCATCATTTTTTATTAACAATTTTGTGAGTTCTTCTTTTTCTTCTTTTAGAAAATTATTAATAATATGCCTTAATGCATCTTCTTTATCTTCGAAATATTGATAAAAACTGCCTCTTGGTATTTTTGCTTCTTCTATAATATTACTAATAGATGCTTTTTCAAAAGTATGTTTACTAAATTCATTTTTTAATGCTTTCTCAATCTTTTCTCTTTTTTCAGAATTAAGATTATAAAATGTAGACTTTGGCATATTGCACCTCCAAACTATCCATATATAACAAAAAATAGCACTTTAAAAAGCACTACTTTCCCCTTAATTATGCATCTTCATTTTCTTTTTTAGCAATTACTTCTTTTCCATCATAATATCCACAATTTTTACATACTCTATGTGGCATTACTGGTTCATGACAATGTGGACAACTTGTATATGTTGGTTGTTCTTTTTTCCATGTTGATCTTTTAGCATGTGTTCTTGCTTTAGACCATCTTCTTTTTGGTTGTGCCATCTAAATCCCTCCTTGCTTCAGATATATGTATATATCTATTGTTATTTTTTCGTTATTTTAGTCACTATAAGATTATACAAGTATTTTCATTTTTTGTCAACTGTTGCTACAATATTTTTTATACAATTCTTGTACATTTTTCTTAGTTAATGTTTTATTTATCCCTTCTATACTTACTTGTGTAAAAAAATCTGTTAACATATCTTTTAATTTTTCATTCATGAATAATCTTTCTTTTTCTTTTTTCCAGTATTCTAATTGATAGCCTTGGTACCAATTTTTTCCTTGATACACAATTCCAGCAGCTAATTTATCACATAACATTTCTGCTACATATTTATATGGCATAATGGGAGTTTGTACTGGTGCATTCCTGTCAACCCAATATTCACTATGATGCTTGTTTCTTCCTTTATGATGGAGCCATGCTTCAGAATAGCCTTTATCTTCCTTTGCTACTACAATTGGTGAACGATTTCCTTGATAATATCGAACACTTTCGAAAAATTCTGTTGGAAAATATTTAGATAAATCATGAACCAATCCTCTCCATGGTATTCCTAGTTTACAACATAATTTAAAAACAATCCATCTATGTTTGCTAATTAATATAAAATGTTTCACTACATTTTTGAATTTTATTTTTCGTTTCATTTTTTTCACCATATTTAGTCTACTATACTTTTTTTTCAAAATCAATAAATTTTATTTCTTTTTTTGCATATGATATATAGATTGGAGGTATAGATTTCATGTGTGGATTTACTGGATTTGTCAATATAAAAGAAAAATTAAATGAAAATTCAAAAACTATTTTAGAAAATATGAATCGTACATTATCAAAAAGAGGTCCTGATGAAGATGGTTACTTTGTTTCAAATAACGCTTACTTAGCACATAAACGATTAATCGTAATTGACCCTGATGGTGGAAAACAGCCAATGATAGAACATACATCTCATGGGGATTACATTATTTGCTATAATGGACAGATATATAATACAAAAGAACTTAGAGATCTCTTAATACAAAATGGTTTTAGTTTTAAAGGACATTGTGATACAGAAGTTATTTTAAAAGGATATATCCATTTTGGAAAAGAGATTGTAAATCATTTGAATGGTATTTTCGCCTTTGCCATTTGGAATACAAAAACAAATGAATTATTTATGGCAAGAGACCATTTTGGTGTTAAGCCTTTATTTTATTCTGTGTTTCATAACACTTTGGTATTTGGTTCCGAAATAAAAGCAATATTTCAATATCCTGGTATTGAAAAAATTTTAGATAGTCAAGGAATATCAGAATTACTTGGAATCGGTCCTAGTCATACACCTGGTACAACAATTTTTAAAAACATTTATGAATTAAAACCTGCGCATTTTGCTATATTTAATGAATATGGTTTAAAAATCAAACGATATTGGAAATTGCATTCAGAAGAACATACAGATAATTTGGCACAAACTTGTAATAAAGTTCATTACTTATTAAAAGATGCCATTGTTCGTCAATTAGTTTCTGATGTGCCTTTATGTACATTCTTATCTGGTGGTTTAGATTCTAGTATTATTACAAAATTTGCTGCAGACTTTTATGAAAAAGAAAAATTACCACCTTTAGATACGTATTCAATTGATTATGTGGATAATGATAAAAATTTTGTTAAAAGTGATTTTCAGCCAAATTCAGATAATTATTATATAGACTTAATGTGTAAAAATTTGCATACAAAGCATCATAATATTGTAATTGACACTCCAGAACTTGCTTCTTATTTGTATGATAGTATGATTGCAAGAGATATGCCTGGTATGGCTGATATTGATTCTTCCTTATTATTGTTCTGCAAAAATGTAAAACCTGAAAAAACAGTTGCCTTAACAGGTGAATGTGCAGATGAAATTTTCGGTGGTTATCCATGGTTTTTTAGAGAAGATGCTTTAAATAGTGGTACCTTTCCTTGGTCAATTGCTATTTCCGAAAGGCAAACCTTATTACATCCTGATTTAAGTAAAAAAGTACATTTAAAAAAATATATTGATTATCGTTATAACGAAAGTTTAGAAGAGGTTGAAATATTAGATACAGATTCTAAGGAAACTGCCGAAAAACGAAAAATTTCGTATCTCACTTTAAATTGGTTTATGCAAACACTACTAGATCGTTCTGATAGAATGGCTATGTATAATGGATTTGAACTTCGTGTTCCATTTTGTGATTATCGTTTAGCACAGTATGTATGGAATATTCCTTGGGAAATGAAAGCTTTAAATGGCAGAGAAAAAGGATTGCTTCGTTATATTTGCAAAGATTTCTTACCTGCTGAAATTGTCGATAGAAAAAAATCGCCATATCCTAAGACACATAATCCTACGTATTTGGCTAAAGTAAAAGATATGCTTGCAAATATTATGCAAAATCCAAGTGCACCAATTAATGAATTGTTAAATAGAAAATATATTCTAGAAATCCTCAATACAAATGGTTCAAGCTTCACAAGACCTTGGTTTGGTCAATTGATGACCGGTCCACAACTTATGGCTTATTTATGTCAGGTAAACATGTGGTTGGAAAAGTATAGTCCAAAGCTTGAAATTTAGGAAAAAATAGAGGTTTTATTTAAGAGCCTCTATTCTTAATTTTTATGTGTTATTTTCTGACATCCAAGGTATTGGTGTTTTTTAGATAACATATTTTTATCTAATTGCATTATCATTACAATTAGTTGCAAATTAGATTTTAATGTTTTATAATTTTAATAGAATTAATCAGAATATTTAGGAGGAATAATATGATGAATAATATGATGAATACCAATAATGAAGTTGAAATAAAGTTGGACCTAAGACAGGATATAGATTCTATGGTTAAATTGCGTTTACATAGGTATAATGTTAAAAATTGTGAATATATGAAAAACCATTCTAGTTACACGCATAATGATAAAATTACTGCAAACTTTGGAATCTTTATGAATGATGAATGTCTAGGTGGAGCAGTTGGATATATTTCTTTTGGATGGTATATGCTCACTGATTTTTGTATTGATGAAAGCTTGAGAGGTCAAGGATATGGAAAGAAAATTATTAAACAAATAGAACAATTTGCTAAAGAGCATGATTGTATTGGTGTCCAAATGGATACTTGGAATTTTCAAGCACCTGATTTTTATAAAAAATTAGGTTATACTATTTGGGGAGAATTTAAAGATTGTCCTCCTGGAACAACCCATTATTATCTATACAAAAAATTTATTTAAACACTCATCTACTGTTTCTAAAAACCACTCTAAAGAACTTTACTTTTTGGGGTATAGTTCATAATAGGAGTGGTTTTAAATTGTTTCTCATATATTTTCTTTCATCCTAATTTTCTAATTCGATATCTTTTCTTTCATATTCTTCTGGCTTTAATCCTATTCTAGTTCTCATATAATCTAAAACTAAAACAAATAATATTAAGAATATTAATCCTACAAACAATGTCGCAAAAATTATATTTGTACTATCTAATAAAGCTCCTGCTAAGAATAATAAAATTGCTTCTATTATATTTGTGGAAAATTCTACTGAAAAAGAAATCCTTGATCTCGTTTTTGGCGTAGAAAAGTTCTTTGAGTATCTTTCAGATAATACAAAATAGTTTGCCATTGCAAATTGTGTAATTGCTAACAGTATTAAAATAACTGGCAAAATGTTATTTGTTTGAAGATATAATAGCAATCCCATAGATACAAGGCTTGATACATATGATATAGACAACACCGTAAAAGTTCTATTTCTGAACTTATTATGTATTTTATTTTGAAATGTCGATGCTATTCCTGCAATAAAAGTTAATATTGCATTAGCCATTGAAAAAGTTTCTGGTTTAACATCTAACTCTGTTAATATATTTCCTTTATACGTTCCTGTTATTGTTATCATTGCATTAAATAATCCCATAAATAATAATAAAGCTCTTAACCTTTTAGATTTTATAATATTTTTTATGGAAAATTTAAAATCTTCTTTATATTCCTTTAACTTATTGGAAAGTTCATTTTCTTCTAGCTTGTTCACATATATATCCTTAAACTTTGTAGATATGATAGTTGATATAATTGTAAATATCAAACATATTACCATTGGAAGGTATCCATTGATAACAAATAGATATCCAGAAACTAAAGAAGCAACTCCATCTAATATGTAATATCCAGTTGCACCTTTTCCATTTATCTTTGGATATAATCCTTCTCCTCCCTTTGTTGCTGTTGAATCATATAATATATTTGTTTCTTGTACACTCTTTATGCTGTATCCAAAAGCATAAAATATATTTGCAAAAAAAATTCCAAAAACTCCTGGTAAAATAATCAGTAATAGTATATATACTGTCATCATAATATTTCCTAAAATAAGACTTTTCTTTCTTCCCAAAAAATCTGCACATATCGCTGCTGGCAATTGCATAATAATGATAAATAAAGGAAAAAATGCATTTGCTTTTAAAATTTCTCCTGCTGTTATTCCTTTTACCATTGTATAAAATAGATATTGTGTGGAATAGAAAAATAGTAAGTCCCATGAGAACATTTTATAAATAGGAAATACTTTTGCGTTCTGTTTTTTAGCTTTTATTTCTTCTTTTTTTGTTTTGTATTTTGCAATTGTTTTCATTTGTTTCCTCCATCTGTTGTTCTTTCTAATTAAATTTGTTGGATAACATTTATTTAAATTATTCTTAATGAAAATAAGCAAAGTAAAATTAATCTTTTTTAATGTATCATTGTTTTTATTTTTTTTCAAGTATGCTTTAATAGATAATTGCATTTTTTATCTTTTAGTAAATTTATACTGTTATTTTTTCGTATTTTTATTAAAATTCGTACATTGCCTTTTTCGAGCAATCCTTACAGCCTCTTGCAAAATTGATATGTGTTTTTTTCTGACAGCCAACGACTGGTCCACAACTTATGGCTTATCTTTGCCAAGTAAATATGTGGCTTGAGAAGTATCAGCCTAAGATTGAATTGTAAAATGTTTTAGAGGTCGCAACTTGCGACCTCTATTTTGTCACCTAACCATTAAATACACTCTACCTGTTCTTGGAGTTTTATAATATTCGAACCCTAGGAAAAGAAAAAATGCTTCCCAATAATCTTTACCATTTTTTCTCTTTATTGGACATTCTATCTTCTTTAAAGAATCTAGTGTTATATAATATACACCTTCTTTTTCCAAAACAATCGATTGCCTCAATTCCTTATTGTTCTTAAAAAAATCTTCTGCGATTTCTACATCATTTTTTATTTCTTTTCTATTTTTTGTTGGTAATAACTCAGATAACTCATTTTTCATAGTTGTTCTCCTTTACATTTGTCTTCTAATTCTTATTAACGAGTTTCATTTCTTTTTAAGAGTTCATTAAGTAGGTTAGGATTCTTTAAAAAGTTTCTTATATATTTTAACACATTTTCCAACAAAAAGAAAGAGTAGTAGATAATATATTGTATCTACTACCCACCTAGGTGTCGTCCGAAGACTTCCACCACATTATAACTAATACTGTCAATTAGAAGGGCATATATCCCTCATGATATGATCAGAACCTATAACCATTTTAATTTTTTGTCCTACTCTGTAGTTGAAAACACCTTTCTTAAATTTCTTTAAGAAAACTCTTCCGTTTGCAAAAACAAATTCAACCTTCATTGAGCTTTCATCTTCCGATTTGATTTTAAGTTCTTTGATTTCTGTTTCTTCCTCTTCTTTAAAACTTTCTTTATCGGTCCACCTACTATTTTGTTTTTTATTTTCTTCTTGTTCTTGTTGTTCCTGCTGTTTAATTAACTTTAGTCCAACTTCTTGCTGCTTGATTGTTTCTTGCTCAATTTCTCGTTGCTCGATTTCCTGTTGTTTAATTGTTTCTTGCTCAATTTCTGGTTTCTCAATTTCCTTTTGTCTGAATTTTTGTAGGATTTTTCTTAAAATCTCAACTGCTTTCATTTTTTCTTCCTTTCTGTTCTGTTTTTTGTCCTTATGCATTTCTAATTATTTCTTAGTTACTACCTCTCCTTTCTTTCAGTTGAAAACATGGATACTTACTGTATCGTATTTACTTGCAACGTTTTATATTTTAACACATTTTTATGTATTTTTCAAATTTAATAGGTTAATAATAGTGTAAAATGGTATCGGAATAGAAAAATTGAGAATCCTTTGATATAATGTTTTCACCACAAAACCACTAAAA